>NZ_JAMWEL010000040.1 GCF_024509555.1 Streptococcus suis
CCATGGAAGGAAAAAATTAAGAGAGCATGTAAATAGAAAAAGGTTCCAGAGTCAATAGGACTTTGGAGCCTTTTCAATATACTTTGTTATTGGGCGGTTACAATATACTTTGTTATTGGGCGGTTACGTTATTGGGCGGTTACAATGAACCTTAAAAAGGACTCCGAAAATTTCGGAGTCCTTTACTATCGTTTTTAGACGAGAGAATAATTCAACTGTTTATTCTTCTTCTTTTCTACGACGTTTAAATCCAAGTAAGCCAAATGCTACGAGTCCTGCAAGTCCCATGAGACTCATCATGCCAGACTCTTCACCTGTCTTAGGCAATACAGCTTGTTTATTCTTCGTAGATGCTCCGTTCGCAACATCTACTGAATTTCCGTTGTTTACTGCATTGTTCGAATCAACATTACCGATTGGAGCAGTTCCACCTGCGACAGTTACTTCTGATGAAGCCGATGTGTTTCCTGCACCATCTGTTGCTGTTGCAGTTACTTTATCGCCTTCTTGAAGTTCAACACCTGCTGGAACATCAACTGTAAAGTTTCCGTTCTCATCTGCTGTTGTTGTCACTGTAGAACCGTCTGGGAAGGTTACTGTGATAGTTGAACCTGGTTCAGCAGTACCTGTGACAGTCTTATCACCAGCTTTTGGCGTATTGACAATTGGTGCTTCCGGTGCTGTAGTATCAGTATTAGGGGTTACTGTATCAGTACCTGAGATTGTGTCAACTGAGCCATCTGGGTAAGTGATTGTCACTGAACCGTCATTACCAACAACGATTGTTGTACCACTTGGAAGACTTGGGTTGGATTTTTCTACTTCTTCCTTAACTTTAGCTTTTTCATCTTCAGTCAAGTTGTTAGTATCTGCAACCGGTGTCTTAGCTGGGTTTGTTACATTGTTCTTCTCTGCATCCGTTTGTGGAGTCGGAGTTGTTGGAACTACAGCATCAGCAGCTGGAATGATATCGATTGAGCCATCTGGATATGTGATCGTTACTGATCCACCATTGCTTACTTCAATTGTTGTACCTGTTGGAAGACCTGGGTTGGACTTCTCTACTTCTTCCTTAACTTTAGCTTTTTCTTCTTCAGTCAAGTTGTTCGTATCGGCAACCGGTGTCTTAGCTGGGTTAGTAATTCCATTCTTCTCTGCATCCGTTTGTGGAGTTGGAGTTGTTGGAACTACAGCATCAGTAGCTGGAATGATATCGATTGAACCATCTGGGTAAGTAATTGTTACTGAACCACCATTGCTTACTTCGATTGTTGTACCACTTGGAAGACCTGGGTTGGACTTCTCTACTTCTTCCTTAACTTTAGCTTTTTCTTCTTCAGTCAAGTTGTTCGTATCGGCAACTGGAGTCTTAGCTGGGTTTGTTACATCGTTCTTCTCTGCATCCGTTTGTGGAACTGGAGTAGTTGGAACAACTGTATCAGCACCTGGAATGATATCAATTGAACCATCTGGGTAGGTGATAGCAACTGAGCCATCGTTACCTACTTCAATTGTTGTACCACTTGGAAGACCTGGGTTGGACTTCTCTACTTCTTCCTTAACTTTAGCTTTTTCATCTTCAGTCAAGTTGTTCGTATCCGCAACTGGGGTCTTAGTTGGGTTAGTAATTCCGTTCTTCTCTGCATCCGTTTGTGGAACTGGTTCGTAAGGTGGCTCTGTAGCAACAGTATCAGTACCTGGGATTGTGTCAACAGATCCATCTGGGTAAGTGATCGTCACTGTTCCGTCATTTCCAACTTCTACAGTTGTACCACTTGGAAGGTTTGGATTAGACTTCTCTACTTCTTCCTTAACTTTAGCTTTTTCATCTTCAGTCAAGTTGTTAGTATCCGCAACTGGAGTCTTAGTTGGATTTGTAACATCATTCTTCTCTGCATCCGTTTGTGGAGTTGGAGTAGTACCAATTACTGTTACTGTTCCAGTAAGTGTATCTGTAGAACCATCTGGGTAAGTGATAGTCGCTGTGCCATCATTTCCAACTGTGATTGTTGTACCACTTGGAAGGTCTGGGTTTGCTTTTTCAACTTCTTCCTTGACTTTAGCTTTTTCGTCGTCAGTCAAGTTATTAACATCCGCAACTGGGGTCTTAGTTGGATTTGTAACATCATTCTTCTCTGCATCCGTTTGTGGAGTTGGAGTAGTACCAATTACTGTTACTGTTCCAGTAAGTGTATCTGTAGAACCATCTGGATACGTGATTGTAGCTGTGCCATCATTTCCAACTGTGATTGTTGTACCACTTGGAAGGTCTGGGTTAGATTTCTCAACTTCGTCCTTAACTTTAGCTTTTTCGTCATCAGTCAAGTTGTTCGTATCCGCAACTGGAGTCTTAGTTGGGTTAGTCAAATCGTTCTTCTCTGCATCCGTTTGTGGAGTTGGAGTAGTTGTTACGACTGTATCAGTACCTGG
>NZ_JAMWEL010000041.1 GCF_024509555.1 Streptococcus suis
ACTCCAGCCGTAACGCCAGTTGAAGATACAAACAACTTGACTGATGATGAGAAAGCTAAAGTTAAGGAAGAAGTTGAGAAATCTAATCCAGACCTTCCAACAGGAACAGAAGTAACAGTTGGTAACGACGGAACAGTAACAATTAAATATCCAGATGGCTCAGTTGACACAATTCCAGGTACTGAAACAGTTACACCTAATACAGATACAACAGCCCCAGAAGCACCAGTTGTTAACGCACCAAAAGAAGGTGATACAACTGTAACAGGTAAAACAGAACCAGGTGCAACAGTAACTGTAACCTTCCCAGACGGTTCAACTGCAACAACAACTGCAGATGAAGACGGAAACTACACAGTTGACGTCCCAGCAGGTGTTGAGCTTAAAGAAGGCGACAAAGTCACTGCGACAGCAACCGACAAAGCTGGTAACGTCTCAGAACCAACAGAAACTACAACGACAGCTAACCCATCAGATGCGGATGAGAACACCCCAAATACTCCAGCCGTAACGCCAGTTGAAGATACAAACAACTTGACTGATGATGAGAAAGCTAAAGTTAAGGAAGAAGTTGAGAAATCTAATCCAGACCTTCCAACAGGAACAGAAGTAACAGTTGGTAACGACGGAACAGTAACAATTAAATATCCAGATGGCTCAGTTGACACAATTCCAGGTACTGAAACAGTTACACCTAATACAGATACAACAGCCCCAGAAGCACCAGTTGTTAACGCACCAAAAGAAGGTGATACAACTGTAACAGGTAAAACAGAACCAGGCTCAACTGTCACTGTAACCTTCCCAGATGGTTCAACTGCTACAACAACAGCTGACGAAAACGGCAACTACACAGTTGACGTCCCAGCAGGTGTTGAACTTAAAGAAGGTGATAAAGTCACTGCGACAGCTACTGATGAAGCAGGTAACACATCAGATTCAACTGAAAAAACTGTAACAGCTAACCCATCAGATGCGGATGAGAACACACCAAACACTCCAGCCGTAACACCAGTTGCCGACACAAACAACTTGACTGATGACGAAAAAGCTAAAGTTAAGGAAGAAGTAGAGAAGTCCAATCCAAACCTTCCAACCGGTACAACAGTAGAAGTTGGAAACGATGGAACAGTGACGATCACTTACCCAGACGGCTCAGTTGACACAATCCCAGGTACTGATACAGTAACCCCTAATACAGATACGACAGCACCAGAAGCACCAGAAGTCAACACACCAAAAGCAGGTGATACAACAGTAACAGGTACAGCTGAACCAGGTTCAACCGTAACTGTAACCTTCCCAGACGGTTCAACTGCTACAACAACAGCTGACGAAAACGGCAACTACACAGTTGATGTACCAGCAGGTGTTGAGCTCAAAGAAGGTGATAAAGTTTCTGCAACAGCTACTGACGAAGCAGGTAACACATCAGATTCTACTGAAAAACCTGTAACAGCTAACCCATCAGATGCGGATGAGAACACACCAAACACTCCAGCCGTAACCCCAGTTGCCGATACAAACAACTTGACTGATGACGAAAAAGCTAAGGTTAAAGACGAAGTTGAGAAATCTAACCCAGACCTTCCAACAGGTACAACTGTAGAAGTTGGAAACGATGGAACAGTGACGATCACTTACCCAGACGGCTCCGTTGATACTATCCCAGGTACTGATACAGTCGTAACAACTACTCCAACTCCACAAACGGATGCAGAGAAGAACGATTTGAC
>NZ_JAMWEL010000042.1 GCF_024509555.1 Streptococcus suis
TGAACAGCTCCCTGTCAAGTGGACAATGAAATAATAAAAGATTAGGCGACGGCCTTGTTCCTCATTTCAAGAGGGGCAAGGCCGTTGTTGCGTTCTTGAAAACGTTGGTGATTGTAAAAATGGATGTAAGCATCAATGTCTGATACCAACTCCTCAAAAGTCTTATACTTCTTCAAATCATAGCACTCCGTCTTAAAGTGTCCGAAGAAGCTCTCAATTGGTGCGTTGTCAATACACTTACCAACACGAGACATAGAGCGAATCATCTGATACTGGGTTGTTAAACGGTAATAATCTTTCGAGGTGTATTGCGAGCCTCGATCGCTGTGAATCAATGGCGTCGCATCAGGATTAGCTTTCCGTGCTTTACGAAGCGTCTCTAACACCAATTCGTTATCATTAAACTGACCAACCACATAAGCGACAATAGAGCCGTCATAAAGGTCCTTAATAGCACTCAAATAGGCTTTACAGCCGAGACCATACTTCAAGAAAGTCACATCTGTACACCATTTCTGATTGGGGGCAGTAGCTGTAAAATCACGATTGAGAATATTGTCTTCTACATTAACAAAGCTAGTCTTGGTACAATACCCCTTGGCTCTTCTGATAATGGAGCGAATGCCTAAAATGTGCATCAAGCGACAAATCCGTTTCTTGTTGTAGCTTGTTCCAAGCTTGCGATTGACAAATAGAGTCATACGACGATAACCAAGAATGCCATTATGTTGGCTATGAAGGCCCTTGATGACATCCATCAAGCCTAAATTTTCCTGTTCAGAAGGAGTTTCTTGATGACGCAACCACTTGTAATAGCCTGAGCGAGATACCTTTAGGATTCGGCACAAGTGGCTGATAGAAGCCTCTTCATGCTCATCCGCATATTCTTTAATCGCTTGGAAAGTTTCCAAGTGGCGACCAAGTCTTACCGTCGGTTTCGTCGTTTGATTTCTTCTAACTTTTTTAGCAGGCCGTTCTCCATTTCAAGATACTTAATCCGTTCTTCCTGTTGCTTGATTTTAAGGCGTAATTCTTCTTCCGAAGTCAGATTAGGCTTACTTTCCAAACCTTTTCCACGACGGTCGAGGAGGCCGTTAGAACCGTCCTTCTCAAACTTTCTAACCCAAGAATAGACCTGTTGGTAGGAAACACCATACTTCTCAACAGCCCCTTGGTAATCTTTCTCGTGGGCAAGAGTAAAATTGACAATCTCAACCCGTTCTTCAAATGTTGTCTTGCGTCCTTGTTTCATGCGACTCATTCCTCTACTAGTAGCTTTCAGTTCTTTACCACTAGTATAACTTTTTATCCAGGAACTGAGAACATAATGACAAGAAATTCCATATTTTTCAGTCAGTTCTTTGAGACTTCCCAAACAATTGAGATAGTCGGAAACAGCTTGTTCCTTCAACTCTTTACTATACTTCGTCCAGTGACGACTTTCCTCTAGCCCCTCAACACCAGCTTCTTTGTACTTCCGAACCCAATTCGATAGGGTGTCTTTAGACACGCCATGGTGCCTAGCTAACCAGCTAAGTGATTTCCCTTCTTCCAAGTGCAGTAGAACTATTTCTAGTTTCTCAGATACAGATTTTGGACTTCTTTTGGACATAATAAAACTCCCCTCATAGTTTCTAGTGAAAATTTTTGTTTTTTCACTGTCCACTATAAGGGGAGTATATCA
>NZ_JAMWEL010000043.1 GCF_024509555.1 Streptococcus suis
GCTAAATTCTCAAAGTAAGTTCTAGTCTGTCTTAAAAACTGGAAATTAGACTGAGACAAAGAAATAAGGTAGAACTTACTATGGGACAAGTTGGCAATCGACAATGAAAAACAAACACTTAACTCTCTCTGATCGCAACGATATTCAAATAGGAATTGAACAACTTAAGCCCTTCTCAGCTATAGCAGCTAAGTTAGGTAAAGATCCTTCTACAATCTCAAAAGAAGTTCGGAGAAATCGAGTGGTTAAAGAAAATTCTGTGACATCTAATTGTGATTCTTGCCCTCTACTCAAAAAGGCTCCCTACGTTTGTAATGCCTGTCCGAAAAAGAGAATCAATTGTGGATACCAGAAACAATTCTACTACGCAAAAAGAGCTCAGCTTGATTACGAAGCTAAGCTCTCAGACTCGAGAACAGGTGTTGCCCTAAACAAGGAAGAATTCTATCGTATGGACGAGATTGTCTCTTCAGCCATCCAAAAGGGACAACACCTCAACCATATCATCGCCTCAAACGAACTTTCGGCATCCAGAGCTTCTATCTACAGATACCTTGAAAAAGGCTATCTGTCCACAAAGCCCATTGATTTCCCCCGTGTCGTGAAATTCAGAAAGCGGAGAACCAGAAACCTACAACCCATTCCTAAAATTGCCAAAGAAGGACGGTCTTACGAGGACTTCCAACGCTTTCTCACAGAGAAAGGAATCAGCTATTGGCTGGAAATGGACACCGTTACTGGACGGATCGGCGGAAAGGTACTTCTCACCTTTAACCTCTCCTTCTGTAACTTTATCTTCGCTCGATTACTTGATAATAAAACAGCTAATGAGGTCGCTAAACATCTCTACGCTATCAAGAATGACCTACATCAGAAAGAGATGGACTTCTGCGAAATATTTCCTGTCATTCTGACCGATAATGGCGGTGAATTCGCCAGAGTGGACGACATCGAAATGGATGTGCGTGGAGAATCTAAGCTATTCTTCTGTGACCCCAATCGTTCTGACCAGAAAGGGAGAATTGAGAAGAATCACACACTTATCAGAGATATTCTTCCTAAAGGAAGTTCTTTTGACAACTTGACACAGGAGGACATCAACCTGGTTTGTTCGCATGTCAACAGCATCAAACGAGCTTCTTTCAACGGAAAATCCGCCTATGAACTCTTTACATTTACCTACGGTGAGGAATTGGCAACACTTTTGGGAATCTCTAAAATTGACCCTGAGAACGTCATTCAATCACCTCGATTATTGGATAAATAATCGCTAGTTTTTATTAAAAAATAATTTCAAAATAGAAAGGAACTTGTCCCATCCAAAATTCCAGATAGCTAGAACTTACTTTGAGACGTCTCAGAGCCAGTAACTTTAGTGTACTCTTTTTTTCAACTTTTTCAACCCTAAAACTCACTATTATCAACATTTTTAGTCAAAAAAAG
>NZ_JAMWEL010000044.1 GCF_024509555.1 Streptococcus suis
TGTACTGACCCCAAAAAGTTAGACAAAAAATATTATTGAAAGGATTTAGTTCTATACTGAACAGGACTAAGTCCTTTTAGTTTTGTTTTAATGCGTTTATTGTTGTAGTAAAAAATATACTCGGTGATAGCTTGCTCCAGTTGATCCATAGACTTGAAAGTCTTCTCAAAGCCATAAAACATCTCAGTCTTCAAGACACCAAAGAAGGATTCCATCATGCCATTATCTGTGCTGGTTCCCTTGCGAGACATGGAAGGACGTATGTCTTTACTTGCAAGAAAACGGTGATAGACTTCATGTTGGTATTGCCAACCTTGGTCACTATGGAGAATGGTATTTGGGTAAGTTTCCTCAGGGAAGACCTTCTCAAGCATGGTCTTAACTTGTATGAGGTTTGGAGAGCGGGATAAGGTAAAATCAATAATTTCGCTATTATAGCCATCCAGAACAGGAGAAAGATAGAGTTTTTCAGCACAATTTGGCAGAGCGAACTCAGTCACATCTGTATAGCACTTCTCAAAAGGCTTAGCCCCTTCAAAGGCTCTCTCAATGAGATTAGGAGCTTTCTTGCCCACATCGCCCTTGTAAGACTTGTATCTCTTGCGTCTACGAATACGAGCAGTCAAACCTAACTCTTTCATCAGTCGTTGTACTTTCTTGTGGTTGACAGAAAATCCACGATTTCTTAGTTCAAGGTGAATGCGACGGTAGCCATAGTTTCCCTTATGTTCATCATAAATGGCTTGAATTTCAACTTTTAAGTCCTTATCTCTATCAGGTTTATTCAATTGTTTGACTTGATAGTAATAGGTAGAAGGAACTAATTGAGCAATCGTCAGCAGTAGATCTAGTCGGAATCCTTCTGCGACCATCTCTCTAACTGTTTGAGCCTTTCTTGTTCTCTGGCTTCGTCCCTTAAACGAAGCGCTCTCAACTTTTTTAGATAGGCATTCTCCGTCCTAAGCCGTTCATTTTCCTCCTGAAGTCGCTCTAACTCCGTCATCTCTTCCCAGGTTTTCTTTGGTTTACGCCCCATCTTTGGTGGCCTCCCTCTTGTTTTCTCAAGAATAGTATACCCGTTTTTCTTGTATTGTGCTATCCAGTTTGGGAGAGTTCCTCGATTTGGCAAGGCGTAATCAAGTGAGACTGACAGACTCGACTGCTTCTGAAGAAGTACTTTATCAATCATTTCCTGCTTGAGTTCTGGAGGATAATAAGTGTTCTTACCTTTCTTGACAATGTTTATTCCATACCTATCAATCAGTCGAAGCATATATTGGATAACAGATTCAGAAATAGTAAATTGGTTTGACAAGTTCTTGATAGACTGACCACTTTGGCGTAGTTCATAGATTTCGATTTTGTCTTCATAGCTCAATTTCATAAAAATAGCACCCCAAATGTTAGATTTTTTCTGTCTAACTTTTGGGGTGCGGTTCA
>NZ_JAMWEL010000045.1 GCF_024509555.1 Streptococcus suis
GGCTCTTTGTCAACTGTAGTGGGTAGATGAAAAGCTAACACCTAGAGAGGACGAAGTTCGTTCTCTCTTTCTTTATGTTCAAAGCAATCAAAATACGTTTTTTAAAATTTTCAAAGTTCCTGAAACCAAAGGCATTTCTTTTAATGACTTTGATGAGATTGTTGGTAGCTTCCAGTTTGGCGTTGGAATAAGGCAATTCCATGGCGTTTAAAACCTTGTCTTTATCCTTTAGAAATGTCTTAAATACCGTCTGGAAAATAGGATTAACATTGGCTATTTCCTGTTCGATAAGGTCAAAGAAATGATCTGAGTTTTTCTCTTGGAAATGGAACAAGAGAAGCTGATAGAGTTCATAGTGTTGTAGGAGTTCATCTGAGTAGGATAGGAGTTTTTCTAGAATTTCCTTGTTAGTCAAGTGCATGCGAAACATAGGGCGATAAAATCGTTTATCGCTGAGTTTACGGCTATCTTGTTGAATCAATTTCCAGTAACGTTTCAAGGCTCGGTATTCGTGCGATTTTCTGTCGAATTGATTCATAATTAGAATACGAACGCGGTTCATAGCACGGCTAAGGTGCTGCACAATGTGAAAGCGGTCCAGAACAATCTTGGCGTTTGGAAATAGCTGTCTAGCCAATTTGTAGTAAGGACTAAACATATCCATGGTAATGACTTTGACTTGATTTCTAACCTTTCTAGGATAGCGTAGAAAGTGATTTCGGATGGTTGCTTGTGTTCTTCCGTCCAGAATAGTTATGACATTTAGGGAGTTGAAATCTTGAGCGATAAAGCTCATTTTCCCCTTCTTGAAGCCATATTCATCCCAGCTCATCACCTCAGGTAAGGTATTCCAATCTGTTTCAAACTTGAACTCATTAAGCTTTCTCATAACTGATGAGGTTGAGATAGATAGCCTGTGTGCAATATGTGTCATTGCTTGATTTTCGATGAGTAATTGGGCGATTTTCTGGTTAACGGCGACAGAAATTTGGTGGTTCTTCTTGACAAGAGGAGTTTCAGCGACAGCCATTTTCCCACATTCTTTGCACTTGAAACGACGCTTTCTAAGTCGGATAAGCAAGGGATAACCAGCAGTTTCTAGGTAGGGAATTTTGGAGGGTTTTTGGAAGTCGTATTTTGCCATTTGTCCCTTGCAGGAGGGACATTTAGGGGCTGTATAATCCAAGTGACCGTGGAGTTCTACGTGAGTTCCTAGGTCATATTCATTAGAGATAGTGATATTTTTGTCTTTAATTCTGAGAAGATTTGTGATAAGATTTAGTTGTTCCATATGAGTCTTTCTAAAATGATAGTTTGAGCACTTTTCATTATAGGTCATATGGGACTTTTTTTCTATACTCAAAAAGGCTCCATAATTTCCATGGTGGATTTACCCACTACAGAAATTATAGAGCC
>NZ_JAMWEL010000046.1 GCF_024509555.1 Streptococcus suis
CACTATTATCAACATTTTTAGTCAAAAAAAGAACTTAGTCTGAGACTAAATTCTGTTGATGTTATGCAGTTTTCTCAAAGTAACTTCTGGAAGGACGGGAACTAGAACTTACTTTGAGAATTTACCGAAAATTGCTTCTGCTCTAAAAATCAAAAATCTGGTCAAGTAAGTGTTTAACCACTCTCTCAACCAGATTTTTACTTCACTTCATTTCTCACACACTGCAAGGCTGCTCCAATTACCTGGTGCATATCGTAGTAACGGTAGTGACCTAAACGACCGCCGAATATAACATTCTCTTGTTGTTCAGCTAGGCGTTTGTAGGCTGTGTAGAGTTTATTGTTACGATCATTGTTGACTGGATAGTATGGCTCATCCCCACGTTTCCATGTCTTAGAATACTCGCGTGTAATAATGGTTTTTTCTTGTGTACCGAACTCGAAATGTTTGTGTTCGATAATACGAGTAAAGGGTGTTTCACTGTCAGTGTAGTTGACAACCGCATTACCTTGGGAGTTTTCCATATCCAAAACTTCAGTTTCGAAACGGAGGCTACGGTATTCTAATTCACCAAAATGATTAGAGGCATTACGCAACCATTGATCTACCATTTTCACTCCCTCCTAAAACTGATGGTCTTGTGAAAGGGGAGCCAACTGTTCTGAGGTTAAGCCGGTGATTTCTAAAACATCTTCTATGCCAAGACCTCTGTTTAATAAGCGCTGTGCAACTTCTAACCGACCTTCTGCTAGACCTTCTAATCGACCTTCTTCCTTTCCACGATTTCTACCACGTATAAAAGAACTTTCCAATTCCCCAAAATGATTGGAGGCATTACGCAACCATTGATCTACCATTTTCACTTCCTCCTAAAACTGATGGTCTTGTGAAAGGGAAGCCAACTGTTCTGAGGTTAAGCCGGTGATTTCTAAAACATCTTCTATGCCAAGACCTCTGTTTAATAAGCGCTGTGCAACTTCTAATCGACCTTCTTCCTTTCCACGATTTCTACCACGTATAAAAGAACTTTCCAATTCTCCAAAATGATTGGTAACCGCCCAATAACAAGGTATCTATCCACTCACTCCTTCCTCCGGTATACTGTTATAAAAAACAAACTGGAGGATTTATTATGTCTCAGCCCATCGTCCCATTGACTATTCCCCAATCTCGCCG
>NZ_JAMWEL010000047.1 GCF_024509555.1 Streptococcus suis
GATTGAATTTCTGGTGAATAGTGTGGGCAATGATAGAAGCTGAACCCAAGCTGTGTGCCAGAGGTGCCTTAGGAACAGGAGCCTTGATAATCTTATCGCTCAGATTCTTCTGACTACATGCCTGACATTTGTAAGCGTGTTGAACATGGTCAATCCGCTTTAATTGCGCAGGAATAAAGACCAATTCTTGTCGTTGAACAGCTGAGCCAATCTCCTTCAGCTGACCATGACAGTCTGGACAGGTACAATCTTCTCCTTGCAATTCGTGATGAACAATCTCTGGAGTGAACTGACTAAAAATAGCCTGACGAACTCCCTTAGCTTTCTTGCGCTTATAGGTGATGGTCTCCGTTTCAACTGGGTAAGTCAGCTTCTTCTTCAGGGAGACTTTCCTCACTAAACAAGCTCAGCTGACCGGGTTGATACACAACCTTCTCTGATGATTTTCCGTAGAGTTTCTGTCTCAGGTACTCAACCTGTTCACGAAGGAGGGTCAACTCGTTGGTCATGATTTCAATGGTTTTTGTTAGACTTTCAATCACTTTATCTTGTGACTCCATGGACTTACCTCCTTCTTTTTATTTCATTATACACAAAGAAAAGCCATGATTTCAATAGAAATCACGACTTTTTGAAACATTTATTTTTGGACTGATAGAAAATCCTTTCATGAGCCAGTCCACCTGTTCGGAAGCGAGGGCTTTAACCTCTTCTTCATTGTTTGGCCAGGTCAATTTTCCATTCTCAAATCGTTTATACAATAACCAAAATCCTTGTCCGTCCCAGTAAAGAGCCTTGAATCGGTCTTTTCGACCGCCGCAGAAGAGATAGACCTGACCTGAAAAGGGATCCAGATTGAATTGACTTTTGACAAGGTAGGCGAGAGAATCAATTCCTTGACGCATGTCCGTTTTCCCACAAACCAAGTAGACTTGACCTAAATCACTGAGTCGGATGGTCATAATGCAGCACCTTATCCAAGATTGTTTCCATTATTTTAGGGTTGATAGATTGGAAGAATGTGACTTCCGTTTTTCCGAGACGAATTCTCATCAGAATATCGTTTCTGCTTTTCTTTTCAAAGCGGCGAGATTGGGGAATAGTCAATGGGACGATGGGCTGAGACATAATAAATCCTCCAGTTTGTTTTTTATA
>NZ_JAMWEL010000048.1 GCF_024509555.1 Streptococcus suis
TGATAATGATACAAATGCAACGATTATCTATCGTACAAATGTTAAAGTTGTTGATCCAAAAGATCCAGATAACAATCCAGACACACCAACACCAGAAACTCCGGTAACTCCAGACACGCCAGTTCCAAACGATCCAAAAGGTCGTACCTATGGTGATCTTGGCTTGGTTGAAGAAGTAACCTTGACCGTTAACCATGTCTATGCAGATGGTTCTCCAGTTGTTAAGGATGGCAAGCCTGTTGTTACAACTGAAACCTTAACCTTCACGCGTACAGTTCAAGTGGATGCTGTAACTGGTGATATTATTGTGGATACTTACTCTGCATGGGCACCAGCAACACAAGACTTCAAAGCTGTTTCAGCCTTGACGAAGGATGATGTAGCTGAGTTGGCAGATTATCTTCCTTCAACGCAAAGCGTAACCAAGACAGGTGTAGTTGCGACTGATAATGATACAAATGCAACGATTATCTATCGTACAGGTGTGTCAGTTGTTGATCCAAAAGATCCAGACAACAACCCAGATACACCAACTCCAACTGATCCAGTTAAACCAACTGATCCAGTACCAAACGATCCAAAAGGTCGTACCTATGGTGAACTTGGCTTGGTTGAAGAAGTTACCTTGACAGTTAACCATGTCTACGCAGATGGCACACCAGTTCTTGATGCTGACGGCAAACCAGTAGTTTCAGAAGAAACCTTGACATTTACTCGCACAGTTCAAATTGATGCAGTAACAGGTGACATCATTGCGGATACATACTCAGCATGGGCACCAGCAACACAAGACTTCACAACTGTAAATGCCCTTACTTTGGATAAATTTACACCATCAACTGATAAAGTTGAGAAGACTGGTATTACAGCAACTGACAAGGATATT
>NZ_JAMWEL010000049.1 GCF_024509555.1 Streptococcus suis
AGAAATTGTTGGAGCAGCCTATTCTTCATGCGGATGAAACCTCCTACAAGGTCTTGGAAAATGATAGCCAGTTGACCTTCTACTGGACCTTCTTGTCTGGGAAGCAGGAGAAAAATGGAATTACCCTATATCATCATGACAAACGACGGAGTGGCTTGGTTGTGGAGGAATTTCTAGGGGATTATGCGGGCTACGTTCATTGTGACATGTGGAGTGCTTATCGCCAATTAGACAAGGCTCAACTAGTTGGTTGTTGGGCTCATGTTAGGAGAAAGTTTTTTGAGGCGACTCCTAAGAAGACAGACAAGACTTCTTTAGGAGCTAAGGGATTAGCTTATTGCGACCGCCTGTTTGCCTTGGAGAATGATTGGACAGACTTGTCTACTGAGGAGCGACTGCATAAACGCCAGACAGAGTTGACTCCCTTGATGGACGAGTTCTTTGATTGGTGCCGTGAACAGGCTGTCTTGCCAGGCTCCAAATTGGGTACTGCAATAGAGTATAGCCTCAAATACGAAACCACCTTCCGAACCGTTCTATCGGACGGTGACCTAGTCCTGTCCAACAATATGGCTGAGAGGGCTATGAAGACCTTGGTGATGGGCAGAAAAAATTGGCTATTCTCTCAAAGCTTTGAGGGAGCCAAGTCAACAGCTGTCATTTTGAGTCTTTTAGAAACAGCTAAGCGACACGGACTTGATGCAGAGAAATATATGAACTATCTTCTAGAACACTTACCTAATGAGGAGACACTCGCAAAAAAGGAGGTGCTGGAGGCTTATTTGCCATGGAAGGAAAAAATTAAGAGAGCATGTAAATAGAAAAAGGTTCCAGAGTCAATAGGACTTTGGAGCCTTTTCAATATACT
>NZ_JAMWEL010000005.1 GCF_024509555.1 Streptococcus suis
AGCCCTGAGAGATGATCAGGTAGATAGGTTGGAAGTGGAAGTGTGGCGACACATGTAGCGGACCAATACTAATCGCTCGAGGACTTATCCAAAGAAATAAACTAGAGTCAATATTGACAAGCGATCGATTTCTTGTTAGAATATAGATATTCAATTTTGAGTTGACAAGACTCATTAGTTAAGTGACGATAGCCTAGGAGATACACCTGTTCCCATGCCGAACACAGAAGTTAAGCCCTAGAACGCCTGAAGTAGTTGGGGGTTGCCCCCTGTGAGATACGGTAGTCGCTTAGCAAATTGGAGAGAAATCTCCAAATGGGAGTTTAGCTCAGCTGGGAGAGCATCTGCCTTACAAGCAGAGGGTCAGCGGTTCGATCCCGTTAACTCCCATTTAAGCGGGTGTAGTTTAGTGGTAAAACTACAGCCTTCCAAGCTGTTGTCGCGAGTTCGATTCTCGTCACCCGCTTTGAACTTAATATGTTCATCCCCAAACATTTGTTTGGGCGCGTAGCTCAGATGGTTAGAGCGCACGCCTGATAAGCGTGAGGTCGGTGGTTCGATTCCACTCGTGCCCATATATGGTCCGTTGGTCAAGGGGTTAAGACACCGCCTTTTCACGGCGGTAACACGGGTTCGAATCCCGTACGGACTATAGTTTTTATATGTTTTTATTACAAAAAATTTAGGTTTAATCTAACTTTTTGAGAGAACGAAATTCGTTCTCTCTTTTTTGATTTCTAAAGCTATATATTTCTTCGTTTTATGTACTTATAGGTCCTAAACCCGAATGCTTGGCACTTGGATTTTAGGTGGTATAGCTAACTAGTATTCTCTTTTAATTTATCCCTTGATAGATGGTGTTGCGGGAAATTTTGGAAATTGTACTTACTTAAGTAATGAATATTCCATAGATACATTAAATAAAAATGTACTGTTTTTTTAAACTATATAAATGTAGGGACCTATTATAGAGTAGGTCATTCTAACTGAAAAATTTGAATGGCTGCCTTGAATCGTGTGCAATATATGGTGTTTTCTATTGTTTTTGTTGGTATAATAGATGTATGAAAAAATTATCAGATGAATTAGCGGTTTTGCCAGGAATTGGTCCAAAATCAGCTGAGAAATTTTTGAAATTAGATCTTGTGACTATTGAGCAGTTATTAACTTATTATCCATTTAGATATGAGGATTTTGAAAGTAAGTCTATTTTAGATTTGCAAGATGGTGAAAAGGCTGTAGTTGTAGGTAGTGTGGTATCTCCAGCTAATGTGCAATACTATGGCTATAAGAGGAATCGGCTTCGTTTCTCGATTAAGCAGGGAGAGATAGTTCTGTCGGTTTCTTTTTTTAATCAGCCATATTTAGCTGATAAGATTGTTTTGGGGCAGGACGTTGCAATCTGGGGTAAGTGGGATAAGGCAAAGGCTAGTTTGACTGGTATGAAGTTGTTGGCTCAAGTAGCTGAGGATTTACAGCCGGTCTATCATGTGGCACAAGGTATTTCTCAATCTCAGTTGGTCAAAGCTATTAGATCAGCGATTGACCATGGTTATTTGGATTTGTTGAATGAGAATTTGCCGGTAGTTTTATTGGAGAAGTATCGACTTCTAAATCGAAAGCAGGCAGTTTTTGCTATGCATTTTCCCTCTAATCTGGATGAATATCGTCAAGCCCTGCGCCGTATTAAGTTTGAAGAATTATTTTATTTCCAGTTACAATTGCAATTGTTGAAAGCTGGGAACCGTGATCTTTCTAGTGGTTTGAAGATTGATTTTGATAAGGTAGAATTAGAAAGGCAAATTGCGAAACTACCTTTTCTTTTGACGGACGCGCAACTAACTGCTTTGGAAGAAATTTTGGCTGATATGGGGGCTTCTCTCCATATGAACCGCTTGTTGCAGGGAGATGTGGGGTCTGGTAAGACAGTAGTTGCAGGCTTGGCGATGTTGGCAGCGGTAAGTGCTGGTATGCAAGCGGCTATTATGGTTCCAACAGAAATTTTGGCAGAACAGCATTTTGAGAGTTTGTGCCAGTTATTCCCAGATTTATCGATTGCGCTCTTAACCGGTGGGATGAAGGTTGCTGAGCGTAGGACTGCATTAGAGGCGATTGCTGATGGGCGTGTTCAGATGATAGTTGGTACCCATGCATTGATACAAGAGGGGGTAGTGTATCACAAACTGGGGCTTGTTGTGACGGATGAACAGCACCGCTTTGGTGTCAAGCAACGTCGCTTATTTCGTGAAAAGGGTGATAATCCTGATGTCCTCATGATGACAGCAACGCCTATTCCTAGAACCTTGGCTATAACGGCCTTTGGAGATATGGATGTTTCTATTATCAACCAATTACCTGCTGGGCGTAAACCTATTATTACTCGCTGGGTCAAGCATCAGCAGTTGCCTACCGTTTTAGAATGGCTTGAAAAGGAATTAAAAAAGGGAGCTCAAGTTTATTTTATTTCTCCTTTAATCGAAGAATCTGAGGCCTTGGATTTGAAAAATGCCATTGACTTACAAGCTGAGTTACAAGCTCATTTTGGTGGACAGTTTACTGTGGATTTGCTACATGGTAAGATGAAAAATGAAGAAAAAGATTCCATTATGCAGGCTTTTAAGGAGCAAAAGACGGATATTTTGGTTTCGACAACCGTTATTGAAGTCGGTGTCAATGTCCCTAATGCAACAGTTATGGTTATTATGGATGCCGACCGTTTTGGTTTAAGTCAGCTTCATCAGTTGAGGGGGCGTGTTGGGCGTGGGCATAAGCAGTCCTACGCTATTTTGGTTGCTAATCCTAAAACAGAGTCGGGCAAGGAACGCATGAAAATTATGACTGAAACCACAGATGGTTTTATACTGGCTGAAGCAGATTTGAAAATGCGTGGGTCTGGTGAAATTTTTGGAACCCGTCAATCAGGTTTGCCAGAATTTCAGGTAGCAAATATAGTTGAAGATTATCCAATCCTAGAGGAGGCTAGACGGGTTGCTAGTCAGATTGTCAGTGAAAAAAATTGGCAGAAAAATCCAAACTGGTCAGTTTTGCTGAAACATTTGAAGGATAAGAAAGAATTGGATTAAATTTGAAAGATTGAAAAAAGACCGACTGTTCGGTCTTTTGTAGTTTTAAGCATGCAGTTGTGATTAGCCTTGGATGTAGTCAGCTAAGGCTTGTCCTTTTAAGCCGACATTGAGAGCAATTAGTAGTTTCAGGCGAGCTTTTTGTGCATTTAATTCTTTGACAAAGAGGATGCCTTCTTGTTCTAGCTGAATGCCACCGCCTTGATAGGCGTAAACGGGTTCGGCAATGCCGTTAAAGCAACGAGAAACTAGAACGACAGGGATGTTTTGATGAAGAAGTTTTTGGATGGCAGGAAGGATGGTTGGTGGGAGGTTTCCTGCTCCAAGTGCTTCGATGACCAAGCCTGAAATGGCTGAATGTGAGAGTGAATCAAGGAGAACAGAGTCCATGTCTGCATAGGCCTTGATAATTGGAACTGTTCCTGATATAGCTGATAAGTCAAAGCGAACTCGTGGTTCTGCAGTTTTAAAATATAGAATTTCACGCTTGGTAACCAGTCCAAGTGGTCCGTGGGTTGGTGTCTGGAAGGTAGATACGTTGGTTGTATGAGTCTTGGTGACATACTTGGCAGCATGAATTTCATCATTCATAACGACCAGGACTCCCTTGTCTGCAGACTTTTCATCCGCTGCGACACGGAGGGCTGTTTGGTAGTTGTAAACTCCGTCGCTACCAAGTTCATTGGATGAACGCATGGCCCCAGTTAACACGATTGGTTTTTCAGGAATGGCCATGGTATCGAGAAAATAGGCTGTTTCTTCAAGTGTGTCGGTGCCGTGGGTAATGACAAATCCATCAAAGTTTGCTTGTTCAGCCTTGATTTTCTGATAGAGGGTCATCATGTGTTCCAAACGGATATGGGGGCTTGGAACATTGAGAAAATCGATGGATGTGACTTGTATTTCTTCAATGGGTGTGTCGATTTGAGTCATTGGATTGATTTGACTGCTTGTCACATGGCCTTCTTGGTCGGCTTGCATGGAAATAGTTCCACCTGTGTGTAGGGCGAGAATTTTTTTCATAAATTTTCTGTTTCTTTCAATTTGTGTTATACTAATTGTAACACAATTCTAAGAAAGGTGGTGAGATGGTTGACAATTAGAGCTGTATTTTTTGATATTGATGGGACATTATTGACAGATAGTCGCACAGTTAGTAAGTCAACAATCTCAGCCATTAATTACCTGAAAAAGAAAGGGGTATTGGTTGGTGTAGCTACTGGTCGAGATCCACGTTTTGTTTTGCAATACATGGCTAGTTTAGGGTTGGACATTGGAATTACCTATAATGGTCAATATATTTTTTCTAGAGAAGAAGTTATTTACAGTCGTGTCTTAGAAGTTCAACAGATCCAAGCAATCCTGAATTATGCACGGAAGAAACAAAAGGATCTATCCTTGGGAACGGCCAAAGGTGTGGTTGGAAGCAGGATTATGAGTATGGGAACTGGTCACTTTGCTTATCGCCTTACTCGGATGATTCCACAGTCCTGGGCTGGTTTTGTCAATTTCATCTTTAATCGTCTTATTCGGAAATTGAGACCACAGAAAGATCTTGATTTAAAAGGCTGCCTCTCTCAACCAATATATCAGTTGATGATGTTAATGACAGAGAGGGAAACTAGAGACTTGGAATCTCAGTTCGAAGATTTATCTTTTACTCGTTCTAGCCCTTATGCAACAGATATCATTAGCAAGGGTAGTTCGAAACTATCAGGTATTTTGATCCTTGCACAGAGGTACCAATTGACCTTAGATGAAATTATTGTTTTCGGTGATTCTAACAATGACTATGAGATGTTAAAAGAAATAAAGTACTCGGTTGCGATGGGGAATGGTACTAAAAAGGTAAAAGATGTTGCAGCTTTTGTGACAGATACCAATAACCGCGATGGTATATATAAAGCCTTGGTTCATTTTGGTGTTATTGAGGGAAGTAATGTTTCAAAGTAAGGATACAAATTTCAATAAGGTAAAAGCTTTCCATGCCTTAATGGATGGCAGGACTCAGGAGTTTCCTAAAGAGTATGATAGGAAGACAGCGCTCCATAGATCTGGATTCAAGCTAGAAGAAATTCTTGAGTTTCTCCATGCTGCTTCTGAAAGTGAGGAAATTTTCCAAGAAGGCTTAAGCCAGCTACATAAGGACTTAGACAAGGCAGCTCAAAAAATTTCGGACAAGAGATCAGCTAGTATTTCCTTACAAAACCAAGTAGACGCCTTGCTAGATATTTTGTATTTTACCTATGGCTCGTTTGTTTTGATGGGGGTTGATCCAGCTCCCATTTTTGACTTGGTACACGCTGCAAATATGGGAAAAGTTTTTCCAGATGGAAAGGCGCATTTTGATCCGATTACACATAAAATCTTAAAACCTGATGATTGGGAAGAGAAGTTTGCGCCGGAAAATAGGATTGCTGAAGAACTTGAAAGACAAATGAAAAGACTTGATTCATAGGTCAAGTCTTTTGTGGTGTTATAGAATTTTTTCACTGTCACGTACAATGAGTAAATCGATTGTTGCGTGACGGAGGATGTATTCAGATGATGAACCTATTAGGAGGCGTTCAAAAGCGTTTAATCCTGTTGCACCAAGGAGCATGAGGTCTGCACCTGTTTCTTTTGGAATGTCCGTAGCCAAAATCGTTTTAGGATTACCGAATTCAATGCGGATTTGAACATCTTTTAGACCAGCATTCATGGCCTCTTGCTTGTATTCTTCTAGGAGTAACTCAGCTTCTTTTTCTAGAGATTCGTAGACGGAAGCATCAAATGCGACAACATTATGAAGGGCGCGTGTATCAATGACATGGGCAATGACAAGTCGAGCTTGGTTGCGCTTGGCGACGTGGATAGCCTTATGTAGAGCTAGCTCAGCTCCTTTTGAACCATCTACTGCAACAAGAATTGTTTGGTAAGATTGTGTCATAATAATCACTCCTTTCAATCATTAATAACAAGTTAATATTACATCTATATTATAAGTCTTTTGATAGAAAAAGTAAAGGTATTCTTGAGATTTTCTTGTATTTAAAGTAAAATAGAATGCAGAAGAAAGTCGAGGTAACGACATGAAACAATTTAATAAATCAAGTAAATTAGATGATGTAGCCTATGATATTCGTGGCCCAGTTTTAGAAGAAGCTATGCGAATGCGGGCCAACGGAGAGCAAATTTTACGTTTGAATACAGGTAATCCAGCTGAGTTTGGCTTTACAGCACCTGATGAAGTTATTCGTGACCTGATCCATAATGCTAGGAAGTCTGAAGGTTATTCAAATAGTAAGGGGATTTTCTCAGCGCGCAAGGCAATCATGCAGTACTGTCAATTGAAAAAGTTTCCAAATGTGGATATTGAAGATATTTATCTTGGAAATGGTGTGAGTGAGCTGATTGTTATGTCAATGCAAGGCTTGCTAGACAATGGTGATGAGGTATTGGTACCCATGCCGGACTATCCACTTTGGACTGCGGCAGTAAGCTTGGCTGGTGGTAAGGCTGTACATTACGTTTGTGATGAGGCGGCAGACTGGTATCCAGACTTGGCCGATATGGAGTCTAAGGTAACTTCGCGGACCAAGGCCATTGTCTTGATTAATCCGAATAATCCAACAGGTGCCCTTTATCCGAAAGAAATTTTGGAGGGGATTATTGATATTGCTCGCAGGCATGAATTGATTATTTTCTCTGACGAGATTTACGATCGGATGGTCTTTGACGGTGCGGTTCATATTCCGATTGCTACCTTAGCACCTGACTTGTTTGTCGTGACCATGAATGGTTTGTCCAAATCCCACCGAATCTGTGGTTTCCGTGTGGGTTGGATGGTCTTGTCCGGTCCTAAGAAACACGTAAAAGGTTATATCGAAGGATTGAATATGTTGTCCAATATGCGTTTGTGTTCGAACGTATTGGCACAACAGGTTGTTCAAACATCCTTGGGAGGGTATCAGTCAGTTGATGAACTTTTGATGCCTGGTGGTCGCTTGTATGAACAACGTGAATTCATTACTAAAGCTATCAATGATATCCCTGGCTTATCAGCAGTTAAACCCAAGGCGGGATTATATGTCTTTCCTAAAATTGATCGTGAGATGTATCGAGTGGACGATGATGAGCAGTTTGTCTTGGATTTCTTAAAACAGGAGAAAGTCTTGCTTGTTCATGGTCGAGGCTTTAACTGGAAGGATCCGGACCATTTCCGTATCGTTTACCTTCCACGTGTTGATGAATTAGCTGAAATTCAAGAAAAGATGACCCGTTTTTTACGTCAATATCGTAGATAAAATTGGAGCTGATGCAAGTCAGCTCTTTTCATATGCTCGTGTAGTGTTTGTTTGATTAGCTTATCAATTTGTGTAACTAAAGATGCACCGGTAGCTATTTTTAGTAAAAAAATAAACTACAAGGCTGTACCTACCTTTGTGTGAGGCTGGAAATATGGTATAATGAGAAGATAGATTTCCAATAGGAGGAAAGTAAGAATGAAGATTTCTGAAGCTGAAGTCCGTCACGTTGCCAAGCTGTCTAAGCTGGAATTTTCGGACCATGAAACAGCGGAATTTGCGACAAGTTTGAGCAAGATTGTCGATATGGTTGAATTGCTCAATGAAGTAGATACGACAGGTGTTGCGGTAACGACCACTATGGCTGACCGTAAGAATGTCTTGCGAGCAGATATTGCCCAAAAAGGTGAGAGCCGTGAGGAGCTCTTTAAAAATGTGCCTGAAGCCCAAGATAACTTTATCAAGGTACCAGCTATTCTAGACGGGGGAGGAGATGCCTAATGACGTTTAACAATAAAACCATTGATGAATTGCATGACCTCCTTGTCAAAAAGGAGATTTCTGCGGTTGAGTTGACCAAGGCAACCTTGGAAGACATTAAGAGCCGTGAGGGAGCAGTGGATGCTTTCTTGACTATCACAGAAGATGCGGCCTTGGCGCAGGCTGCTGCCCTTGATGAAAAAGGGATTGATGCGGACAATGTTATGGCAGGGATTCCTTTGGCAGTCAAGGACAATATCTCTACTAAGGGGATTTTGACCACGGCAGCTTCAAAAATGCTCTATAACTACGAGCCGATTTTCGATGCGACATCAGTTTCCCAAGCCTATGCCAAGGATATGATTGTTGTTGGTAAGACCAACATGGATGAGTTTGCCATGGGAGGTTCTAATGAGAACTCTGCCTTCAAACCGACTAAAAATGCTTGGGACCAGACAAAAGTTCCCGGTGGTTCTTCAGGTGGTTCGGCAGCTGCAGTTGCTGCTGGTCAGGTCCGTTTGTCACTCGGGTCTGACACAGGTGGTTCCATTCGTCAGCCAGCAGCCTTTAATGGTATCGTCGGTATGAAACCGACCTATGGAACGGTGTCACGTTTTGGTCTGATTGCCTTTGGTTCATCTCTTGACCAAATTGGTCCATTCTCACAGACGGTTAAGGAAAATGCCCAGTTGCTCAATGTCATCTCTGGTCATGATATCAAGGATGCAACATCAACGATCAATGAAATTGCTGACTTTACTAGCAAGATTGGTCAAGACATTAAAGGCATGAAAATTGCTTTGCCGAAAGAATACATGGGCGAAGGGATTGATCCGCAGGTCAAGGAAACTATTCTCAAGGCGGCTAAGCACTTGGAAAGCTTGGGGGCAATCATTGAAGAAGTTAGTCTGCCACATTCTAAGTATGGGGTTGCTGTTTACTACATCATTGCTTCATCAGAGGCATCTTCTAACTTGCAACGTTTTGACGGTATCCGCTATGGTTTCCGTGCAGAAGATGCGACAAACTTGGATGAGATTTACGTGAAAACCCGTAGCCAAGGTTTTGGTGAGGAAGTCAAACGTCGTATTATGTTAGGTACATTTAGCTTGTCATCTGGTTACTACGATGCCTACTTCAAGAAGGCTGGCCAGGTGCGGACCTTGATTATCCAAGATTTTGAAAAGGTCTTTGCAGACTATGACTTGATTTTGGGGCCGACAGCTCCGACGGTTGCCTTTGGTTTGGACACGCTCAACCATGACCCTGTGGCTATGTACTTGGCGGACTTGTTAACAATTCCTGTAAACTTGGCAGGTCTTCCTGGTCTTTCTATTCCTGCTGGTTTTGTAGAAGGCTTGCCAGTCGGTTTGCAGTTGATTGGTCCAAAATATTCAGAAGAGACCATTTACCAAGTGGCTGCGGCCTTTGAAGCGACAACAGATTACCATAAGCAACAACCAGTGATTTTTGGAGGTGCCAACTAATGAACTTTGAAACGATTATTGGTCTAGAAGTCCATGTGGAGTTGAATACCAACTCGAAAATTTTCTCACCTTCATCTGCGCATTTTGGTGAGGATCCAAATGCCAATACCAACGTAATTGACTGGTCCTTCCCAGGCGTCCTTCCTGTTCTTAATAAGGGTGTTGTGGATGCTGGGATTAAAGCTGCCTTGGCCTTGAACATGGATATTCACAAGGAAATGCATTTTGACCGTAAGAACTATTTCTATCCTGATAATCCTAAAGCCTATCAGATCTCCCAGTTTGACGAGCCGATTGGCTACAATGGCTGGATTGAGATTGAGCTAGAAGATGGTTCAACCAAGAAAATCCGTATCGAGCGTGCGCATTTGGAAGAGGATGCTGGTAAGAATACCCACGGGACAGACGGCTACTCTTATGTAGACCTCAACCGTCAGGGCGTGCCCTTGATTGAGATTGTATCAGAAGCAGATATGCGTTCGCCTGAGGAGGCCTATGCCTACTTGACAGCCCTTAAAGAAATTATCCAATACACTGGCATTTCAGATGTCAAGATGGAAGAAGGTTCTATGCGCGTGGATGCCAATATTTCCCTTCGTCCCTATGGTCGGGAGAAATTTGGTACCAAGACTGAGTTGAAAAACCTCAACTCCTTCAACTATGTTCGCAAGGGCTTGCAACACGAAGTTGAGCGTCAGGCGAAAATCTTGCGTTCAGGTGGTCAAATCCAGCAGGAAACTCGCCGTTACGATGAATCTACTGGGGAAACTATTCTCATGCGTGTCAAAGAAGGTTCAGCGGACTACCGTTACTTCCCAGAGCCAGACCTGCCACTCTATGAGATTGACGATAACTGGATTGAGGAAGTGCGCGCAGAATTACCAGTCTTTCCAAAGGCTCGCCGTGCTCACTATGTGGAAAGCTTGGGCTTGACTGCCTATGATGCTGGTCAGTTGACGTCTACCAAGGCCTTGTCTGACTTCTTTGAAGCAGCAGTGGCAGCAGGTGGCGATGCTAAACAAGTGTCTAACTGGTTGCAGGGTGAAGTGGCTCAGTTCCTCAATGCTGAAGGTAAGACTATTGAGCAAATCGCCTTAACACCTGAAAACTTGGTTGAGATGATAGCTTTGATTGCGGATGGCACTATTTCATCTAAAATCGCCAAGAAAGTCTTTGTTCACTTGGCGAAAGAAGGTGGCTCTGCTAAGGCTTACGTTGAGAAAGCTGGCTTGGTACAGATTTCAGATCCAGCTGTCCTCATTCCGATTATCCACCAAGTCTTTGCGGATAATGAAGCGGCTGTAGCTGACTTCAAGTCTGGCAAACGCAATGCGGACAAGGCCTTTACAGGTTTCTTGATGAAAGCGACTAAGGGACAAGCTAACCCGCAAGTTGCACAACAACTATTGGCACAGGAATTGGCTAAGTTGTTAGACTAAAATAAACAGAACAAAACCGAGAATTCATCAGAACTCTCGGTTTTTCTTATGCACTTTTAGTAAGAACTCTCGCGTATTACCAGCTGGGTTCCTAGCTTAATTTTACGGGGATGGTGGGGCTGCGGACTAGCAATCACACGGTCCAGCAGCTGCATGGCTTCCTGGCCCATTTCCTCGGTGAAGACGCTGATGGAAGACAGGGCAGGATAGACCTGACGGGTGATGGCTGTATCGTTAAAGGTGATGAGTTGAACTCTTTCTGGCACTGCGATTTGACGTTCTTGTAAAGCACGCAAGGCACCGACTGCAAGGGTATCATTTGCCATGAAAAAGGCAGGGGGTAGTTGGTCGCCCAGGTCGGAAATAGCCTGGCTCATCAGCTCATATCCTGACTGGGTTGAGAATTTTCCTTGGTAGATGTAGTCTTCTTGGAGCATGCCCAAGGTGTCCAGGTAGTCACGAAAGGCAGTCAGGCGGGGATCTGTTGGCAGTTGGTTGCCGTCTGTGGTTTCCTCCTGTCCGACCAATAGGCCAATGCCTGTCAGACCTTGTGCACGGAAGTGGTCAATAACTGTCTGAACAGAGTGTTCAAAGTCAGTCGTGACGCAGGAAAATCCCTCAGTCAGTGTATCAGAATCCACAAAAATGATTTTTGAAGACAGGCTAGATAGCTCTGCTATTTGCCCAGAAGAAAACTTACCAACCGCGATGATGCCGTCAACATCTTGGAGGAGGGGATTGGTCAAGTCGTTGAAGGAGCGGACGATTTGGTAGCCCAAGAGGCTGGCAGTTTGCTCGATGCTGGCACGGATGGAGTAATAGTAGAGGTCAGCCAGCTCTTCGCTCTCAGTGTACCATTGGACAATGCCGATGGTGCCCTTGGGTTGAGGTGCTTGTTTTTTGATGTGTTTGGTGTAGCCCAATTCTTGTGCCAAGTTGAAAATGCGGTCGCGGGTTTCTTGGCTGACGGATAGGGTCAGGTCGTTCTTGAGTACGCGGGAAATGGTGGCAGATGATAATTGAGCCTTTTCAGCGATGTCTTTAATGGTAACCATGGGATTCTCCTATCTATTTGTATCTAGTATAGCATAAAATGCAAAATTAGTAAATTTTTAGTAAATATATTGACTTTTATATTTTAAAGTTGTACAATAAAAGAAAACGATTACAAAATCAAGGAGGTTCTTATGAACATAGAACAACTCAAGCAAGCCTTTCTCGATGTGTTTGGTCAAGAGGCGGATGCGACTTTCTTCTCACCTGGGCGGATTAACCTGATTGGTGAGCATACAGACTACAACGGTGGTCATGTCTTTCCAGCAGCCATTACCTTAGGGACTTACGGTGCTGCTCGCAAACGTGATGACCAAGTTTTGCGCTTCTATTCTGCAAACTTTGAAGAGCTTGGAATTATCGAAGTGGATTTGAACAACTTGGTCTTTGATAAGGCGGACAACTGGACCAACTATGCTAAGGGTGTTCTCAAGTTCTTGCAAGAAGCTGGGCATACCATTGATACAGGTATGGAAGTCTTTGTTTACGGTAATATTCCAAATGGTTCAGGCTTGTCTTCATCAGCTTCCTTGGAACTCTTGATCGGCATTATCGCAGAAGAATTGTACGGTCTTGAGTTGACGCGTCTTGATTTGGTGAAAATTGGGAAACAAACGGAAAATCACTTTATCGGTGTCAATTCTGGCATCATGGACCAGTTTGCGATTGGTATGGGAGCGGACCAACGTGCCATTTATCTGGATACCAATACGCTTGAATATGAATTGGTGCCATTGGATTTGGGAGACCATGTGATCGTCATCATGAATACCAACAAACGTCGTGAATTGGCGGATTCTAAGTACAACGAGCGCCGTGCGGAATGTGAAAAAGCTGTGGAAGAATTGAATGCAGTCTTGACTATTCAAACTCTAGGTGAATTGGATGAGTGGACCTTTGACCAATATAGTTACTTAATCAAAGATGATAACCGCATCAAGCGTGCCCGCCATGCTGTTTTGGAAAACCAACGGACCTTGCAGGCGCGTAAGGCCTTGGAAGAAGGGGATTTGGCAACCTTTGGTCGTTTGGTCAATGCTTCCCATGTTTCCTTGGAACATGATTATGAAGTGACAGGTTTGGAATTGGATACCTTGGCTCACACAGCTTGGGAGCAAGAAGGAGTTCTTGGTGCTCGGATGACAGGTGCAGGTTTCGGCGGTTGTGGTATTGCCATTGTCCACAAGGATAAGGTTGAAGCCTTCACGGAAAATGTCGGCAAGACCTATACTGAAGTGGTTGGATATGAACCAAGCTTCTATGTAGCGGAGATTGCTGGAGGCTCTCGCGTTTTATCTCGAAAATAGATTGGAGAAATGATGGCTGGATTGGTGGATCGTTTTGTTGAGCAGGTTATTGCCAACAGTGATTTTGAGGAAATGGATGCTCTTTACCTGCGAAATCGGGTTTTAGCCTTAGTAGGTGAGCAAGTTTTGACTGTCCAAACAGAGCTAACAGACTTGATTGAACTCAAGGAAGAACTATTGGCTCACGGGGTTCGAACTGGATTTGTGGGAGAATTGTTGGAAGAGCAGGACATGGTCGGGGCTTGTTTGATGGACTTAATCACGCCTAGTCCTAGTCAGGTCAATCGTGATTTCTGGCAGACCTACCAGGACAGCCCAGAGCAGGCTGTGGCAGATTTCTATGCCTTGAGCAAGCGCAATGACTACATCAAGGTGGCTGCTGTTGCCAAAAATATCTATTATCAAACACCGACAGACTATGGTAACCTAGAAATTACCATCAATCTGTCCAAACCAGAGAAGGATCCTAAGGCTATTGCGGCGGCTCGCTTGGCAAAGGCTTCTAACTACCCTCAGTGCCTGCTTTGTATGGAAAACGAGGGCTACCAAGGCCGCATCAATCATCCCGCACGCGCCAACCACCGCATTATTCGCTTAGATCTTGGACAGGAACAGTGGGGTTTCCAGTATTCGCCCTATGCTTACTACAATGAACATGCTATTTTCTTGAACCAAGAGCATGTTCCTATGGTCATCAGTCCTCAAACCTTTGAACAGCTTTTGGACTTGCTTGACATCTTTCCAGATTATTTTGTCGGTTCCAACTCTGACCTACCAATTTCGGGTGGCTCCATCTTGACCCACAATCACTATCAGGGTGGGCGGCACAGTTTTGCCATGGAAAAGGCGCCGATTGAGCGTCAGCTGGTCTTTGAGGGCTTTGAGTCCGTATCTGCTGGCCTTGTCAAGTGGCCTATGTCGGTGATTCGCTTGAGTTCAGCGGATAAGCCATCGCTTCTTGGTTTAGCGACTAAGATTTTAGAAAAATGGCGGAGCTACTCAGATGATAGCGTTCAGATTAAGGCTGAGACGGATGGAACTCCCCATCATACCATCACTCCTATTGCTCGGAAACGAGGGGACTTGTACGAGCTGGATTTGGTTCTCCGCGACAATCAGACTTCAGAAGAGTTTCCGGATGGCATCTATCATCCACACCCAGATGTGCAACACATCAAGAAAGAAAATATCGGCTTGATTGAGGTCATGGGCTTGGCGATTTTGCCTCCACGTTTGAAGGCAGAATTGGCTGAAGTCAAAAAATACTTACTAGGTCAAGACAGTCAGGTGGCTGACTATCATCAGCCTTGGGCGGATAGGTTGAAGGCTGAGCATCCAGATGTGACAGAAGAAAGGGCTGAAGAAATCATTCGAGCCTCTGTCGGACAAATTTTCGCCCGTGTCCTAGAAGATGCAGGTGTCTACAAACGCACTCCAGAAGGTCAAGCAGCCTTTATGCGATTTGTGGAATTTGTGGGCCTCAAACAATAATGACAGCAAAGAGTGGGACGGTGTCCTGCTCTTTTGGTATAATAGGAATATTCGCATTGTGAAAAGGAGATAGGATGGCAGAAAAAAGATTGGGAACCTTGATAACTTTAGTTGCAGGGATAGCTTGGGGACTTTCGGGGGTAAGTGGGCAGTACTTGATGTCACGTGGTGTATCGGTGGATATGATTACCTCCCTTCGGTTGATGGTATCCGGTGTTTTCCTGCTCGGGCTAGCCTATTTGACAGCCAGAGAGCAGCTAATTAAGGTCATAAAGAGCAAACGGGCTTTGTTAGGAATTTTTGTCTTTGCTATGCTTGGTTTGGTACTCAATCAAATGGCCTACCTTCAAGCGATTTACTATACAAATGCAGGAACAGCTACGGTTTTACAATATCTTTGTCCTGTCTTGGTATTGGCCTATACTTGTTTGAAAAATAGGGAAAAGCCATCAGGAATTGAGTTGGTTTCAATTGTTTTGGCTGTCGCAGGTACATTTTTAATTGCAACTCATGGTAAATTGGATGAGTTGGCTGTGACACCAATTGGTTTGTTCTGGGGAATCTTCTCTGCCTTTACTTATGCACTCTATATTATTTTGCCAGGAAAACTGATTCGTCAATACGGCAGTATGGTGGTGATAGGGCTGGGCATGCTGCTGGGCGGCTTTGTGGTTACGCTTGGCTTACAAACTTGGCAGGGCAATCTACCGCTTGATGGTGGTAGTCTATTGGGCTTACTGGGGATTGTCGGTGTTGGGACCATCTTTGCCTATACGGCTTTTCTCAAAGGTGTTAGTATGGTTGGTCCGGTAAATGGTAGCCTTTTAGCTTCTATTGAGCCAATTGCCTCCGTATTTTTTGCGGTCTGGTTGGTCAATGAACGTTTTTATCCGATTGATTTTCTGGGCATGGCCATGATTTTATCAGCAGTCCTTCTCATATCATTAAAGGATGTCGTTATTTCTGAAAAGAGTATTGGTTAATATACTCTTTTTTTGTTATACTTAAGAAAAAGACTTCGAGAGGAATGACCATGATAAAAGAATTTTGTTCTGAAAACCATGTAGATGTTGCTAAAGCTATCTCAATGGGGGCCCAACGGATTGAACTTTGCGATAACTTGGCTGTCGGAGGGACGACACCAAGTTATGGAGTGGTCAAACATGTTTGTCAACTGGCTCATAAGAATGAAGCCACAGTCATGACCATGATTCGCCCTCGTGGTGGTGATTTTTGCTACGATGCGCTAGAGCTTGAGATGATGCTGGAAGATTGCAAAGTAGCTAAAGAGCTGGGTTCAGATGGTTTGGTCTACGGTGCCTTGACAGAGGAAAAGTGGTTGGATGAAGTAGCACTAGATAGGTTGTTTGCGGAATCGCAAGGCTGTCAAATTGTCTTTCATATGGCTTTTGACCAAATTCCTAAAGAACGCCAGTTTGAAGCCATTGATTGGTTAGCATCCCATGGGGTGACTCGGATTTTGACAAGAGGCAGTTTGACGGGGTCTGCCTTGAACAATGTGGAATGGTTACAGGAAATTGTCGCCTATGCACAAGGTAAAATTGAAATCTTGATTGGTGGTGGCTTGACAGTGGACAATGTACCTGATTTGTTAGAAAAATTACCTGTCGACCAGTTTCATGGAACTCGATTGTTTTGGTGATTCAATTATGCTATCATTGTTTTTGAAAATACTTACAGAAAATTACTGATAAAAATATAATGAATTGAAAAGGTTTACAAATCCCTAAAATGTTGTTAAAATAATAAGGTAATAATATCATGACATGAAGGGAGTCGCCCATGAAGAATTTAGTGGAGACTGATGCAATCCTCACAAAGCATGCTGGCTTAGATCAGATTGTGTTACCAGAAGGCTACGTTGCTAGCTTGCAGGCTTATTTAGAAGCTGGCAAAGAGGGGATAGATGACCAAATCGAGGTGCGCGGCGAAGAAGGTCTAGCACTCAATACCTATGTTGGTTGTGAAGAGGACAAGGAAATTGCTCTTTCCAATATAGAAGATTTGGATAGTCATATTCGCGTAGAATTAGCTAATTATGCATCTACACTTATCAATCCTTTGAGAGAGCAACTTGGTAGTGTGGCAGTTGAAGTGAGTGATTTAGCCATTGATTATGCTAAAAGTTTAGCTGAGTCATTGAATAATTCGCTTCGTTTCCATAATTATGATAGCTTAATTGCAATCGCTAAAATTAAGGGCGTAGAACCTAAAGGAAAAGACTGTTTGGCTTTCTCAGAGTATAAGGAGAGTTACACATTATACGATGCTAAAGAATTGCTTTACAAGGCACTGACTTGGCGTCTATTTGATGATAGTCATGCTGATTATGGTCATGCTGCAATTATTTTGGGCTTAGACAAGGAAGAATCAGGGGTTGAGGAAATTGGGTTTGCCTTTTCAAAATACTCACTGGATATTGATTGGTTGTTGACCCATATGATTTTCATTCCTAAGGATTGGATTTTAGAAAATAAATAGGTTCGTAGAATAGGCACTCGGTTCCACCGGGTGTTTTCCTTTTGGCTATCTATTCGCCTTTTTCCTAGAAAAATGGTATAATTATCTGATAAAAAACTTTGGAGACGACAGTGAGTTTAGAAAATTACATGCCGGATTTTGCCTTGGAAAAGGCTTATGACGTGACCGTCGAAAGCTTGAAAAAACATGGCATAAAAGTAGTGTTTGTTGACTTGGATAATACCTTGATTGCTTGGAATAATCCCGATGGTACGCCAGAGATGCGCCAGTGGTTACAGGATTTACAGGCCGTAGGCATTCCCGTTGTGGTGGTTTCCAACAACAAATATGAGCGGGTTAAACGTGCAGTTGCACCTTTTGGGATTGAATTTGAAGCCTTTGCGCTCAAGCCTTTCACCTTTGGGATGAACCGTGCTTTAAAACGCTTTGATGTCCAGCCGCATGAGGTAGTCATGATTGGAGATCAACTGATGACGGACATTCGGGCTGCTAAGCGAGCTGGGCTTAAGTCTGTACTGGTCAAACCCTTGATTCAGACAGATTCGATCAATACGCAGATTAACCGTTGGCGTGAGCGACGGACCATGAAGAAAATTATCGCCCAATATGGAGCGATAGACTACAAGAGGGAGATGTAAGTGGAAGAATTATTTTGTATCGGCTGTGGTGCCCAGATTCAGACGACGGATAAGGCTGTCGCTGGTTTTACACCTCAATCAGCCCTAGAAAAAGGTCTGGAAACAGGGCAACTCTACTGCCAACGTTGTTTCCGTTTGCGCCATTACAATGAGATTTCAGATGTCAATATTTCAGATGACGACTTCTTGAAACTCCTCCATAGCGTAGGAGAAAGCGATGCCTTGGTGGTTAATGTCATTGATATTTTTGATTTCAATGGTTCGGTCATTCCAGGTTTACCTCGCTTTATTTCAGGCAATGATGTGTTGTTGGTCGGCAACAAGCAGGATATTTTACCCAAGTCTGTCAAGACAGGCAAGGTTACTCAGTGGTTGACCGAGCGGGCACATGAAATCGGTATGCGACCAGTTGATGTGGTCTTGACTTCAGCCCAAAACAAGCAGGCTATCAAAGATTTGATTGAGAAGATTGAACAGCACCGCAAGGGACGAGATGTCTATGTGGTCGGCGTGACCAATGTCGGCAAGTCAACCTTGATTAACGCTATTATTCAAGAAATCACAGGGGACAAGGATGTCATTACGACTTCACGTTTCCCTGGAACGACGCTGGATAAGATTGAAATTCCTCTGGATGATGGTTCATACATATATGACACGCCAGGAATTATCCACCGTCACCAGATGGCCCATTATTTGACGGCTAAAAACCTCAAGTACATCAGCCCTCGCAAGGAAATCAAGCCAAAGACCTACCAGCTCAATCCAGAACAAACCTTGTTCTTGGCTGGTCTGGGACGATTTGATTTTGTAGCTGGTGAACGCCAAGGCTTTACGGCCTTCTTTGACAATGAATTGCAGCTCCACCGTACCAAGTTGCAGGGAGCTAGTGAATTTTACCAGAAACATGCGGGCACACTTTTAGTGCCACCAACTAGCAAGGAATTGAAAGAATTTCCTGAATTGGTCCGTCATGAATTTACCATCAACGAGAAGACGGATGTGGTTTTCTCAGGTCTTGGTTGGATTCGTGTCAATGAAAAGGCCAAGATTGCTGCCTGGGCACCTAAGGGTGTGGATGTGGTCATTCGCAAGGCTATTATTTAGATGTACACATTGCTTACATTTTTTAGCCAATAAATATAGAAACATAGGAAAAATAGATGTCATTAACTTCAAAACAACGTGCCTTTTTGAACAGTCAGGCACATAGTCTCAAACCCATTATTCAGATTGGGAAAAATGGTCTAAATGACCAGATTAAAACCAGTGTTCGTCAGGCGCTGGACGCGCGTGAATTGATCAAGGTGACCTTGCTACAAAATACGGATGAAACCATCCACGAAGTAGCAGAAATCTTGGAAGAAGAAATCGGTGTGGATACGGTCCAAAAAATCGGTCGCATCTTGATTTTATTCAAACAATCTAGCAAGAAAGAGAACCGTAAAATTTCCAAACAGGTCAAAGAAATCTAAGAAGGAGAGCCTATGGCTATTGAACTCTTAACACCCTTTACCAAGGTTGAATTAGAGGTTGAAAAGAAAGAAACCAATCGCAAACAAGTGGGGATTCTGGGTGGGAATTTCAACCCTGTCCACAATGCTCATTTGATTGTGGCAGACCAGGTCCGTCAACAGTTGAAGCTGGATCAAGTCTTGCTCATGCCAGAATTCATTCCGCCGCATGTGGATAAAAAAGAAACCATTGACGAATACCATCGCTATTCCATGCTCAAGATGGCTATTGCAGGTATTGAGGGCTTGGGGATTGAAACCATTGAATTGGAACGCCGTGGTGTCAGCTATACCTACGACACCATGAAATTGTTGAAGGAAAAAAATCCTGATACAGATTATTATTTCATCATCGGTGCAGATATGGTAGACTACCTTCCAAAATGGCACAGGATTGATGAATTGGTCCAGTTGGTGCAGTTTGTTGGTGTCCAGCGTCCTCGTTATAAGGCGGGGACGTCCTATCCGGTTATCTGGGTAGATGTACCCTTGATGGACATTTCCTCCAGCATGGTGCGTAGTTTTATCAAGCAAGGACGAGTGCCGAATTTTATGGTGCCTCATGAAGTTCTGGACTATATCGAAGAAAAGGGACTTTACCAATGATTGCAGCAGATTTGACATTTGACCGTCAGGCTCTTTTGGAAAAAATCCGTGCAGCCATGAAGCCAGCGCGCTTTCAACATGTCTTGGGTGTGGAAGAGGTGGCGCTTGCCTTGGCAGACCAATATGGCTGTGATCCGAAAAAAGCCAGTCTGGCAGCACTCTTGCATGATTATGCCAAGGAAGTGGAAGACCAAGTCTTTCTGGACTTGATTGCCAAGTATGATTTGGATAGAGACCTGCTCAACTGGGATAATAACATCTGGCATGGTGTAGTTGGCGCCTATAAGATCGCAGAAGATTTTGGCTTGAAAGATGAGGAGATTTTCCAAGCCATTCAACGACACACCGTTGGTGCTGGGCAGATGACCTTGCTGGACAAAGTACTCTATGTGGCGGACTACATCGAACCCAATCGGGATTTTCCTGGGGTGGACGAGGCGCGTCGTATCGCAAAAGAGTCCTTGGACAAGGCGGTAGCTTATGAAACTGCCCAGACCATTTCCTACTTGGCCAAGAAGGGGGTTCCCATTTATCCACAAACTTTGGAAACTTATAATGGACATGTCACATATTTGAAGGAGCAAGAATGATTGTATTAAAACCTGTGGATGAAAGTTCCTATCAAGCCGTCTTGGACTTGACAGTAGCCGAGGCAGATAAGGGCTTCGTGGCTCCCAACGTGCGTTCCTTGGCAGATGCCTGGCTATACAGAATGAATGGTGATGTCTTTCCCTATGCCATCTGGGCAGATGAGCAGGTTGTTGGCTTTGCCTTGATTGATATTGATGAGGACATCCAGCAGTATATGCTCTGGCGGTTTATGATTGGTCAAGAATTTCAGGGGAAAGGCTATGGTCAGGCAGCTTTGGAAGCTGTTATTCAACTGGCTCAGAAGCACCCTGTCTGCAATCATTTGATTGTCTCCTATGTCAAGGGCAACCAAAAGATGGCAAGACTCTTGGAGAAAAATGGTTTTGTCTTAGATCTTGAAGAAGAAAGGGAATTGGTGTTCCGTTTGGAAACGCCTGGTGTTAAGCTATGAAATCTGCATTGTTAGTCATTGACATTCAAAACCTTCTAGTGGAGGAAAAACCTTATGCCATTGAAGAGCGATTAGCCCTCTGGCAAGATAGCATCACAAAAGCTCGTCAAGCGGGTATAGAGATTATCTATGTCCGTCAAAATGACGAGGAATTTGCCACAGGCAGTCATGGTTGGGGCGTCCATCCAGCAGTAGCTCCTTTGGTTGGCGAGAAGATTGTTGACAAGAGGTACAGTTCTGCCTTCAAGGATACGAACTTGCAAGCCTATCTTGATGAGCAAGGGATTGAGCGATTGATTGTCATGGGCATGTCAACTAATTTCTGTATTGATACAACTATCAAGGTGGCCTTTGAATTGGGCTACACCGTGGCGGTCATCAAAGATGGAACTACTACTCCCTATACAGCAGATCTTCCAGCAAAGGAACTGATTGGTCAATATGAAACTATCTGGTCATGGAGTTTTGCCCAGGTGGATAAATTAGAAAATATAATTAGAGGATAAGATGAAAGAACTAGATTTAGTAAAAGTTGTGGTTCAGGCTGCTGATGACAAGCGAGCTGAGGACCTTGTTGTAATTGATGTTCAAGGCGTGACCAGCCTGACAGACTACTTTGTGATTGCCAGCTCCATGAACAGTCGCCAGTTGGAGGCTATTGCGGAAAACATCCGTGAAAAGGTAGCGGAAGTTGGAATCAAGGGTAGCCGTGTAGAAGGTGATAGTAACGGTGGCTGGGTTCTTTTGGACCTTGGAGGCGTTGTCGTTCATATCTTCTCAGAAGAAATGCGTGACCTCTACAACCTTGAAAAATTATGGCATGAAGGCAGCTTCTTGGAAGTCGCAGACTTTTTAGAAGAGGAATAGTGAGAGTGGACGAGAACTTGACTGGTCAAAAAGGGTTCGTCAACAACTCAAAACTATGACTTCTTGAACACAGCATGAGTTAATGAAGCAGTCGATTGGCTGCTTTTTATGAAAGGAAAAATGGGAAACTATGGCAACTTATGAAACCTTTGCGGCGGTTTATGATGAAATCATGGATGACAGCTTGTATGATAAATGGACAGATTTTAGCTTGCGGCACCTGCCACAAGATACCAAGACAATTTTAGAATTGGCCTGTGGGACAGGGATTCAGGCTGTACGCTTTGCTCAAAAGGGGTATGAAGTGACAGGCTTGGACTTGTCCTATGAAATGTTGGAATTGGCCCAGAAAAAAGCAGAAGCTGCTGGTGTCATGATGGAACTGGCCCAAGCAGATATGATGGCTCTGGAAGGTGTGGGAGATTTCGATGCGGTGACCTGTTACTCGGACAGCCTTTGCTATATGGCAGACCGAGAAGCCGTTTTGCGGGTCTTTGAAGGGGTTCACTCTGTTCTCAATCAAGGTGGTACCTTCCTCTTTGATGTTCACTCTATTTATCAAATGGAGGAGGTTTTTGCAGGTTACAGCTATCATGAAAACTATGAGGACTTTGCTTTTGTATGGGATACCTATGAGGGTGAGCATGTGCATTCTATCGTTCATGAATTGACCTTTTTTGTCAAAGATGAGGAAGGTGACGAGGAACGGTTCATCCGTCGAGATGAAGTGCATGAAGAGCGGACTTATCCGATTGAAACCTATGTGGAATTATTGAAACAAGCTGGTTTCAAGTCTGTGGAAGTTTTTGCGGATTTTGAAGATGAGGCTCCTACGGAAACAAGCCAGCGGTGGTTTTTCAAGGCGGTCAAGGCATGATTTCAGGGATAATAGCAGAATACAATCCCTTTCACACGGGGCATAAGTACCTGCTGGAACAGGCGGAAGGCTTGAAAATTGTGGTTATGTCTGGCAATTTTATGCAACGGGGTGAGCCAGCCATTGTGGATAAGTGGACACGGGCTCAGATGGCTTTGGAACACGGGGCAGATCTTGTTGTCGAGATGCCCTTTTTGGTATCTGTCCAGTCGGCTGACCATTTTGCCAAGGGAGCAATCAATATTTTACACAAGATGGGTGTGGAAAAGTTGGTTTTCGGTACGGAAGAAATGCTGGATTACCAGAAAATTGCGGATATCTATGTGGATAAGTCTGAGGAAATGGAAAATTTTGTGAAAAACTTGCCAGACAATCTCTCTTATCCACAGAAGACCCAGGCCATGTGGCAGGAATTTGTAGGTTTGACCTTCACAGGTGATACGCCCAACCATATTCTGGCTCTGGCTTATGCTAAGTCGGTGGCTGGAACAGGCATTCAGCTCAGCCCGGTTCAACGGCAGGGGGCTGGTTTTCATTCGGAAGAGGTGGAAACGTCCTACGCCTCGGCGACGGCTATCAGAAAGGGTGCTGACCAGCTGGACTTGGTTCGCGGCTTTTTACCGTCTGCCAGTCTCTTTGAAGAGGCGACCAAGGTAAGCTGGAGAAATTATTTTCCGCTGCTCCGCTACCAGATTGCGACCCACCGAGATCTCAGTCAGGTCTTTCAGGTCAACGAAGAACTAGCCAGTCGTATCCGCTCTGCTATTGGGAGCGCAACGACCGTGGAGGAATTAGTGGATACAGTTGCGACCAAGCGCTACACCAAGGCGAGAGTGCGGCGGGTGCTGACCTACATCCTGGTCAATGCGGTGGAAACTCCCTTGCCAGATGCGGTCCATGTCCTAGGCTTCTCGGCTCTAGGTCAGGCTTATCTCAAGACCGTCAAGGAGCGGGTGGACCTGGTGACGCGGATCGGCAAAGAGCCCTGGGACAGCTTGACCCAGCAGGCGGATGCGGTCTATCAACTGGGAGCTGACGCAATGGCTGAGCAGACCTACGGGCGCGTGCCGGTGAGGGTGGAGTGAGATGAGGGAAAAATTATTTTGTATTCTAGAAAATGATAACGATAGTTTATTGTCACGTTGCTATAACTTAATAATGTTATTTGCAATAGTGGTTAGTTTGATTCCTTTGATGTCTAAGAATACAAATTCTTTTCATTTGTTAATGGATTACATTTCGACTGCTATTTTTTGCTTGGATTATCTTTTTAGAATACTAACAGCTGATTTCAAATTGCAAAAAGGAAAACTATCATTTCTGTTCTACCCATTTAGCCTATTAGCCATAGTGGACTTATTGTCCATTTTACCGACTTTTTTATACTTTAATAACAGTCTTCGATTATTGAAAATTGTACGGATGGGGCGAGTACTTCGAGTTTTCAAAGTTATCCGCTATTCAAAAAACATTCAGATTTTGACGAACGTTTTGCAAAATCAAAAAGAGTCATTATTGCTAGTAGCAAGCCTGGCTGTTGGTTATATTTTCTTTACTGCTTTATTGATTTTTTCGGTTGAGCCTGATACTTTTGAAACATTTTTTGATGCGATTTATTGGGCGACCATATCATTAACTACTGTTGGTTATGGTGATATATTTGCAACAACAATACTAGGAAAAATCATTACAATGTTTTCTTCGATAATTGGAATTGCGATTGTTGCTCTACCTGCGGGGATTATTACGGCTGGCTATATGAATGAAATTACAAAGAAGGGATAAAAAATTCATTTTTCCCTTGACCCTAACCTTACGTTATCCTTTATACTGGGCATAGAGAGGAGGCTTCCATGTCAGAAAAATGGACGGTAAAGCAGGTCAGTCAGTTGACAGGATTGACGGTGAGGACCTTGCACCACTATGACCAGATTGGTTTGCTCAAACCAGCATTTGTGGCTGAAAATGGTTATCGCTACTATAATCAAGAAAATTTGACTCGTCTGCAAGAAATTTTATTATTTCGTGAGTTGGACTTTCCTCTCAAAGATATTCAGCAGCTTCTGGATGTGACGGAGATCAATCGTCAGCAGGTCTTGCGGGACCATATTACCCTTTTAGAGCTCAAAAGGGAACGGCTGGACCGCATCATCAATCACGCCAGATTGCTCACAGAAAAAGGAGGAGAAGTCATGGACTTTCACGCGTTTGACAGCAGTCAACTAGAAGCCTACAAGGCGGAGGCCAAGGAGCGGTGGGGACAGACCGCGGCCTATGCTGAGTTTGAAGAAGGTTACGATGCCAGTAAGGATCAAGCGTTTGCCCAAGAGATGCAGGCTATTTTTGAAGCTTTTGGAAAAATGCAGAGCTTGGAAGCAGGTCATCCAGATGTACAGGATCAGGTAGCGAACTTGCAGGCCTATATCACAGAGAACTTCTACACCTGTACCAAGGAAATCTTGCAGGGGCTAGGTCTTATGTACGTTGAAGATGAACGATTTTCAGCCAACATTGACCGAGCAGGTGGACCAGGAACAGCAGCCTTTGTCAGTCAAGCCATTGCAGTCTATTGCAAAGAATAAATAAGGAAAGTCTAGTGAGAACTAGGCTTTTTTGATGTTATGAAAACGTTTTATATATGGTATAATAAAACATAGAATAAAAATGGAGATTTAGTATGACAAAGATAAAAATAATTAGTAATCCATTTCGTAAACGAATCATTTTTCAAAAACAACAACCGATTTCAGAGGTTTGGGAGGAGATTACTTTTGAAACGAATCCAAATAGTCGTCTAGTACGTGAAAACATCCAAAAAGGGGTGCTCTCTTTTCAGATTCAAGAAATTGTCGATATTCTTTTGGAAGAATACGATGACGGAACAGGGATTGACTTGTTATTTGAAGGAAATAGTGATGAATTTAAGGAGTTGATAGCTTTTGCTCAAACACGAAATGACTCATCAATCTCAGTGACAAAATCGCCATGTAACTTGTCTAATGCACGTGACATTCTCCCAGAAGTGTTGAGTATTTTTGATAAAACTCAGGTCATTCTTCCAAAAGAGTTGGAAAATGATCTAGCGATTCAAAAATTTCAAGATGCAACGAAACCTCAGATTCCATTGTTGGTTTTGGGAAATTATAGTGCAGGGAAGTCTACTTTTATCAATTCGTTGGTAGGATATGAGTTACTACCTGCCAGTGACCAACCTACAACAGCGAAAATTATACAAATTGAGAAATTTGCTGAAAAATGGATTGAAATAGAAGCAACACTTCTAAGAAACAAGGTCTGTATCCGAATTGATGAGGACGGCTTTGAGGTTGAAGGTGATAGAATTGATGAGACAATTATCACGGATTTAGAATCCATTCGGCAGAGTTTGCCACAAATAACTCCGCAAATACTAGCACGGGCTGTGTTGGCTTATTTGAATGCTAGGGAAGATAGTGGTTTGAATATTATCACTGTGAAAACAGCGTTTACCGATAGTCCACTGTCAAAATCTTCCCATCGCTACGTCATATTTGATACTCCAGGTTCCAATTCTTCGACCAATTTGGACCATGTACATATTCTCCGTAAGGCTATGGAGGGAATGAGCAATGGTTTGCCTATTTTTATATCGGAGTACACTAGCTTAGATACTGTAGACAATGATAAACTCTATCAGGAATTAGAACAAATAGACGGAATTGATTTACGGTATACAATACTAGTTGTTAACAAAGCAGACACTGCGGCCTTATCAACTTTTCAAGATCATCAGGTATTAAATCAAGCTCTTCCAAGAAAATTATCAACAAAAAGAGTTTATTTCCTATCCTCTCTAATGGGCTTGGGGTCAAAAACCAGCGGTCTTTTCCAAGAGCCAGATTATGAGAGAGTTTATCAAAAAAGTTTGGCTGAGTTTACAGACGCTTCAAATCCTTATTATCAACAGTTGTATACTTATAACATTCTTCCAACTCAGCAGAAACTGGCTCAGGAATTGCAGTCTAAGGAGGAGAGTAATCTTCTCTATGCCAACAGTGGACTGTACAGTTTAGAGTCAGAAATTGAGGTTTTTTCAACCAAGTATGCGGCTTATAATAAATGTGTACAGGCGGACCAGTATTTGCAGCATATTATTTCTCAAACGCAGTCAATCATTGAAGATTCCAAGAATACAATTGAGCAAGAAAAAGACCGTTTAGAGAAAAAGTTGGAGAAAGACAAGCAGGCATTGGTGAATGATTTAAAACGCCAACAAGCTGATTTTTTCAATTCCTCATCAACTGTATACCAGCAAAACTTGAGTGAGAAAGTAAGGGATGAGAAAAATTATGCTTCTTTACAACTATTCATAAAAGAGCGAGACTCTCTGTGGAATAGGGCAGTTGATGATTTCCAATTGAAATCCTATCAGAAAGAAATGGAAGAATCTCCTAAGAAAGCCCTAAACAATATCAAGAATAGTTTAGGAAAAGCCTGGGATAAGAAAAATATTGAAATACTAGGTTCAGCATTTGTAAATGGTTTTAATGATACGGGGAAAGTATTTTCAAAGGTTGATGACTACAATAAAATGAAGACCAAGGCCAAAGGTCAAGTTCGGGATCAGTTAATTGCTTTTGCGAGGTTTGAATACATAAAACAAGTGGAAGAGGTTGGAAAAGACTTTACGACTCTGTCGATTCATTATTGGAAAGAGCAAACAGGACTGATTAAAGATAGGTTTTCTCAGCTCATTGGTGATGCGTCTGTATTGTCAGATCAAAAGCGGGCTGCTATTAAAGAAATAATTTTCCAATTCCAACAGCCAGTTTTGTACCATGATTCCAAGCAATTATTTGATCAAAAATCATTGTTAGAAGGATTCCGTTTGGGAGACATCCAGATATTTGGTGATGCTAACAAGATTGATTTACAAAAGTTAGAAAAACGCTACAACAGTTTGTTAAAAACTGCTTACAAGCATAACAATGAGCAATTGATTAGTCACCATCAAGCGACTTTTTATAAGTGGGTTGAAGAACTCCTCAAATTGGTGATGGAAAATATTGTAGAATTTAGCCCAGACCTTCAATCTACGAATTTGTTGATTCAGGATAATAAAGCCAAAATCGAAGAGTTGACAACTAAGTTACATAATTTACATGATTATTCTGAGGAATTACAAGAATTGATGGCATGGAAAGAAGATGAGGAAGTAACAAATGGTCATTAAGAAGATGATAAAGAAAGTAGCTGCCAAGGCTGCTGACGGTGTTTCTAAATTATCAGAGTTGAGTCCCCAACAGCTAGAAAAAGTACAGGCTCAAATGGCAGCCTATCGAGAGCAACTACCTGATTTGACAGGTGAGGCTGCGGAGGAATACTTTAGGAAACAGTTAGCAATTGCTGGCGTAGAAGTCTATAATGCCTATCTACCTCAGTTAAAAGATCTTTATCTTCCGATTGACAATAAAACGGAATTTCGTTTAGAAGATGAGGGAGTTTTGATCGATGAAGGCGAATTTAAGAGTGGTTATAATATCCGCTACATCAACATTACCAAGTGGGTGACGGATAAGCAGGAAAATAGTTTGGAGAAACTGGTCAGTGTTTATGAGGTCTTGTCAACAACACCTTGTAATATTTCTCTTGTTTTCCACCGTAAACAGGAGGAAACTTCTGTATATTTAGCGATCACTAACACTGAAAATGCGGATAGTAATGCAGATGTTGAAAGTTACCGAAAGCGGTTAGTTTCAGCTATTAAAGGAAATTTTCCAGGCGCAGCTTGGAAAGAGGAGGTTGGAAGAGGGAGTCTGCCTTGTTTTGAGGACTATATTCCCTACTCAGTAGCAACAGCTTCCAATATTCCAACGGAGAAATCAGAGAAGTTCATCAGTCAGACAATCGAAAAATTATTGGATGGCATTGTTCCTGAAAACAAAGAACAAGAATACATTCTTGTCCTCCTGGCAACGCCAGTTTTGGATGTTGCAGATAGAAAATTGCATCTTTCTCAGATTTATTCAAATCTATCTCCTTATGCTGCTTGGCAGACCCAGTTTCAATTGACAGAGTCTGATTCCAGAGGCTCTTCTGCAACTGTTGGGGTTAATATTGGTGCCAGTGTCGGAAGCCAGACAGGTCACAATCTAACCCAAACCCATTCGCAAGGTCAAACTGAGTCAAGAGGAACCAGTGAGACAGAGACTAATACCAAAGGTGAAGGGCATAGTGTTGGAGGTTCAATTGAGGGTTCGATTGGGTTCCCTATTAAGAACTTAGTAGGTAATGTAGGAGTCTCAATAAATGCTAATAAAAACTGGAACAAAAGCAAATCAATCGCCAAAGGTATCACCAATACAATAGGAAAAACAGCCTCGGTTGCCAATGCCGTTGGGAAAACAGTTTCTAGCAGTCTAGGTGCCAATTTTGGAGCTAATTTTGCTCGAACTTCCAGTGTGACTGCTACCATTGGGAAAAATGAAGGCATTAGTCAGTCCTTTGTCAACCACCATGTTCAGCATGCTCTAAAAAATTTAGATAAGCAGATGGAGCGTTTGGAATTGTCTACTGCCTTGGGACTCTGGGATTTTTCTGCCTATGTTCTGAGTGAAGATCCGACTATTGCCAATAATGCTGCCCATTCCTATTTGGCCTTGACTCAGGGAGAAGAATCGCATCTGTCGCAAACAGTTGTTAATCTCTGGCGTGGGGATGTTCAATCGGAACGTGATAAGGCTAAAGCTCTGACTGCTTATTTGAGAGATTTACGCCACCCTCTTTTTGGTTTCAACCCAGAAGTTCTAGAGATTGATGAAGACTTTGCAGTCTATCCAGAAATCGTCACAGCAGCCACGCCACTGTCTGGAAAGGAATTAGCCTATGCTCTCAATTTCCCTCAGAAATCGATTGCCGGTCTTCCTGTTTTAGAGTGTGCTCAGTTTGGTCGTAATATCTCTACTTTTGAGGAGAAAGAAAATCAGGAGCAACTTCCTTTAGGAAATATTTTCCACATGAATCATGAGGAAAATACAGCAGTTCAGCTTTCCTTACCTTCCTTGGCCTCCCATACATTTATTACAGGTAGTACAGGTACAGGTAAGAGTAACACCGTCTATCAATTGCTCGCTCAGGCTAGGGAAAAAGGAATTAAATTTTTGGTTGTAGAGCCAGCTAAAGGAGAATACAAGCAGGTTTTTGGCTCAGATGAGGATGTGGCAGTTTTTGGAACCAATCCAACTATCACTTCCTTATTAAAAATAAATCCATTCAGCTTCCCTGAAGGCATTCATATCCTAGAACATTTAGACCGTCTTGTAGAACTCTTCAATGTTTGTTGGCCAATGTATGCAGCTATGCCTGCTGTTTTGAAAAAAGCCATTGAACAAGCCTATCAAGATTGTGGCTGGGATTTGATTTCGTCAGTGAATACTTATTCAAAAACCATTTTCCCAACGTTTGCAGATGTCTTACGGACAATCAGAGAAATTATCGACTCGAGCGAATACGATAATGATAATAAGGGAGCCTATAAAGGAGCTTTGCTGACACGCTTGGAGTCACTGACAACGGGGATTTACCAGTTGATGTTTACAGAAGATGAGATTTCATCCGAGAAGCTATTTGATGAAAATGTTATCGTGGATTTAAGTCGTCTGGGTTCTAGTGAGACCAAATCGCTGGTAATGGGTCTCCTCATTTTAAAAATGCAAGAATACCGGATGGTTTCTAGTCAGGGTATGAATCAGCAGCTCCGCCATGTGACTGTTTTAGAAGAGGCTCACAATCTCTTGAAACGTACATCAACAGAACAGGCAACCGAGTCTAGTAATTTACTTGGAAAAAGTGTGGAGATGTTGACCAATGCCATTGCTGAGATGAGGACATATGGAGAGGGCTTTATTATCGCAGATCAGTCGCCAGGTCTCTTAGACTTAGCTGTTATTCGTAATACCAATACCAAGATTATTTTGCGCTTACCTGAATATTCCGATAGGGAGTTGGTTGGTAAGTCTGCTAATCTAAATGAAGAACAAATAAATGAATTGGCTAAACTGCCGAAAGGTGTCGCAGCAGTCTATCAAAATGAATGGCTGGAACCAGTTTTATGTAAGGTAGCAAAGTACGACTCAACTGAAATGGTATTTCAACAACCAACCCAATTAGTAAGGACAGAATCTCCCTATCACCGCTTGGCTATTTTAGAATTACTGACTGCTAGCCCAAACCTAGATAACACCTTGTCTTTTGAAGAATTACAAGAATTAACGCTAGCAGTAGGTCTAGATAGTTTGACTCAAGTAAGAATCTTTAACTTCTTACGAACAACATCCCCAGATAATTTTAGTATGCATGAACTGGCTCACATTCTCGGGAAAGTATACCCAGAATTAGTCGAGAAAATTCGCTTGAAAGCCGAAAAAGGATTAGAGCCACCCGCTTTGACACAGGTACTTCAGCAGGAAATCGACCAGAACTTACCAGAGACTATCAGCCAGCAGGCCAGACGGGATTTAGTACAGGGCTTGATGACTTATTATTATTTATTTGAACTAAAAGACCACAAGGCCATGCAGGATTGGTTACGAAATGGAGAATTAATATGATAGAAGGATTGAAAACTGTGGCAGAGGCAGTTAAGCCTGTCGTAAATGAAGTTGGCAAACGAGCGATAGATGCCTTTGAAAAGCCGATAGATTCAGATAAGCGATTGGAAGCTGCATCTGATAATAAAACCACTTTTCGCTATGATGGTCTGAGCAAGCCTCAAGAATTTCTAGCTCAAGCCCAAGGTTTTCCCAAAGAGATAGCTAAGGATATTTACAATTCTCAGGAACTCAAGCATTATATGGACATAGGAATGCGAGCTGTGCAATTTGGTCAGAAAGAAAATGGGGAGCCACGATTTTGTCTTGTTCCAAAAGAGCTATCGCTGGATGTAGGTGTAGATGAAAAAGGTCGGACCAATGCAGAGAGATTGCAAGGTGGTTTGCAACCAGTTAAAGATGGTAAAGTGTTAGAAGCTCATCATATCGGTCAAAAAAATGGTGGTCATTATGCCTTATTAACCAAGGAGGAACACATTGTAAACGGAAATAAAATAATATTGCACAAAGCAGGTAGGTCAGAGGTCGGTCATGATTCAGATTTTGCTAGGGATAAACGAGCAATTGCTAAAGCACTTATGGAGGGACAAGTATGAGTCAGTTAGTAGATAAAATAAAAGTAGTTCAAGGTCTTTATAGTGGTAGCCCTGCTAGTGAGCAAGAAGTGGCAGTGGCTGAGAGTAAGCTTCAGTTGATATTTCCAGCAGAGTATAAGGACTATTTGAAAGTGTATGGGGTGATTTCATTCTATGGAACAGAATGGAATGGATTGAAAGGAGATACTTGGACTGACGTAGTTGCAACCACCTTGGAAGCGCGTAGTCTGTATGAAAATTTTCCTAAAGAGAAATTTATTTTAGAGGATCTACATTTTGATGATATGCTTGTTTTAGCGGATTCGACTGGTAAAGTCTTTTTGTGGCACAATGGATTAGAAAAAGAGATTCATTCCTCAATTGCGTCCTATCTGGAAGAATGTGTAGCCAGAAAGGACACCCCATGATTCAACCTATTGTGAAAGATATTTTCTTCCTGCAGCAGAAGTCTGAGCCTGCGACTCAGCTAGATGTGCAGGTCGGTCAGGACTTGCATGATACTTTGGTAGCCAACGCTCACGCCTGCGTGGGCATGGCGGCCAACATGATTGGCGTCAAAAAGCGGATTATCATCGTCAACATGGGTTTTACCAACCTGGTCATGTACAATCCCGTCCTCATCAGCAAGGCCAATCCCTATCAGACAGAAGAGGGCTGCCTGTCGCTCGAAGGTATCCGTCCGATGACACGCTATCAGGAGATTGAAGTGGAGTTTTTTGATGCTTCATGGAAAAAGCATAGCCTAAAGCTGACAGACTTCCAAGCCCAGATTGTTCAGCATGAACTAGATCATTTGGAAGGGATTATTATCTAGTGCTACCAAATCTACCGTCAGGTAGATTTTTTTATAGTCATTTGAATTAACTTTGATATATCGTCACTTTCGACTTGCCATACTTTAGTATAGCCTGCGCCTCAGTTCCATGTCTGAAAGCTAATTCATTCGACTATAAAAAGTCAAAAAAGGTCAAACAAACCTATTGACTTTTACTGACCAATGGTGTAGAATAATGAATGTAAGGTAATCAGCCTTACAAATTCTTTGAACAAAAGGTCAGTTTAGGTCAAACGAGAACGGTTTGACTTACTCTTGAACCTATTGGTCAGTAAAAGACAAACTTCTGAGGAGGTTGGGATGAAAGACAGGATTATACCCTATTAGCGTCATTTAGTTTATCTTTTATTACTGCGGCGAGTGAGGAAACTTCGTTTCCTTATCTCCAACTTCAAATAATCTCATCATTAGAGAACTCGCTTTGCCGTACCTTATGAATGTTACTTACAATCGTAAGTGCGATTTCCAAGCTTTAATAGTCCGCTGGACTATTGAAGCTACCTGCAGCTTTTGATGCGAACTTTGTTCGCTCTATTTCCCACCTCCAAAGGTTCCCCAAACCTTTAGAGCTAGTACTAAAAGCAAACTAAAAGACTAAATCAAATTTTTTAAAACAAAGGTCAGTAAAAGTCAAAAATAAGTGAATTATAAATGAGGTAACTACTATGAACAACAATTTCAATAACTTTAACAATATGGACGATATTTTCAATCAACTTATGGGCAACATGGGTGGCTATAGCACAGAGCGTCGCCGTTATTCCATCAATGGACGTGAGGTAACACCAGAGGAATTCGCTATGTACCGTCAGACAGGTCGTCTGCCACAGACAGAAGCAGTGGCTCAAACACAGGGTAAAGGTCAGATAAAGTCAGATGGGATTCTTGCAAAACTGGGTCGCAATTTGACCCAAGATGCGCGTGAAGGTAAGTTGGATCCAGTCATTGGACGCAACAAGGAAATCCAAGAAACCTCTGAAATCCTAGCTCGTCGTACCAAGAACAATCCAGTTTTGGTCGGTGATGCGGGTGTTGGTAAAACAGCGGTAGTAGAAGGTTTGGCTCAAGCCATTGTCAATGGTGATGTGCCAGCAGCAATTAAGAACAAGGAAATCATCTCCATCGACATTTCAGGCTTGGAAGCTGGGACTCAGTATCGTGGAGCTTTTGAGGAAAATGTGCAAAATCTTGTGGATGAAGTCAAAAAAGCAGGAAATATCATTCTCTTCTTTGATGAAATTCATCAGATTTTGGGAGCTGGTAGTACAGGTGGTGATTCAGGTTCCAAGGGTTTAGCGGATATTCTCAAACCAGCTTTATCCCGTGGGGAATTGACGGTTATCGGTGCCACTACACAGGACGAATACCGCAATACCATTCACAAGAATGCCGCTCTGGCTCGTCGTTTCAATGAAGTCAAGGTTAATGCTCCATCCGCAGAAGACACCTACCAGATTTTGAAAGGGATTAAGCCGCTTTATGAAGCCCACCACAATATTGAATTGCCAGATGAGGTTTTGAGAGCTGCGGTTGATTATTCCGTCCAATATATTCCACAACGTAGCTTGCCTGATAAGGCTATTGACCTGGTCGATGTGACCGCTGCTCACTTGGCTGCACAACATCCTGTGACAGATATTCAGACCTTGGAAGCAGAAATGGCTGAGGCAAAACAGTTGCAGTTGGAAGCGGCTGAGAAAGAGGATTATGAAAAAGCCTTGAATGAAAAAGTCCGTATTGATAAGCTACAAAAACAGATTGATAATCATACGGAGCAACAGAAAGTGGTGGCGACTGTTAATGATGTGGCTCAGTCAGTTGAGCGCATGACAGGAATTCCAGTCTCTCAAATGGGAGCCTCTGACATTGAACGGCTCAAGGAATTGAAAAATCGCCTGTCAGCCAAGGTTATCGGTCAAGACGATGCGGTGGAAGCTGTCTCTCGTGCCATTCGTCGAAATCGTGCAGGTTTTGATGACGGAAACCGTCCGATTGGTTCCTTCCTCTTTGTCGGTCCGACAGGTGTGGGTAAGACAGAGCTGGCTAAGCAACTAGCACTAGACTTGTTTGGTAACAAGGATGCCATTATTCGTTTGGATATGTCCGAGTACAGCGACCGCACAGCCGTTTCCAAATTAATCGGCACCACAGCCGGTTACGTTGGTTATGATGACAATTCCCATACTCTTACTGAGCGTGTCCGTCGCAATCCTTACTCCATTGTTCTCTTGGATGAGATTGAAAAAGCAGATTCACAAGTGATTACCCTCCTTTTGCAAGTGCTAGATGACGGGCATTTGACAGATGGACAGGGCAATCAAGTCAACTTTAAAAATACCATTATCATCGCTACATCTAATGCAGGTTTTGGTTATAGTGTGGAAGAAGGTCAAGAAGAAGAGCCAGACATCATGGACCGCATTGCACCATTCTTCCGTCCGGAATTTCTCAACCGTTTCAACGCAGTTATCGAGTTCAAGCATTTGGATAAAGAAGATCTCAAAGCTATCGTAGAATTGATGCTAGCTCAGGTCAATCAAACCCTAGCTAAAAAAGGGATTACCCTTGAAGTGACAGAAGCTGCCAAAGAATTCTTGATGGGAGCAGGCTATGACAAAGCAATGGGGGCTCGTCCACTCCGCCGAGTGATTGAAAATCAAATTCGTGATAAGGTGACAGACTTCTATTTGGACCATACAAATGTGACTAACTTACTCGCGGATGTGGCTGACAATGAAATCAAAATTGAAGAGCAAACCTTTTCATAAAAAATAAGATAATATAGAAAATCTGAGAAGAAATTCTCGGATTTTCTTTTTGAAAGGTATTAACAAGTGTCTAATAAAGCTCATATTGACAGCTTTCGAGCAGTTTTACGGAAAAGTTTTTAAAAATCTTGTATAATTCCTTGACAAGTGCAAACGTTTGCGTTAAACTATGATTGTACTTGAAAGAAAGGAAAACGTTTTTATGACGAATCGTACCAGTGGAATTTTAATGCATATTACCTCACTTCCAGGTAAGTTTGGTATCGGTACTTTTGGAAAGCCTGCCTATGATTTTGTTGATTTCTTGGTTGAAACCAAGCAGACCTACTGGCAGCTTCTTCCTCTCACAACGACCAGTTATGGGGATTCTCCCTACCAATCATTTTCAGCTATCGCTGGAAATACCCATTTAATTGATTTTGATTTGTTGGCGGAAGAGGATTTATTGGCCAACTTTGATTACCAAGATGTGAACTTTGGGGACAATCCAGAAAAAGTGGATTACGCTTTGATCTACGAAGCACGTCGTCCGATATTGGAAAGAGCTGTAAAAAATTTCTTGACTGATGACAAGCGTAAAGTAGCCTTTCAAGAGTTTGAAAAAGCTAATTCTTCCTGGCTAAACGACTATGCGGAATTCATGGCCATTAAAGAACATTTTGGTAACAAGGCCCTACAAGAATGGGATGACAAGAAAGTTGTTGCTCGAAATGAAGAAGCTCTTGAAAAATACCGCTTGGAATTGGCAGACCAAATTGATTACTTTAAAGTAACGCAGTATTTCTTCTTTAGCCAGTGGAAGCAGTTGAAGGACTACGCCAACAAGAACCACATTAAGATTATTGGAGATATGCCCATTTACGTATCGGCAGATAGTGTGGAAGTTTGGACCAAGCCACAGCTCTTCAAGCTTGATAGCGAACGCAAACCACTTTATGTGGCAGGCGTACCAGCAGATAACTTCTCTGCGGACGGTCAGCTCTGGGGTAACCCACTTTATGATTGGGAGCAACATGAAAAGACTGGCTACAACTGGTGGATTTACCGTATTCACGAGAGCTTCAAGATCTACGATGTCTTGAGAATTGACCACTTCAAAGGCTTTTCTGACTACTGGCAGGTAGCTGGAGATGCTAAAGTTGCCAAGGTTGGCACATGGGAGCCAGGCCCAGGCTATAATCTCTTCAAGGCAGTTAAAGAAGCCCTAGGTGATTTGCCCATTATTGCAGAGGACCTTGGAAATATCGATGCTAAGGCACGCAAGTTGCTGGCAGACTGTGGTTATCCAGGTATGAAAATCCTAGAATTTGGCTTCTTTGATGTGACAGGGCAGAGCATCGACATCCCACACCGTTGTGTGCCAAATTCGATTGCCTATACAGGTACCCATGATAATGAGGTGGTTAATGGCTGGTATAACAATCTAGAGCCTGAACAACAGGAATTTGTAGATGCCTATACCAACAGAAAACCGATTGAGCCAGTTACTCAAGCCATGCTTAGAACACTGTTTGCAACTGTCAGCGATACAGCTATTGCGACCATGCAAGATGTTCTGGACTTGGGTGAAGACAGCCGTATGAACATGCCTTCAACTGTTGGAGGCAACTGGGAATGGCGGATGAAAGCCGAAGATTTAACCCAGGACCGCATAGACTTCTTAGTCAAAATGACTACACTATATCAACGAGGAAATAAAAATCATGAATAACTTTACTACATTTGCAGAAAGCAAAGCCAACAAGAAATTAGCCGACATGACCAACGAAGAAATCTATCTTCAGTTGCTCAACTATGTCAAACTATCAGCGGCAGATATGCCAAAAAACACAGGTAAACGCAAGGTTTACTATATCTCAGCAGAGTTCCTTATTGGTAAACTCTTGTCAAACAACTTGATCAACTTGGGTGTCTACAAGGACATTCAGGCAGAATTGGCAGCGGCAGGCAAGTCCTTAGCACAAGTTGAAGATGTGGAACCAGAACCATCTCTTGGTAACGGTGGTCTTGGCCGTTTGGCATCTTGCTTTGTAGATTCTATGTCAACACTTGGTATCAACGGCGAGGGTGTAGGGCTTAACTACCACTGTGGTCTCTTTAAGCAAGTCTTTAAGGACAACCAACAAGATGCAGAGCCAAACTTCTGGATTGAAAATGACTCTTGGTTGATTCCAACGACAATCAGCTACGATGTACCGTTTAAAAACTTTACTTTGACCTCTAAATTGGACCGTTTGGATATTCTTGGTTACAAGAAAGACACTAAGAACTACCTCAACTTGTTTGATATCCAGTCTGTCAACTATGGCTTGATTGAAAATGGTATTACGTTTGACAAGACGGCTATTCAAGAAAACTTGACCCTCTTCTTGTATCCAGATGATTCAGACAAGAATGGTGAATTGCTCCGCATTTACCAACAATACTTCATGGTGTCAAATGCTGCCCAGCTCTTGATTGACGAAGCGATTGAGCGTGGTTCAAATGTGCGTGACTTGGCAGACTATGCTTATGTTCAAATCAATGATACTCACCCTTCACTTGTTATTCCAGAATTGATCCGTCTTTTGACTGAAAAACACGGCTTGGAATTTGCAGAAGCAGTGGCCATCGTTAAGAACATGACTGGTTATACCAACCACACCATCTTGGCAGAAGCCCTTGAAAAATGGCCATTGTCATTCTTGGAAGAGGTAGTACCTCACTTGGTTGACATCATCAAGGAATTGGATGCCTTGGTTGCAAAAGAAGTGTCCGATGTTGCTCTTCACATCATCGACGAGTCTGGTCGTGTGCACATGGCTCACATGGATATCCACTTCTCAAACTCTGTCAACGGGGTTGCGGCTCTCCACACTGAAATCTTGAAAAACTCTGAGTTGAAAGGCTTCTACGAGCTTTACCCAGAAAAATTCAATAACAAGACAAACGGTATCACCTTCCGTCGTTGGTTGGAATTTGCTAACCAAGATCTTGCAGACTACATCAAGGAATTGATTGGTGATGACTATTTGACAGATGCGACTAAGCTTGAGAAACTACTTGCCTTTGCTGATGACAAGGAAGTGCATGCTAAGTTGGCGGAAATCAAGCACAACAACAAGTTGGCCCTTAAACGTTACCTCAAAGATAACAAGGGTATCGAGTTGGACGAAAACTCTATTATCGATACACAGATCAAACGTTTCCACGAGTACAAACGCCAACAAATGAACGCTTTGTATGTTATCCACAAGTATCTTGAAATCAAGAACGGTAATCTGCCAAAACGTAAAATCACGGTTATCTTTGGTGGTAAGGCAGCACCTGCTTACGTGATTGCCCAAGACATTATTCACTTGATTCTCTGCTTGTCTGAGTTGATTAACAATGACCCAGAAGTCAGCAAGTACCTCAACGTTCACTTGGTAGAAAACTACAACGTAACCGTTGCTGAAAAACTGATTCCTGCGACAGATATTTCTGAGCAAATCTCATTGGCTTCTAAAGAAGCGTCAGGTACTGGTAACATGAAATTTATGTTGAACGGTGCTTTGACACTTGGTACTATGGACGGTGCCAACGTTGAGATTGCAGAGTTGGCTGGCATGGACAATATCTATACATTTGGTAAAGATTCAGATACCATCATCGACTTGTACGACAAGGCTGGTTACGTATCTGCGGACTACTACAATGGTGATGCTAATATCAAACGTGCGGTTGACTTCATCGTTAGCGACGAAATCCGTGCCCTTGGAAATGATGAGCGTCTTGGTCGCTTGCACCATGAATTGATCTCTAAAGACTGGTTCATGACCTTGATTGACTTGGCAGAGTACATCGAAGTCAAGGAGCAAGTCTTTGCAGACTACGAAGACCAAGATTCATGGAACAAGAAAGTTGTTCACAATATTGCTAAAGCAGGATTCTTCTCATCTGACCGTACAATCGAGCAGTACAACGAAGACATCTGGCACAGTAAATAATCCAAAAAAAAGAATGTTTCCGAGTGGGAACATTCTTTTTGGTATATTTAGTTTTTACCGTTTGGCCATAGATACAAAGGTCACCTTGTCTGGTCGGTAGGTGATGGTTCCGTACTGGAAGGGACGGCCGTCTGCCAGATAGGTGGTGCTGGTGACGGAAACCACCATGTCGTAGTCAGCCAGGTCCAGCAGGCTTTTTTCTTCTTCTGTCGCAAAGCGGAAGGAAATTTCTCGGCGGGAATGGGAAATGTCTAAGCCAAGGTCGTTTTCCAAATACTGATAAATGGAACTTTCAGCGATTTCCTTGCTGAGATAGGGGACAATTCTGCGATCAAAGTAGGAAATCTCATACTCTAATCGCTCACCGTCGATAGTCCGAACGCGACTAACACGGTAGAGATCCGTTTTTTCATCCACTTCCAATTCCTTCATGACTTCTGGCTGACCTTGGACAATATAGAGGTTGGTCAATTCGGTCTGGACTTGATGATGGGCAGAGCGGTTGAGTTCACTAACAGTCTTCAATTCGGACACAAATGGTTTTCTGACTAGGTTATGGTCCAATATAATGGAATTTCTCCCTTGACGTTTTTGGATATAGCCGTCCATTTCCAACAGAGATAGCGCCTTGCGGATGGTGTCCTTGGAATAGGAATAAATCTCCATCAGCTCATTCTCTGTAGGCATCTCTTGATTGGCCTGCCAGATATTTTGTTCAATTTTTTCCTTGATGTCAGCATAGACTTTTTTGTATTTACTCATTGGGGATAACTTCCTAGCTTGCTATTTACCGCTAGTATATCATAAAAAATGCCAAAGGTCAGTATTCTAAGTCTAGACAAACTTTTACGGAAAACGTTTTAAATTATTCCGTAAAAGTGTTGACAAGTGAAAACGTTTACGTTATAATAAGGCTACAAGTTGAAAGGGTTTTACGAAGCAAATAGAAAGGAGAGATATGAAATTACTAACAGTCAATGTTCATGCCTGGCTAGAAGATGACCAGCATGAAAAATTGGATATTTTAGCTCAGACCATTGCCCAAAAGCAATATGATGTGATTGCTCTTCAGGAAGTCAATCAGCTGATGACAAGTCCTCTGGTGACCAAAGACTTACGGCAAGACAATTATGGTCTGGTCCTGCTTGAGAAATTGAGAGAGCTTGGAGTGACAGACTATTCTTATTTCTGGTCCAATTCCCATATTGGTTACGATCGGTACGATGAAGGAATTGCCTTCTTGACTAAACTACCTATCTATGAAGTAGATGCCTTCTACTGTAGTCAGAACCAAGACCTGACATCAATCTTATCTAGAAAAATCATCGGTTTGACGGTCTTGTATGAGAAGGAATTGATAGACATTTATTCTTGTCATATCAATCTTCCTGACAGTAAAGAAGAAAATCAGTTGGAGAATGTCCGCTCGATTGTGGAACGGACAAGTTCGGGACGTTTGAAAATCCTAATGGGAGATTTCAATACGGATGCCTTGTCAAATCCACAAGCCTATCAAGCTATCAAGGACTTAGGTTTATATGATAGTTATGATTTGGCCGAGGAAAAGGATAGGGGAATCACTGTTGAAAAAGCCATTGATGGGTGGGCAGGTCATAGTCAGGAAAAGCGTCTGGACTATGTGTTCATAAATCAGGAAAGACCGGTTCAATCCAGTCGTGTGATTTTCAATGGGGATAATCTTCCCATTATTTCAGACCACTTTGGTGTGGAAGTTAACATAAGTATCTAAAGGTCAACAGACCAAGAAAAAATTTAGGAGAAAAACATGAAAAAATTTCTTAGTTTCGAATTTTGGCAAAAATTCGGTAAATGTTTGATGGTCGTGATCGCCGTTATGCCGGCGGCAGGTCTTATGGTTTCTATCGGGAACTCGATTCCACTAATCAGTCCTGAATCAGAATTGCTCATTCGTATTGGGAATATCATTGCCCAAATCGGTTGGGGGATTATCGGAAACCTTCACTTGCTCTTTGCCTTGGCAATCGGTGGTAGCTGGGCTAAAGAGAAAGCTGGCGGTGCATTCTCTGCTGGTCTTGCTTTTATCTTGATTAACTTGATTACTGGTCACTTCTTTGGCGTAACTACTGATATGTTGGCAGATGCGACTGCGACTGTTAGCACAGTCTTTGGTACAGAAATTCCAGTATCTGGATACTTTGTCAATATCCTTGGTCAGCCTGCTTTGAACATGGGTGTCTTCGTTGGTATTATTGCTGGTTTTGTTGGAGCGACTGCCTACAACAAATATTACAACTATCGCAAGTTGCCAGATGTTTTGACCTTCTTTAACGGAAAGCGTTTTGTACCATTTGTAGTCATCTATCGTTCTGTTCTTGTAGCACTTGGTTTGGCAATCTTCTGGCCTCTTGTACAAACTGGTATTAACAGTTTTGGTAAATGGATTGCAACCTCACAAGACACTGCTCCAATTGTAGCCCCATTTGTTTATGGTACCTTGGAACGTTTGCTTCTTCCATTTGGTCTTCACCACATGTTGACCATTCCAATGAACTATACATCACTTGGTGGTACCTATGACATCTTGACAGGTGCACAAGCAGGTACACAAGTATTTGGTCAAGATCCACTTTGGTTAGCTTGGATTACTGACTTGATCAACCTCAAGGATGCCGGGGACATGACCCAGTACAATGACCTTCTTGCCAATGTAACGCCTGCTCGCTTTAAAGTAGGTCAAATGATTGGTTCCTCTGGTATTCTCATGGGCTTGACCCTTGCTATGTACCGCAATGTTGATGAGGATAAGAAGAAAAAATATCGTGGTATGTTCCTTTCATCTGCTGCAGCCGTCTTTTTGACAGGTGTAACAGAACCAATTGAATTTATGTTCATGTTTGCAGCAATGCCACTCTATGTCGTATATGCTTTTGTACAAGGTGCTGCTTTTGCTATGGCGGATATTGTCAATTTGCGTATGCACTCATTTGGTAATATCGAATTCCTTACACGTACACCGATGGCGATTAAAGCCGGAATTGGTATGGACGTTGTCAACTTTATCTGGGTAACAGCCCTCTTTGCAGTTGCAATGTACTTCATTGCCAATTTCATGATTCAAAAATTCAACCTAGCAACAGCTGGACGCAATGGTAACTATGATACAGAAACAACGGATGTGGTTTCAAATTCAAACGTAGATACAGCGGATGCTAATTCACAAGTGGTACAAATCATCAACTTGCTTGGTGGTCGTGATAATATCGCAGATGTGGATGCTTGTATGACTCGTCTTCGCGTTAGTGTCAAAGATGTGGCACAGGTTGGAGATGAAAATGCTTGGAAACAGGCTGGTGCTATGGGCTTGATTATCAAGGACTCAGGTGTTCAAGCAGTCTATGGACCAAAAGCAGATGTTCTCAAATCAGATATTCAAGACTTGCTAGAATCTGGCGTAGCTATTCCTCGTACAGAAATTGTTGCGACTGAAACAGTAATTGAGGAATCACAATTCAAGGGTGTGACCGAGACAGTTTACTCTGTTGCTGAAGGTCAAGCCATTGCCATCACAGAAGTGAAAGATCCGGTCTTCTCACAAAAAATGATGGGTGATGGGTATGCAGTTGAGCCTAGCTCCGGCAATGTTTATGCACCAGTTTCAGGTATTGTAACTAGTGTCTTCCCAACCAAGCACGCTGTCGGTATTTTGTCTGACAAGGGTGTAGAAGTCTTGGTGCACGTCGGCCTAGATACGGTTGCGCTAAACGGTGCTCCATTCTCAGCTAAGGTAACAGATGGTCAACGTGTTGAAGCAGGGGATTTGCTCCTTGTCGCAGATCTGGACGCCATTCACTCAGCAGGACGTGAAACAACCATCGTCGTCGCCTTCACAAATACAGCAGAAATCAAATCTGTCAGCCTTGGAAATCTTGGACAAGTAAGCAAAGATAGTCAAGTTGCGACAGTTGAGTTGTAAAAAGTAAAAGACAAGTTCATGTGAGCTTGTCTTTTGTTTTTAAAATCTTCTCAATCCTTGCCATTTATGGTATAATAAAGCGATTTTATAAAATGTAGGAGGTTCCCCATGGGACGTAAATGGGCCAATATTGTAGCCAAGAAAACCGCAAAAGACGGTGCTAACTCAAAAGTTTACGCCAAATTTGGTGTTGAAATCTATGTAGCAGCGAAAAAGGGTGACCCAGATCCAGAAACAAACTCAGCGCTGAAATTTGTTATCGACCGTGCTAAGCAAGCGCAGGTTCCAAAACACATCATTGACAAGGCCATTGACAAGGCAAAAGGAAACACAGACGAAACCTTCGTGGAAGGTCGTTACGAAGGCTTTGGACCAAATGGTTCTATGATTATCGTTGATACTTTGACATCAAACGTAAACCGTACGGCAGCCAATGTTCGCTCTGCCTTTGGTAAAAACGGTGGTAACATGGGTGCATCTGGTTCTGTATCATTCATGTTTGATAAAAAAGGTGTAGTTGTATTTGCTGGTGATGATGCAGATGCCATCTTCGAATTGCTCCTTGAAGCAGATGTTGAAGTCGATGATGTAGAAGCAGAAGAAGGAACAATCACTGTTTATACAGCCCCAACTGATTTGCACAAGGCCATCGTGGCACTGAAAGAATCAGGAATCCAAGAGTTCAACGTCACTGAACTTGAAATGATCCCACAATCAGAAGTATCACTTGAAGGCGATGACCTCGCAACATTTGAAAAACTCTACGACGCCCTCGAAGACGACGAAGACGTCCAAAAAATCTACACGAATGTAGATGGGTTTTAGTATAAAAAAAGTGCTGGTAGCACTTTTTTTATACTAAAAGGTTGGAAATTGGAACTGCCGGTAGGCAGTTTTCTTTATACTCAAAAGTCCGGGGAACAGTCATTTTTATTAAAAGGTTGGAGATTGAAATCGTCGGCAGACGGTTCTCATTGTACGTGGGACGTCCTAGAAGGTTTGAAATAAGAACCAGCGGCAACCGAGTATGACGTTCAGCAGTCTAATAAAATCTGAGTTCATACACCTTATAGAAGTAATGAAAAAAACGGCAATTTGCCGTTTTTTACTTATCTTTTTCCTTCAGGATAATCATATAAAATTTATTTAAGTTATATTTTTTTAATAAACTTGAATTTGTTTACTTTCTTTTTTCGGTTTCGGCGCTGGTAGTTCGTCGTACATAGAATTGAATAAGCCAGTTAGAAATTCTTTGTTATCTACATCGTCTACCAGTAGCATTTCCTTAGCTCCACCATATGGTAACTCATACTTTGCATTTGGCATATATGCTATTGCAGATTTAACAGGCTTTACTAAAAACCTATCATCATAAATTCCACCTATAATTTTTCCGCGATAATAAACAATATATTCACCCATCATTGACCTATATGTTATTTCTTCCAACTCGGATAGTTGTTCTAAAATGAAATTTAAGTATTCTTTACTTGAAGCCATTTTTCTATCTCCATTAACTACTAAAATTTCAATAGTCCATTTTCGTCAAACTTAAAATTTGGACCCCATGCAACTTCCCAATAATATCCATCTAAATCCGAAAAATACGCATGGTATCCACCCCAGAAAGATTCCTGTGGCTCTTTTACAATTTTTCCACCAGCTTTTCTTACTAACTCAATTATAGTATCTACATCTTCTTTATGTTCAGCATTGTAACCCAATGTAATTCCTGAGAATCCATTTCCTTTTGGTGGATTGTTTTCATCAATATCTTTTGCTAATTGTTCCAAAGGAAATAGTTCGAACTTTGTTCCTGGAGTATCAAAAAAGCATACTGGCGGATTATTCTCTTTACAGTTAGTCTTATAACCTAAACCGTCTCTGTAAAACTTAATTGCCTTTTCCATATCTTTAACACCTAGACAAATGCAAGTAATCTTATTCATTGTTACCTCCTATATTAATTCAAATTCGTTAATTGATGCTCATCTAATTATAATTTCCAGATAGCTAAACTATCAGAATAAATCATACTCTTATTATACCATATAACAAACAAGGATAGAAGAATTATTTCATCCCAATTCCTCCACACTATAAACCTCTACAATGACATCAATCCCAGCCAAACGCTCCTTGAAGTTATCTGCTAAGCCTTGGAAAAACTCATCATCCGTCTCAATCTCCAAAATTTCAATCAAAGCCTTGGCGGTATCTGTTAAATGAAAAGCACTGTATTCAAAAGTGATTCGTTCATCAGAATCAGTGGAGAAAGTTAGGACTAGGTTGTCATTCTGGAAGCCAGACAGTTCGCCTTTTTCGACAATTATTTCATGTCTGCCACCGTCAGAAATCAAACCGTATTCTTTCAGCCTTGAAATGTCATTGCCTTTGACGCCATACTTGGTGAACAAGTCCAGAAAATCGGCATGAGAAATCAGGTAATAGTCCAAAATATATTCACCCGAAAGCTCATCAAAGGATTCATCATAAAAAGTATAAGGGGCGATTCGCTTAAACAGATTCAGTTCATCTTCTGAAAAACGGTTTAGTTCTTGCTTGATTCGCTTGGAATAGCCTGTTGCTTTTGATACTAACTCTTCCAAAGGACGAGAGACCACTTCCGTTTCTTGGCTGAAATCCAGTTCGATATATTGCTGGTGTTTGTTGTGCTGGCAAGCCAAGGCGTAAAACAAACATTCTGCTAAAAACAAATAAGGTCGCTCGGCATGGTTGAGCTGGAAAGATTGCTTCAAACCCAAAAGAATGGATTTTGGTAAATTTTGTGCTTGTTCTAATAAGTCAAAGAAGTCTTCTTGCGTTTTCTGTAATTCAAACTTATTTTCTCGGTAGTTGGTGTCGCTTAATCTCTTTTCAGTTTTGAAAATGTAAGCTGAAAAACCTGCTTCATCTATCTCATCTTGGACGATTCCGTAAAGGGTTCGTCCTTTATTTTGCCCTGTGAATAATTTATTGAAAGTTGTGTCAGATAAATAAGCCAGTGAATCTTCATGAAGAGTAACTGCCAAGCCGACACTTACTTTCTTGCGGTCAGACCAGACCGTTTTGTTGGCATTTTTCAAAACAATGGAAAATAAGGCTGGGATTATAAACATAAACACCTCCGAAATTGGCAAGATTTTGACATAGATTTTGGCAACATTTAGCATTTTAACTTTGATAAACTTTAACCATAAGTTAGCTAACTTACCAAAATTATATCAAAGGAGAACACTTATGTCACTTACACCTTCTATTCGTCGAAACAAAGAAGTCCAAGCACTTCAAACCATCGCCAGCCCATATCAAATGGAGGTCGCAAGAAAGCTCAGCCAAAACATGGCAGACAACCAAGCAAGGGAGCTTCTGGCGACAGACATTCTCTACAAAGTGGGGAATCTCTTACCTTTAACAGTCTTCCAGACTGTTAAAGCCTATCAACCGCTGCGCTGAGATGTTAACACGAACACTGAGAAGTGTCTTTGGACTTTATGCCTAGCCTCAATATTTTCAGCTATCCATAAGGAAAATTTTTTGCTTAAAAGGTTGGAGATAAGATTAAGCCTCTCATTGCAGACCTAAATCTAGGAGATTTTCATCATTCCCCCTCTCTCACATATTCCAAAATATCCCCTGGTTGGCAGTCTAGGATTCGGCAGATGCTCATCAAGGTATTAAAACGAATCCCTTTTGCCTTGCCTGTCTTGAGAATGGACAGATTGGCTTCGGTGATGCCGACTTGCTCTGCCAAGTCCTTGGAAGTCATTTGTCGATCTTTGAGGACCTTGTCTAGGTTTACGCGAATCATTTCCATATCAGATAAACTCGCTGTTCTCGGTTTCAAGTTGTTGCCCCTTTTGTACTAAGGTCCAGACAAAATAAGTCAAGAAGATAAAGAGGGCATTGAGGATGAAATCTGACCAACGCAGATTGAGGAAGTTGTTTGGTCCAGTAGCATTTGTCAAGGCGATCAAGCTGGTTAGGCAAAATTGCCCAGCAGTCAAGACGAGCAAACTGATGAAGAGTTTCTGATAAACTTCCAGACTAGCTGAAGCGAAATAATCTTCTTCCAGAAGCAATTTACATAACTTTTGAAGCAAGTGAGCAATGTGACTGAGTACCGCCAAGATGATTAAGATTAATCCACTTGTTAAAAGGATGAGCCAAACACTAATCTGGTCAATGGGTTTGTTAAAGGTGTATTCCCAAGAGCCTATCACAAATGAGTCGCCTCTGAAACCAGCCAAGGTAGAGAAGGTATAAAGAGCAATCGTGAAATAGAAGAAATAGCGAACACAAGCAGCCACAATGCCAGCTGTTTTGAGTAGATTGGTTTTCATAGCAAACCTCCGATTATTATTGTTTTATGATAATATTATCTGTAAAATTATTATAAAACAATAATTTTTAAAATGCAAGCGTTTTTTTAAAAAAAGAATAATAAGAAAACCGCCAAGTAGCTGGCGGCTCTCTGCTATTTAAAATACAAGAGTCTCAATCCGTTGAGAATGACCAAAATCGTTGATCCTTCGTGGCCCACCACACCGAGTGGGAGGTTGATAGACTGGAAGAGGTTGGAAATGATAAGAAGGGCAATGACAGATAGGGCAAAGATAATGTTTTGCTTGATGATGCCCCGCATTTTCTTAGAGAGACGAATGGAGTAAGGAATTCTCGTCAGGTCCTCCATGAGCACGATGTCAGCTGACTCCATAGCGATGTCCGTTCCGCTTCCCATAGCATAGCTGACATTGGCTTGAGCTAGGGCGGGAGCATCGTTGATACCGTCGCCCACCATGCCGACAGACGCAAACTCGGTTTGCAGTTCTTGGATAACAGCAGCCTTATCCGTTGGCAGACAGTTGGCAATGACCCGATCAATGCCGACCTGACTCGCCACGTAACGAGCCGTCTTTTCTTGGTCACCTGTCAAGAGAATTGGTGTCACGCCCATCTCTTTCAATTGGGCAATCAGCTGCTTGCTCTCAGGTTTCAAACTATCTTCCACCATAAAAATCGCCACAAGGAAATCATTTTGGCTGACATAGACCAGGGTTTTCCCAGTGCTTTCCGCCTCATCGATCTGTGCAACTAAGTCTGCAGACAGGGGACTAACCAAGCTATCTACCACAAAGCCCGCCTTACCGATTTTCCAGCTGTCGTCCTGATAGCCTGCCACCAAGCCTTTTCCGGTCACGTCTTCTAGGCTTTGGAGGGTAATAGCAGAGCTGTCAGCCGTATAGGTCATGAGAGCCTGAGCGATTGGGTGGCTTGATTGTTTTTCAACTGCCTGAACAACCTGTTTGATAAGCTCCTCATCGCCAAGATAGGTCACTCCTACAACCTCAGGTTTACCAATGGTTAGGGTACCCGTCTTGTCAAAGACGATGGCTTCTAGATTGGCGATGTTATCCGCAATGTCACCGCCCTTGATAATCATACCCTTGCGTGCCGCACGGCTGATGGCAGAAAGTGTCGCCGGTGAAGAAGAAGCTACAAGTGCACAAGGAGAAGCGATGGTCAAGAGAATCATGCCACGGTAGAAGGCAGTCAACCAGTCCCAACCCAGAACAAAATGAGCAAAGAGGATAAAGAGTGGTACCACCACCAAGACAACCTTGACATAGGTATCTTCCATATTTTCAATGAAAGTCGCTGTTTTTGATTTGGATTCTTGGGCGTTTTCAACCATTTGGACGATTTTATCGAATAGGGCATCGCCTTTTTCAGCTGTAACTTGAACAGTCACAGTTGGACCTTGGTTAATGGTTCCGCCGATAACAGCAGCGCCAGCCATTTTCTCAGCAGGGAGCGGCTCGCCTGTAATCATGGATTCGTCAAAGATGGATTGCGGACTGATGAGGGTAGCATCTAGTGGTACCGTATCCCCCTTGCGAACTTGCAAGAGGTCATCGATGCGAATGGCTGCGGTATCTAAGACAGTAATGTCACCGTTTTCCTCGATTTTGCGAGCCGTTGGAGGCGTCATGTTCATCAGAGCAGCGATAGCGTTTTTACTTTTCTCCATGGCTAATTCTTCCAGAGTAGAAGAAAGGGAGAAGATGAAGATGAGCAGGGCTCCTTCCATCCAGTAGCCGATGAGGCCAGAGCCGATAGCAGCCAAAATCATAAGCAGGTCAACAGACAGGTGCTTGTCCACAAATAATTCTGTCAGACCTTCCTTGGCAGACTGGTAGCCACCGATGATAAAGGCTGAAATGAAGAGGATGGGTGCCCATCCTTGTTCGGTCTGTAGTAGGATTATCCCTACCAGGATAAATACTAGGCAGACAGCAGTTGTGATAATGTGACTATACTGTTTAAATTGTTGTGTCAGTGTCATAAATCATTCCTCGAAATATCTTTCTATGGTTTAATTATAACAATTATAAATAGAATGTCAAGTTTAATTATAATAATTCTAAATAAGATTTTTCAGACAATTCCAAGGAAAGAAAAAAGAGCGAATTAATTCGCTCTGCTATTCTATATTAGATTGGCACTCAGGACAGATACCATAGATAGCTAGGACCTCTTTTGTGACCTTGTAACCTGTCTGGTCTTGGGCTTCTTTTTTCAGACTAGGTAGTTCGATATCCATAAAGTCTGTAATTTTTCCGCACACTTCACAAATGATATTGAGGTGATCATGGCCCATAAAGTCATAATAGGTCGTATTATCATTGGTACGTTTGATTTCTGTGACAAATCCTTCTTCCAACAGAAGTTTCAGATTGTTGTAAACAGTAGCTAGGCTCATTCCTGGGTAGTCTGGTAGAAGATCTTGGTAAATCATCTCAGCACTCGGGTGGTCATCACTTTCTATGATGTAGGCTACAACAGCCTTACGTGTCGAAGTGATACGCACTCCTTTTTCCTTAAGGTGCTGGATGACGTGGTCGAAATCCGCTTGATGGTCACTACTATGATGGTGGGTCATGCTTCCCTCCTTTCTACGATGTAATAATAACAATTCTAAATTTCAATTCCTGCTTTCATTATAGTGTATTTTCTTAGCTCTGTCAATCTAATAGGAGGGTAGGTATCTGTGCTAGGACAGTTGTTGTTTTATAGGCTTGTTTTTCTAAGTTTGCTTGTGCTACAATCAGAACATGACACGATATAAGGCAATTATTTCCTACGACGGCCATGATTTTTCTGGTTTTCAGCGCCAGCCCCATGCCCGTACGGTTCAGGAAGAAATCGAAAAAACGTTAGTAAGATTGAACAGCGGCCAGCCAGTAACCGTTCATGGAGCAGGTCGGACGGACGCAGGAGTGCACGCTTATGGTCAGGTGATTCACTTTGACTTGGCTGGCAGTCGAGATGCTGAGAAGCTCCGCTTTGCTCTTGATACTCAAACACCTGAGGATATTGATGTGGTCAGTGTGGAGCAGGTAGCGGATGATTTTCATTGCCGCTATGCCAAGCACAGCAAGACCTACGAGTTTTTGGTGGACATTGGTCGACCCAAGAATCCCATGATGCGACACTATGCGACCTTTTATCCCTATGATTTGGACTTGAGTTTGATAGAAGAAGCCATTCAGGACTTGGTGGGGACCCATGATTTTACAGGCTTTACGGCTTCGGGGACCTCGGTTGAAGACAAGGTGCGGACCATTACGGCGGCGACTATGGAATACGACCAGCGGCGGCAGTTTTTGATTTTTACCTTTTCAGGCAACGGTTTTTTGTACAAGCAGGTGCGGAATATGGTGGGGACCCTGCTGAAAATTGGCAATGGTCGCATGCCTGTGGGGCAGATTAAGCGGATTTTGGCAGAAAAGGATCGTGGTTTGGCGGGTCCGACTGCGGCAGGCAACGGCCTCTATCTAAAGGAGATTATCTATGAAGACTAGGTACATTTTGGCTCTTTCGGGCAACGATATTTTCAGCGGTGGGGGTCTTCATGCGGATCTGACGACCTACGCTGTCCACAAGCTGCATGGGTTTGTGGCGGTGACTTGCTTGACAGCTCTGACCGACAAGGGCTTTGAGGTCATTCCGACGGAGGCTGCGGTGTTTGCCCAGCAACTGACTAGTTTGAAGGATGTGCCCTTTTCTGCGATTAAGATTGGCTTGCTTCCCTCTGTGGAAATAGCAGAGCAGGCTTTGGAGTTTATCAAGACTCACCAGGAGATTCCTGTGGTCTTGGATCCAGTCTTGGTCTGCAAGGAAACGCATGATACTGAGGTCAGCCAGTTGCGAGATGAACTCTTGAAGTTCCTTCCCTATGTCAGCATGATCACGCCAAATCTGGCAGAAGCTCAGCTATTGCTCCAAAAGGATATCAAAACGGTGGAAGAGATGAAGCAGGCGGCAGTGACCTTGTATGACTTGGGAGCCAAGGCGGTGGTCATCAAGGGAGGCAATCGTCTGGGTGGCTCAGAGGCGATCGATGTTTTCTACGACGGTCAGGAAGTGGTGGTGCTCCAGTCGCCTCTGCTGTCAGAAAACAATGTGGGGGCAGGCTGTACCTTTGCGTCCAGCATTGCCAGTCAGCTTTTGCTGGGAAGAGAACCATTCGAGGCGGTCAGGCTGTCCAAGGACTTTGTTCATGCGGCGATTGAAAAATCAGATGATTACGGGGTGATTCAATATGAGAAATAAGAAAACACAAGAATTAGTATTATTAGCCATCTTAACAGCCTTGACCTTGGTCTTGGCCCATGTTCATGTGCCGACCCTATCCGGCTTTGTCACACTCTTGGATGTGGGTGTCTTCTTTACGGCCTTTTACTTGGGCAAGAAAGAAGGAGCCATTGTTGGCGGTTTGGCAGGGCTCTTGATTGATTTCTTGCTGGGCTATCCCCAGTGGGCATTCTTTAGTCTAGTATTCCACGGGGCTCAGGGTTATTTTGCGGGTTGGACAGGCAAGAAACGGATTCTCGGTCTAGTCTTGGCGACGCTCTCTATGGTTGGGGGCTACTACCTGGCATCTCGGATTTATTTTAATGACCTCAAAGCCATTGAAAGTGTTTTTGGCAATAGCATGCAAAATTTTGTCGGTATGGGCTTGGGATTTGCCTTGGTCAAATTAGTAGAGAAAAGTGGAGCTATTGGCTATGTCACTCGATAAAATCAAAGTTCAAACCCAGCAAGTTGTGCAAGAAGTCCTAGAACTCAGCAATCTTCAAAAGGGACAGATATTTGTCCTTGGATTGTCTTCTAGTGAAGTGTTTGGGGGGCATATTGGTAAAAATTCTAGTCTGGAAGTCGGTGAGGTGGTTGTTGAAACTATCTTGGAAATTCTGGAGCCAAAAGGTATTTTTCTAGCTGTCCAAGGCTGCGAACACCTCAATCGTGCCTTGGTGGTGGAGCGGGAATTGGCAATCCAGAAGGACCTGGAAATAGTCAATGTTTTGCCCACCCTTCATGCAGGTGGTTCTGGACAGTTGGCGGCCTTCAAGTATATGAAGGATCCGGTGGAAGTCGAGTTTATCACTGCTCAGGCTGGTGTGGATATCGGCGACACAGCTATTGGCATGCACATCAAGCACGTCCAAGTGCCCATCAGACCTAGTCTGCGTGAGATTGGTCAGGCCCATGTCACCGCTCTCGCCAGTCGACCCAAACTAATCGGCGGAGCTCGTGCGGCTTATCAGGAAGATAAGATACGGAAGAATTAGGAGGCTGGGAAAAATTCCTTGCCTCCTTAGTTTTTTTCAATAGTTAAACTTGACGCAGTGGTTGAGTGGCTTTAACAGTCCAGTGGACTGTTAAAGGTTGGAGATAAGATTTGCACAGCAAATCTCAGCAATTCGTGTTTTACACTCCAAATCTGGCCTCTACGGCTGACGCGAACAAAATTCGCTCTATTTCCAACCTCCAAAGGTTCCCCAAACCTTTGGAGCTGTGCGGGGGTGGGACGATAAAATCGCCCCCTGCGGGTTACCGATTTTTGTCCCACTCCCTTTTTTGAGCCAAATCCTTGCCAAGAGGTCTGGCTTGTGTTAAACTTGTTCCTGTAAATGATACAAGAACAAAAAGGAGAAAAATATGACAAAAGGATACCAACAACAATTTTCATTGTCCATTTTATTATGGATGCGTCAGGATAAAGTACGCCAAGAGGGGATGGACTACTGGAGTGGCGGGCACGCACAGATTATTGCAGCTTCACCGGGTCTATTAGAATACCGCCAGCAACATTTGAGTGCGACAGAACATAGTTTTTGGCCGAAAGCGACAGGATTGGAAACGGCTGTTCCAGAAGACCGTCGGATTGATGGTATTGCGGAAGTAACCTATCAAAAGTTATTGGCACCAATAGGCGGTCGCCGTCAGACGGCTCTTACCTTTGAAGATGAGGTCAATGTTTTCCGTCGGACCTTGATGCACATGGGCTTCCCATTTTCATCACGTTGGTATCATACTAGCACACAGGCCCAAACCCAACTGCGTGATGTCCTTTACTTCCGTCGCAAAGATGGTGTGAAGAGCGGTAGCTTCAAAACATTTGTTCAAGATGGACTAGCCAGTCAACTGGCTACAATCTCTGGTGTAACGGAAGTACGGACACAGGTCTATCTTCCTTGGAATAAAGCGACTTGGAATACTCCAAATGTTGCCCATGACAATCCTAAAGAAGCCCATCTTCATTCCTCTATCATCCTAGGTTTTGCGGATCAGGCGGCAAGAGAGGCCTTCTATGCCAACCTAGCTCCGCAGTTGAATGCAGAAGTGGTGCAATACGCCTCAGCAGTCCACGCCTATCATATAGAAAAAACCTTGCCTTTCGTCCTAGACGGCAAACGTATGTAAGACAAGCGACTTCTTGGTCGAATGCTTTGTTTTAAAAAAATCAAGCAAAAGACTTGCCAAGAAGTCTAGCTTATGATAAATTTGTTCTTGTAGTTGATACAAGAACACAAAGGAGACCGAATGGATACAAAATTTTCAGTAGCCCTTCATATTCTGACCATGATCAGTGAGAGCAAGGAAATACTTAGCTCGCAAGCCTTGGCTGAGAGCGTAGGCACAAATGCCAGCTACATCCGCAAGGTGATTGCACTTTTGAAAAATGCAGGCTTAATCACTTCGCACCAAGGGCGATCAGGCTACCAATTGAGCAAGTCCCCTAAGGATATTAGCTTATTGGAAATCTATCTTGCGACGCAAGAAGTGGAGCATATTCGCCTATTTCAGATACACCAGAATGCCAATCTTTCTTGTCCAGTTGGGCAGCATATAGAAGGTGCAATGGTTCCCATCTTTTCCAGCGTTGAACAAGAACTGGAAAATCAACTCAGTCGTCAATCCTTAGATAATGTGATTACTAATCTCTATCAATCCGCACAAGTAACCCGAATCTGACCGAGGTCAGATTTTATAAAACCAAACATAGACCTGTAAGTGATACAGGAACAAACTAAAGAATAGAAAAGAGAACAACATGAAAGTAGCACAACACACATCTTATAACAAAAACAATATCACCCTTAACCTTACAGAAATTGCTAAGCCACAAATCAAGCCTAACCAAGTCCTTGTCAAAGTGACCGCAGCAGGCGTTAATCCATTGGACAACATGATTTCACGCGGAGATGTGAAATTGATTGTCCCTTACAAATTGCCCCAAACAGCTGGAAATGAAGTAGTTGGAATCATCCAAGAAATCGGTGCAACTGTAACCAACTTTGCAGCAGGTAATCGTGTCTTCGGTCGTCTTCCGCTTGATAGTATCGGTGCTTTTGCTGAGTATGTAGCTGTTGACGCTCAGGCTCTTGCTAAGGTTCCTGCCTACTTGACAGATGAAGAAGCAGCTGCTGTACCTCTGACAGCCTTGACCATCATGCAGGCCCTTGACCTCATGGGTGCTGAGGCAGGCAAGACCATCTTCATTTCTGGCGGAACTGGTGGCGTCGGTGGTATGGCTATTCCAATTGCCAAAGCTAAGGGCTTGACCGTTATCACAAATGGTGATGGGGCAAGTGCAGACCGGGTGTTGTCATTGGGTGCAGACCAGTTTATCGATTATAAGACAGAAGATTACACCAAAACACTTAGCAATGTTGACTATGTCTTGGACACACTTGGCGGTGCAGAAACGGAAAAACAAATGTCAATCATGAAAAAAGGTGGACAGCTGGTTTCCCTTCGTGCCATGCCAAATGGTGAATTTGCCAAACGCATGAATTTGCCAAAATGGAAACAAATCTTGTTTGGTCTAGCTGGTCGTTCATTTGACAAAATGGCGAAAAAATACGGTGTTCACTACCATTTCATTTTTGTAGAGAGCAACGGTCGCCAACTGCAAGAAGTAGCAGACATTTTCAGCAAGCTCGAAATTAAACCGTCTATCGATACCGTTTATCCATTTGAAGAAGTCAACGCAGCACTTGATAAGGTTGCCAACGGTCGTTCACGCGGAAAAACCGTCCTCAGTTTCAACTAAGACAATAAGATATACAAGGAATCATCATGTCATATATTACAACCAAAAACCAATACACCACCGTTTCAAACAATAAAATCGTCTACCGTGAGCTCAGCAAGGGCAAGTCTGACATTCCTTTGGTCATGCTGGTTCACCTAGCGGCCACCTTGGACAACTGGGATCCCAAATTGCTGGATTTGCTGGCTGAACAGCACCATGTAATTGTCCTAGACCTCCCTGGCGTGGGTGCTAGTCAGGGCAAGGTGGCTCCGACCATTCCAGGAATGGCTGAGCAGGCTGTTTCCATTATCAAGGCTTTGGGTCATGAGAAAATCAATTTGCTAGGTCTGTCTATGGGTGGCTTTATTGCTCAAGAAATAGTTCGTCTGGATAGTCAATTGGTCAACCGTTTGATTTTAGCAGGTACAGGTCCTCGTGGTGGTTTTGAAGTTGATAAGGTGACTGGAAAAACCTTCCGCTACATGCTGAAGGCTGGTTTGGAGCGTGTGGATCCAAAACGCTACATCTTCTACAATCATGATGAGGCAGGTCGTTTGGAGGCAGAAAAAGTCTTGGGTCGTATGGGGCAAAGAAGTGCTGCTCATGCAGACAAGGACATGAATGTTCCAGGATTTTTGACACAGCTCAAAGCTATCAAACGCTGGGGAAGAGAGCCTCAAGATGCCATGACCTTTATCACCCAACCGACTATGATCGTCAACGGTGATAAGGATATGCAGGTTCCAACAGAAAATTCTTACACCATGCATGAGAAAATCAAAAATAGCCAACTGATCATCTATCCAAATGCAGGTCACGGCTCTATCTTCCAAAATGCAGAAGAGTTTTCGAAAGCCTTACTAGCCTTTTTGGAGGAAAGCAATGCCTAAAACTATTTTAATCACTGGTTCGACGGATGGAATCGGCAAACACCTAGCCATGAAACTGGCTAGTGAAGGTCATGAAGTGATCTTGCACGGGCGAAATAGCGAAAAGCTCCGTGTAGCTCTCAGTGATATTCAACTAAAAACAGGAAATAAAAAGATTCACGGCTACCTTGCAGATTTTTCCAAGTTAGCAGATGTCTATCGTTTCAGCCAAGAAATTAAACGAGATTTTGAGCAGATTGATGTCTTGTTAAACAATGCGGGAGCTTACTTTGGAGATGCCCGTGTGGCAACGGCAGAAAATATCGAGATGACCTTTATGCTGTCTGTCCAAGTTCCCTATATCCTGACGGCGGAGTTGCTTCCCTTGCTGGAAAAAGCAGGAGGCAGGGTCATTCACACCTCTTCCTTCATGCACCATTTTGCACAAACCAGAGGCTTGGATTTTGGTTTAGAGCAGGGCTATTCTGCAGCCATGGCTTACAATAATGCCAAACTATACACCATTTGGCTGGCAATAGCTCAGGCAGAGGCCTTAGAAAAGCAAGGTTCATCTGTGACCGTCAATGCCTACCATCCTGGCTTGATTGCGACAAATTTGGGCAATGATGGGGTCAAACGCAATCTGAGAAGTCGGATTCTCACCAGTCTGATGAAACCATTTTCCAAAGATTTGGACCAGGGGATTGAAACGGGTTACTACTTAAGTTTGTCACCAGAGGTGGCTGGAGTATCAGGTCGTTATTTTGCGGAGAAAAGGTTGGCTAAGGTCAGCTTGAAAGGATTTGATTTGGCAAAGAGCCAAGCCTTACTAGCCTATCTTGATAGGAAAATCCAAGTATTTAAGGAGAGCGACCGTGACTAAGATTTTGTTAGAAAACCTCCAACTGCCCAATGGTCAGGTCTTAGACAATCGCTTTTTCAAATCCGCCATGAGCGAAACCCTGGCAGATAGTCAGGGAGCTCCCTCAGATGACTTGATTGCCTTATATGATTTTTGGGCCAAGCAGGGAATGGGTGTCTTAGTGACAGGTAATGTCATGGTGGATGGCCGCTACCTTGGTGAGCCGGGCAATGTGGTCCTTGATTCAGACGCTCACTTGGCTCAATTTCGGAAATGGGCAGCCGTTGGTAAAAAGAACGGTGTGCCTATCTGGCTCCAGCTCAATCACCCTGGCAAACAGATGTATCGGTCGATCAATCAAACTCCGATTGCACCCAGTGCCATTCCGATTTCTGGAGGCTCAGCTTCGGCCTTTCGTCCACCGAGAGAAATGACCGTGTTTGATATCAAAGAAGCTAGGGATAAATTTATTGCAGCAGGCCTTCGGGCAAAAGCAGCAGGATTTACAGGTGTACAGTTACACGCTGCACATGGTTACTTGATCAATCAATTCCTCTCACCAGCAGATAATCAGCGGACGGACCGCTATGGTGGCAGTCTGGACAATCGCATGCGATTCTTGGTGGAAGTCTATCAAGGTCTGCGTGAAAAAGTGGGACCAGATTTTACCATCGCCTTGAAATTGAATGCTTCTGATTTTAAGGAAGAAGGCTTTGGTTTTGAAGATTGTAAGCATGTGGTGAAAACCATGTCCGACTTGGGTATTGATCTGATTGAAATTTCAGGTGGCAATTATGAGACACCTGTTTTTGGTAGTGACTATGAGAATGGTGCTGGATTTGTCACCTATGCCCTTGCCTTAGCGGATTTGACTTCTGTTCCTATTGTTTCAACAGGCGGTTTCCGAAAAGTCACTCAGATGGAGGAGGCTATCAAGGATGGTGTGTCCATGATTGGTCTTGCCAGACCCTTTGTCTTTCGTCCAAGTCTTGTCAATGATTACCGTCAAGTCGGTGATGTGCAACTGACAACGCCTCGCCTGACAACAGGTCTTCCAAAACTGGATAAGGCTCTTGGTCCCATAATCGGTGTCAGTTATTACGAGGCCCAGATGAAAGGCTTGGCCAAGGGAAAATCTGTCACCATCAGTCAACATGCCTGGCCTTATCTTCTCCAAACCGTCAAGGCACACGGCTTGTCAGCCTTGAAACCGAGGAGGAAGTAGAATGATGCTAATCATGACGATACTAAATTAATTTTAAAGCTACTTTTACAATGCGTGTAAGAGTAGCTTTATTTTCATTATAGATATTCGATTGAGGAGAGGTTCAAGCCTAACGCTGCTTCTCCAGATTTGTATTACAGTACTTGAAATCATTATTAAAAATATCCAGAGAGATGATATTACGCACAAAAATAAAACTTAGAGTGACTGAAAAACAGTTGCCTAAGTCTTTTTGCTTGGTCTGGTCAAGAACGTTGATAAGCTTGTCCTATTGCTCTCCCATCAACCGCATGATGTCATCAGGGCTTTCCTTACAGCCTCTAGCAACCCAGGTTTTAAGCACTCGGAAAAATCCTCCCACAATAAATTGCAGGTGAAAATCATCGGTCAAGTCCCCCAGCCTTTCTTTGAAATAGCGATCCAAGACCTTCTCGAGCAAGTAGTCCAAATGGTTGGCTGTCAACAAGCGAATCTTATCCTGTTGTTCATGCCAAAAGTCAAAAAATTGCCGTAAAGCCAGTAAGAGATGAGTATCTGACCAATCCGACAAGTCAATCTGCCGTTCGGTCAACCAGGCTTGCAGCTCCAAGTTGAAGGACCGTTCGAGAACCTCTTCCTTATTAGAAAAGTTCCTATAAAAAGTCACCCGACCGACGCCGGCTCGCTCCACCAACTCTGACACACTAATCTTTTCAAAGGATTTGTCTTCCAACAACTCCCACAAAGCCTCCACGACACTCTCCACAAATAACGACTCTTTCCGCTTCACTCTTTCCATGCGAAACACTTCCTTTCCTTTGTTTCCTTTTGGGCAAATAGCAGAGCTAGGACTGGTTTTCCCACTGTTCATCTGCTATACTGATAAAAAGCGAAACACTTGTTTCTAAAAATATACCATAAAGGACAGAAAAAAGAAAGTATGAAAAAAGTTTGGAAAATAGTAGCAGCTGTAATAGCCACCCTAGCTTTGCTTGGTTTTATTGCCTACAAAAAGACATTTGGCTGGTCAGCTCCTGAGCTTGTTGACCAGACCCCACAAGTGAATGAATGGTACAGCCTCAGTCCCGAAGGGGTTGTAGATTCTCAGGGCAATCAGGCACACGGCCTGCTTCGTATCGGTAAAGAGAAGAATAAGGTGATGGTCTATTTCTTCGGTGGTGGTGTGAGTATCAATGAAGAGACTGCTAGTGGTGGCACACGCTATTTTGCGACCACAACTGGCCATCAAGATTATGTCGCAACTTGGGGAATTGGTAGTTCGCAGGAAGATAATCCATTTAAGGACTGGACTATGATTGTGCTTCCGTATGGGACAGGAGATTTTCATGCTGGCACACAGAATTTTACTTACGTAGATGATAAAGGTAAGGAACAAACGATTTATCATCAGGGTTATAATAATTTGTCAAGTATATTAGCAGCAGCCAAACCGCACATTGGCAATCCCGATACACTTCTGGTGACTGGATTTTCAGCTGGCGGATTTGCGACCTCACTGCTAGCGGATGATGTCATTTCTCATTTTCCAACAGCAAAAAATGTCACCGTTGCAGTGGACAGTTCCTTTTTGAGACATGATAATTGGAAAAGCATAGCAGAAAATGTCTGGAAGACACCGACTTCTATTAGTGACCGCCTGCATTCAGACAATCTTGTTTTAGATAGCTTAGTAGCCCTCCATGAGAAACGCGGGGATAGTGTTAAGATATTGTTTGATATTTCCTATCGAGATGGAGTTCTTCAGCAATATCAAGCCTATATTGACCAAGGGCAACTAGCTGATGCGACAAAAGCAAGTAGTGATGACTTTCAAATCAGGCTCAAACAGATGGTGCAAGAACTTCAAACTCAGATTGAGGGAGTGGGTATTTTTATCTGGAACTATGATAAAGATGAAAAAACCACAGCTACTCAGCACACCACCATTAACTTTCCAACATTCTTTACCCCTATGTCTCAAGACAAGAGTGTGGCAGAATGGCTGGATGATGCGGTTAACGGAGAGGTTAAGAGTTACGGGTTAGAACTACTAGATTAGGAGAATAGTATGAAAAAATTTAAAAAAATTATCTTATGGATCCTTGGGATTGTAGCTAGTCTTGGTCTCATTGTTTATGTGTCTGTTACCAATCATCCGCAGTTGGTAGTCGGTGTCATTCAATCGTTTATGTATAAGGAGAGTTCACCGAACTCTTACAGTCCTCTTTATGAGCCCATTGATGGTCTGAAAGAGAATGGTCAGTATCTGAAAAGTGAGATTGCCTATAGCAAGGACTACCCTAACAGCTTTTTAGATATTACTTATCCAGACCAAAATTTTGAAGCTGACCGACCAACCCTCTTCTATTTCCATGGTGGTGGATTCTTTGGAGGGAGTAAAAATATGGGGGACCCTCTGGCTGCCAGCCAAGCCACCTATCTCATTGACGACATCGTGTCAAAAGGATATAATGTGGTCAATGTTGACTATGCTCTTGTACCAGATCATCATTTTCCAACGCCTGTGATTCAAATGAATCAGGCCATTGCCTACATAAAGGACCACGCTGAAGAATACCATTTGAACATGGACAATGTTGTCTTGATGGGCTCATCAGCAGGTGCCATCATGGTGGCTCAATATGGTAGTGTCTTAGCCAATCAGGAGTACGCTCAGCTATTGAACATTGAACCAAGTATTGCAAAAGAACATGTCAAGGCCCTGGTCATCGACGACGCTCCCTTAGATTACGCCAAATTTAGCCTAGGTACGAAGATGTTGGTTGGAAATTATGTTTCAGAAACCATCTATCTAAGTGAGGAAGAAATCAATGCCTATAACCCGATTTCCTATGTGAATAAAGACTACCCAGCTAGTTTCCTTCTGGGAAGCGAGTATCGGACAGATATGGTGTCGCTCAATAAAGCCTTGAAGCAATCGGGAGTTAAGAATGAATTGGTCGATCCTTTGGCAGAAGAAGGGCTTGAAAAGCCGCATGGCTTTGTGGCGAATTTACGAAATGACCCGGTATCTGCCAAAGCATTTGAGCGGATGATGACTTTTATAGACGAACGAACTAAGGAGTAACATGAACACCAAAAATTTTTACTGGGTGCGAGAACCAGAAAACTATCAGATTTCGGATAATGAAATCAGAATCACAACCCAAGCTCATACAGACTTGTGGCAGAAAACCTACTACCATTTTGTCAATGACAATGCTCCCCTGCTCTTGATGGATACGGAGGAAGAGTATTTTTCCTTTACGGTTAAGACGGATTTTTCCAATAGTCATACTCGTTTTGATCAGTGTGGCGTCGTGGTCTATCAGGATTCGGAAAACTGGATTAAGGGCTCGATTGAGTATGAAAATGAAGATTTTCAGCATTTGGGCAGCGTTGTGACCAATCAGGGCTTTTCAGACTGGGCAACCCAGGAAATTCCTGCTTCTGTCAAGTCAATTTACTACCGTTTGAGCCGACGGGGTAGTGATTTCTGCATCGAAAATTCTAAAGACGGTGTTCATTTTGAGCAAATGCGGATTTGCCACCTGCATCAAGGCGGCGGTAAAATCCATTTCGGTATCTACGCCTGTTCACCGGAAAACTCTTCTTTTGAAGCGATCTTTTCAGAAATGACCTTGACAGACTGCAAATGGCTAGCCCACGACGGTCAACAACCAGACTAGAAGATTGGGCAGAAGCTCCGCCATTTCCCAAAAGTCCGTCATAAAATCGTTGAAATCCCTGTCAATTGTGTTATAATGAAGAGTATGCAATAAAATTTTAAGGAGAATGACAGAATGTCTGTATCATTTGAAGCAAAAGAAACAAACCGCGGCGTTTTGACCTTCACAATCGGTCAAGATGCTATCAAACCAGAATTGGACCGCGTTTTCAACAAAGTTAAGAAGGATATCAATCTTCCAGGTTTCCGTAAAGGTCACTTGCCACGTGCCGTTTTTAACCAAAAATTTGGTGAAGAAGCACTTTACCAAGATGTAGTAAACGCTCTTTTACCAGCAGCTTATGAAGCAGCTGTTGCAGAAGCTGGTCTTGAAGTAGTTGCACAACCAAAAATCGACGTTGTGTCTATGGAAAAAGGTCAAGACTGGACAATCACTGCTGAAGTTGTGACAAAACCTGAAGTAAAGTTGGGTGACTACAAAAACTTGGCAGTTTCAGTAGAAGCTACTAAAGAAGTAACAGATGAAGAAGTTGATGCGAAAATCGAACGTGAACGCAATAACTTGGCTGAATTGGTTATCAAAGAAGGCCCAGCAGCTGAAGGCGACACAGTTGTTATCGACTTTGTAGGTTCAATCGACGGCGTTGAATTTGACGGCGGTAAAGGTGAGAACTTCTCACTTGGACTTGGTTCAGGTCAATTCATCCCAGGTTTTGAAGCACAATTGGTAGGTCACGCAGCTGGTGAGGAAGTAAACGTTGAAGTGACTTTCCCAGAAGACTACCAAGCAGCAGACCTTGCTGGTAAACCAGCCCTCTTCGTGACAAAAATCCACGAAGTAAAAGCAAAAGAAGTTCCAGCTTTGGATGACGAATTGGCAAAAGACATCGACGAAGAAGTGGAAACACTTGATGAGTTGAAAGCTAAATACCGCAAAGAATTGGAAGCAGCAAAAGAAGTTGCCTTTGACGATGCAGTTGAATCAGCAGCTCTTGAATTGGCTGTAGAAAACGCTGAAATCGTTGAATTGCCAGAAGAAATGATTCACGAAGAAGTTCACCGTGCCATCAACGAATTCTTGGGTGGTATGCAACAACAAGGTATTTCACCAGATATGTACTTCCAAATCACTGGTACAACTCGTGAGGACTTGCATAAGCAATACGAAGCTGACGCTGAAAAACGTACTAAGACCAACTTGGTTGTCGAAGCAGTAGCGAAGGCAGAAGGTTTCGAAGCAACTGAAGAAGAAATCAACAAAGAAATCGAAGACTTGGCAGCAACTTACAATATGGAAGTCGCACAAGTTCGTAGCTTGCTTTCACCAGACATGTTGAAACATGACATCACAGTGAAAAAAGCAGTTGAAGTCATCACAAGCACAGCAACTGTGAAATAATGCAAATTGGAAACTCGACTTGGTCGGGTTTTCTTTTTGTTTTTTGAGAAATTAGTATATATTTTTCGAAAAATACTTGACTGGTTAATTATTTTGTGATATAAACTTAACTGGTTAATGTTTTTTTGTGAAAAGGAGGAAATATGCTAAAGAAAATACTTGGAGCCTGTCTTTCTATTCTAGCTGGTTTATGCTTGCTGGCTTGCTCGGTTCAGAAAGAGGCCAGTCAGATTCAGTCAGGAATGCGGATTGTGACATCATTTTACCCTATTTATTCATTGGTTAAGGAAGTATCGGGAGATAAGAATGATGTTCGAATGATCGGTTCGCGGTCGGGAATTCATTCCTATGAGCCGTCTGCTGGCGATGTTCGTGCGATTTATGATGCAGATGTCTTTATTTATCACTCGGGGGTTTTAGAATCCTGGGCTAAGCGTCTGGATCCTAATTTACAAGGGTCTTCAGTGGAGGTTTTAGAAGCATCTACAAGCCTGCCTTTGTCAAAAGTTCCTGGCTTAGAAGATATGGAAGTTGGTCAGGGGATTGATGAGGCTAGTTTGTATGATCCCCACACCTGGCTGGATCCGGTCTTGGTCGGACAGGAAGCCCTTGAAATTGGGGAACTTTTGGCAGAGAGTGATCCTGAAAATGCGGATTATTATCGGAAAAATGCTAAGGCTTTGGATGAGAATGCCAAAAAGTTGGCTGACAAATATATTCCGATCTTTGCGAAGGCCAGTTCAAAAACCTTCGTGACCCAGCACACAGCCTTTTCCTATACTGCCCAACGATTCGGTCTAAAGCAGTTAGGGATAGCAGGGGTGTCTGAGGAAGAGCCTAGCCCAAGGCAGTTGGCAGAGATTAAAGAGTTTGTCGATACTTACAAGGTACAAACGATTTTTACCGAAAAGGGAACGTCGGATAAATTGGCCAAGGCTCTGGCAACTTCGACAGGTGTGGACTTGAAGGTCTTGGATCCTCTTGAGGCCGATCCAGAAAATAACTTAACCTATTTAGAAAACTTAGAGCAGGTCTTAGAAACTCTTGCTCAAGAATTGAAATAATCATTGATAAAGGAGATAAAATGAAGAAGAAAACTCTTGTTGGTTCGGTAGCAACCCTTGTTTTGGGGATGAGTTTGTGTAGCTACCAGTTGGGTCGTTATCAGGCGACAGAAGAACAAAAAAATCGAGTGTCCTATATTGAAGATAGTCAAAAGGAAGAGTCGCTGGTCGCGGAGCAATTAACTCCGGAACAGGTTTCGGCCAAGGAAAATATTGATGCTGAGCAGATTGTTGTCAAAATTACAGACCAAGGTTATGTGACCTCTCACGGAGATCATTTCCATTACTACAATGGCAAGGTGCCTTTCGATGCTATCTTTAGTGAAGAATTGGTCATGAAAGATCCGAATTATGTTCTTCAAGACGGACACATTGTCAATGAGGTCCAAGATGGCTATGTTATCAAGGTAGATGGGAAATATTACCTTTACTTGAAAGATGCCAAACAGCAGAAAAATGTCCGGAGCAAGGAAGAAGTTGAACGACAGAAAGGGATTACATCGGCTGATAGCAAGCGACAGGTGGCAGGTTCTAGCCATTCAGACGGTCCCTATAAGACTGACGATGGTTATGTCTTTAATCCGACAGATGTCATTGAAGATACCGGTGATGGCTTTATTGTTCCTCATGGGGACCATTTCCATTTCATCCCGAAAAAAGATCTTTCAGCTACAGAGTTAAAAGCGGCTCAGGATTTTTGGGATAAAAAGGGTAGCAATCAGTCAACCACTGGAAATCATTATGGAAATCACACTCAGAAAGCCCGGCAGGAAACTCCTGTTTCAGTACAAGGACAAGATTTGGCTAGCTTGTTGGCTCAGTTGGATGCGACACCTTTATCCCAACGTCATGTTGAAGCAGATGGTTTAGTATTTGATCCAAGAGCTATCAGTAAAAAAACAGCTACCGGTGTAATTGTGCCCCACGGAGATCATTTCCATTTTATTCCTTACAGTCAGATGTCTGCCTTGGAGGAAAAGATTGCCCGAATGATTGGCACAAGTGGTGCAAGCATCGGCCAGGAAAATGGTGGTACCAGACACCAAGCAACTAGTCACCAAGTTCATTCCAATCCGGCACCAACTCCAGCCTTGCCAACTAACCAAACTAAGCCGACAGGGACTACCAAACAACCGACTCGTATGTGGCAGGGGCGTCCGATAGCTGTTTATGGTAAGGGTTTGGATGGCAAAGCTTACTTTACTAGTGATGGTTATCAGTTCAGCAAGGCTTCGATTACCTCTGTTGATGAACATGGCTTGATTGCAAGCCACGGAGACCATTTCCATTATGTTGGTTTTGGTGAATTAGAAGAATTTGAATTGAAGGAAGTTGCAGTATGGTTGGTTGAAAAATCCCAGGTCAATGCTGGTGGTCATTCGACAACAGTTCCATCAAAACCAGTAACCCCTCCAGCGACAGAAGGACAAGGAAATCCTGAAAACCGCCCCGAATTTGACAGTCAGGCAGTTTTGCGTAAGGCTAGTCATCAAGGTCGGGTGGGCTATTGGATGGAAGTGGATGGCAAGGCTTATTTCTATGCCCGTCAGGAATTAGATTTGATGAAGATTTCATTTGCAGAATTGCGCTTGATGGAGAAAGATCCGTCCTATCTATTTGATGTCAGCCCTGCTAAAGAAGGGGATTTGACACCGGCTCTGCTTGTGCCAATCCATAAGCTTCCAATGCGTGGTGGAAATGCTACCTATGATACCGGGGAAGTCTTTGTCATTCCGCATATTGACCACATCCATGTCCTGCCATATACCTGGTTGAACAAGGAACAGATTGCGACAATCAAGTATCTCATGCGTCATCCTGAAGTTCGTCCTGCAGCTTGGACCAGCAGCGGTCATAGTCATGATGAAGCAGCGGATCAGATTGCCCCAATTCTCAATGCGACGGCACCGGATAAGAGGGCTGGTTTGAAAAATTGGCAGATTGTCCATACAGCAGAAGAGGTGGGAGCAGCCCGTGCCCAAGGGCGATTTGCGACAGCTGATGGCTATATCTTTGCGGCTGAGGATGTATTGGATCCAAGAAGTTTTGCCTTCCGTGATGCATTTAGTCTGCCCCGTGCAGACGACGATAGCCTGCGTTCAGTGAAAAAGAGCGAGCTCTCCAGTCAGGAATTAGCTGCGGTTCAAGCCCTATTAGACAAGCGTGACCGAGATGAATTGGCCAAACGTGTAACACCGCAAGAGCAACGGAAAGGATTGAAGAATTGGCAGATTGTCCACAGTTATGAGGAAATTGAAGCTGCCAAGGCGGCTGGTAAATTTACAACCAAGGATGGATACATTTTTGATCCACAAGATGTTGTCGATCCAAAAACAAAGGTTTCTCAAACGGCCTTCCGTATCCCGAGACCAGATGGTTCAGGTTTCTACCGAGTGGAAAAAGCTGCGCTCCATCCGCAAACGGAATTGGCACCAGCAGAGGCCTTGCTAGCGGCGACTCAACCAGTACCTGTCCAGCCTGCAAAACCAGTAGAGGTAGCAACGAAACCAAGCTCCTCTTCGATTATTGCAACGCCAGCCCAACGCTTCACCCCTGAGGAAACAACAGAGGCAAGCAGCACACCAACAAGCGACCAAGCGCAAGAAACCAAGAGTGAGACTGCTCCAACAAGTGCATCACAATCGGATGCTGAGCCAGTTGCTAAACCGGCTAGCGAAGAAGTATCCAGCCAACCGGCAGTAGCTGATGTACCAGTTCCAGCTCCGACAGAAACTACTGAAACCAAATCAGAGAAGGTGCTAGTTCCTGTCTCAGAATAAGAAAATAGCTTTTGTACTACCTAAAATAGTTAGCAAGTATAGCCGACTATCTTTGTGGTAGGCAGAAGCTTTTTTTATACAGGAAATAAACAGAATTATCTATATTTTTAAAAAAATCAGAAAATTCAATATTGTGCTGTAAGCGATTTCGTGTTAAAATACTTCTTGTATATAGTATACAAATCTAAACAAGGAGGTTATGTTTATGACAAATCGCCGTTTGGTCAATAAACTCTTAAAGGCAAGTAGTTTATTGGCTGTCTTGACTGGGACTGTTTGTGTGGCCGTGCCTGTTTGGGCTGATGAGACAAGTAGCCTTCCACCTGTTACAGTGGAAAGTTTAACCGAATCTCAAGCAGAACTAGTATCAGCTCCAATAACTAGTCAAGATTTAGATCTGTCATCGACAGAAGAAAAAGTAGCAGATACTGTTGCTTCAACAGAATCTATATCTAACTCGATTAATGAGGAAGTTAGCTCAGCTATTTCACAGCCAGAGGCAAGCGAACTGGCTACTACTACATCTTCAGGCACAGCTGTTGAAAAAACTACAGTTGAAGTGCTTTCAGAAGAAAGTAATGCTCTCATCAATGTCCCAACTGTCTGGGAGACGGGAAACAAGGGAGAAGGGATGGTCATTGCCATCGTTGACTCTGGTATTGATGTAGAACACGATGCCTATCGTTTGACAGATGTTACAAAAGCCAAATACCAAAGTGAAGAAGAGTTTGCGGCAGTAAAAGAGCAGGCGGGTATTCATTACGGTCAATGGTACAGTGAGAAAATCGTCTTTGCTTATAATTATCTAGATACAAATAATGAGGTAAAAGAAAGCAAGGAAGCCACTCACGGTGGTCACGTTGCAGGTATTGCAGCAGGAAATCCCTCTCAGGAAGATAGCATTGGGCAAAAGATTGTGGGTGTAGCACCTGAAGCTCAGCTTATGTTTATGCGTGTCTTTTCAGAGAATTTTGGTGATGGAACCCAGCCGTTTCTATATATTCGAGCGATTGAAGACGCTGTCAAATTGGGTGCGGATGTCATTAACTTGAGTTTGGGTTCGGCAGCAGGTTCTTTGATTGATGCCAGTGTTGCTTTAAACCAAGCAATTGAAGATGCCAAGAAACGTGGAGTATCCGTTGTTATTGCAGCGGGTAACGATCGTGTTTGGGGAGATGGACAGGATAATCCTTGGGTTGAAAATCCAGATTATGGTCTAGTAGCCTCTCCGGCAGCAGCTAAGGATTCCATTGCGGTGGCTTCTTTCAATAATACCCATGTTGTTAAAGATGTCTTCACTATTCGAGGTATGGAGAACCAGCCAGCATTTAACAATGGTAAGGGAACCTACACTCAGCCTAGCGGTCTACCAGACTTTGATACCAGCCAAGAGTACGATTACGTTTTTGTCGGTATTGGTAATCCAGAAGATTTCCAAGGGAAAGACCTTAATGGCAAAGTCGCTCTAATCCAACGTGGTACGATTTCGTTTGATGCTAAGATTGCTGAAGCCAAGAAAAATGGAGCAGTTGGAGCAGTTATTTTCAACAACATTGACACAGGTAATGACCTATCAATGGCGGTAACCTCAAGAGAGGCTCGTTCTATCCCGTCTATCTTCATTCCTAAAGCACTTGGTTTGGAATTGGCAGATAAATCAGGTACAGACACCTACAAGCTAGTGTTTGACAAAAAGAAAGCCATGATGGACAATCCAGAGGGCAATCAGATGTCTGAATTTACCAGCTGGGGTTTAACGGCAGATGGTGAGTTGAAACCGGATGTTACTGCACCGGGTGGAGCTATTTATTCCAGTATCAATGATGGCAAGTATGCTAGCATGAACGGTACGTCCATGGCTTCTCCGCATGTTGCAGGTGCCGTAGCTCTTATTAAAAAAGGATTGATGGAGAGATATCCTGACTTGACAGGACAAGCTCTTCAAGACCGTATCAAGCAAGTCTTGATGTCAACAGCTCGTCCACACTTTGATGTGGCTGCCAATGCTTATGTTTCACCAAGACAGCAAGGTTCAGGTTTGATTGATGTTCCAGCGGCTATTGCGACAGACTTGTATGTTTTAGGTAGTGAAGGGTATCCGAGCATTTCACTAGGTAATGTTCAAGACATCTTCAGCTTTGATGTGACGCTCTACAATACATCTGACAAGGCTCAGACTGTTACCTACAAGACACACTTGAATACGGATGCTGTTGAGAACGGTACATTCAGCTTGACGCCACGGGAATTGACACAGGTTGAGGGACAGGAAATTACTGTCGATGCATATTCTAGCAAGACAGTGACTATTTCTTTAGATGCGTCTAGTTATGCAGAGGAACTGGCTCAATTGATGCCAAATGGTTATTATTTGGAAGGTTTTATTCGCTTCCTAAATAAAGATGATCAAATGGATCTGGTCAGTCTTCCATTCGTTGGTTTCCGAGGGAAATTCCAAGATTTGGCAGTTTTAGAGAAATCGATTTATGATTTTTCTACCGAGGAAGCTCCTTTCTATACAGAAAATGATTTCTCTGTGACAGGTGGTTTGGCAGTAGATGAGAAAAACTTCTACACAGCCTTGTTATCTGGTAAAGCGGAATTTAACCACGAAACAGGTGAACATGGTATTCAATCTCCATTTATCTTGGGTACTTTTGAAGATGCAGACGGAAATTTCCTCTTGAAAAAAGATGAGAATGGTCAGCCAATCCTCGCTCTTTCTCCAAATGGAGACGGAAACCGAGATGGAATTGTTTTCCGTGGTGTATTCCTTCGTAACTTCCGTAATTTGCAAGCGACAGTTTATGCTGCAGATGATACAGAACGTACGACTCCACTATGGCAAGGGGACTTAATCAGCGGGCCGAAGAATTTCTATGCTGGTCGTCCTACTAATCCACGTGCACATTTGATTGAAACATCTGCCTGGGAAGGTAAGGATAAGAACGGTCAAGATTTGCCAGATGGTAAGTATCAATACGTTATTTCATACCTGCCTGAAACATCTGGTGCCAAGGAGCAATTCATTACCTATACTATTGAATTGAATCGTGTTCGCCCTGCTATTACAACAGGTGTTGTGGATATGGAGGCAATGACCTTTAAACCACGTTCTCCGATTGCCTACGGTATGCCGATTTACCGTGAGCGTGTTTATTATGTCATCCATACAAAAGATGAGAATGGGCAACCAGTAGAAATTGAAGATCCTAATAACATTGGTCCAACTGGTCGTCCATTGAAAGAAGTATTGACCCAGCCACGTCGTGTCTATGTACAGCCAGATGAAAATGGTGTGTATCAATTGCCGACAGAGGACATCTTAGGTCGTCCACTGGACATTTCTAGCTTCTTCTATGCAGTAGAGGATCAGGCGGGTAATGTTTTAAGTGCAAACCTATCTGAATTTGCTGAAGTACCAAGCGACCATGGGGTCGTTGTTGTTCAGATCATCAATGATCAGACTGATCAAGAACATCCAACCGCCTACAACTATATTATTAGAGATGCGGAAGGAAACCAGCTTGAACTCTTGAAACCAGCGGGTCCGACAAGTAATATTCAATTGCTTCCATTTGGAACCTACACAGTTGAATTGCATTTGTTCGATAAAGATGAAGTTCGTCTCATTGACGGTGAGCCTCTCATTAAAACATTTACTGTTTCAGAAGAGAATAGTTTAGTTGGTATTGATTTCCGAGTAATTGCTGTAGACCGTTCTCCGGTTCTTGCAGATTTTGGTGGTCTAGTACCAGAGGGAACTAAAGTATATTTGGTTAATCAGAGCGGAGAAGAGCTTGAGCTTACTCGTGCTCGTTATGCTCCGGAAGTCTTTGAACGTTTGGTTACACATGGGGACTATTCAATCCGTATTGAAGTGCCTACAGGCTATGGTGTGGTAGATACTCCGACGACTTATAAGGTCGAAGAGGCAGTTCGCAACTATTTGAATCTAATTTTGACAGCCAAGGGAGACATTGAAAATGGAGGAAAATCTCTCACAAATGATACTCCAGTTCTTCCAACCCTTGACCTGTCAGTCGATACGGACGGCGATGGCTTTAGCAATCAAGTAGAATTGGAGCAAGGTTCTGACTATGCTGATGCAGCTTCAGTTCCTGAGGTGGCAGCCAAGGGTGATCCAACATTCTTTGAATTACCAGTCGGTCATTTGGCTATGAATGGTTCCTCTGTAACCGCCCCAGTTCTTCCAATCTTTGACCTGTCAGCTGATACAGACGGCGATGGCTTTAGCAATCAAGTAGAATTGGAGCAAGGTTCTGATTATGCTGATGCAGCTTCAGTTCCTGATGTGACAATTAAAGGTGATCCAACATTCTTTGAATTACCAGTCGGTCATTTGGCTATGAATGGCTCCTCTATAACCGCCCCAGATCTTCCGGTCTTTGATCTATCAGCCGATACGGATGGCGACGGTTTTAATAACCAAGTAGAATTGGAGCAAGGTTCTGATTATGCTGATGCAAGTACAGTTCCTGAGGTGGCAGCCAAGGGTGATCCAACATTCTTTGAATTACCAGTCGGTCATTTGGCTATGAATGGTTCCTCTGTAACCGCCCCAGCCCTTCCAATCTTTGACTTGACTACAGATACCGATGGTGACGGCTTTAGTAACCAAGTAGAATTGGAACACGGTTCTGACTATGCAGATGTGACTTCAATACCGGAGAAGGATCTGACACTTCCAGAAGGGCCTAAGCCGGATCTTGTAAGATCAGTAGCAGGATCACAAAATCCAGTTTGGCAGATTTCTTCTGCTAAAACTCTTCCTGTCACGGGAGTTGTAGAAAATATGAATTTCTATCTTGTGGCTAGCTTGACAAGTCTATCAGCATTTCTTTTCTTCAAGAAAAGAGAGGAAGCTTAGTGAGTCGCTAGGGAGAAAAAAGGTCTAGTTAGCAGTACCAACTAGGCCTTTCTTTTCTAAAAAAATTCACTTATCTTTGACTATTTGCCAATTTTAGCGTAAAATAGAAAGGAAAGACATAAAAGGAGAAGACCCTTGGAACTAAACGTATTTGCAGGACAAGAAAAAAGTGAACTTTCCATGATTGAAGTGGCACGTGCTATTTTGGAAGAACGTGGCCGTGATAATGAAATGTACTTCAATGACTTGGTTAATGAAATTCAAAACTACCTTGAAAAATCAAACAGTGACATTCGTGCAGCCTTGCCAACTTTCTATTCAGATTTGAATGTGGATGGTAGCTTCATTCCGCTAGGTGAAAACAAATGGGGCCTTCGTTCATGGTATGCAATCGATGAAATCGATGAAGAAGTGATTACTCTTGAGGAAGACGACGAAGATGCACCGAAACGTAAGAAAAAGCGTGTTAATGCCTTCATGGACGGTGATGAGGATGCGATTGACTATGGTCATGATGATCCAGAAGACGAGGATAATTATTCTGATAATTCTTCATCAGAATATGATGATGAGAATCCAGATGATGAAAAGGATGAAGTTGAATCATATGACTCCGAAATCAATGAAATCATTCCAGAAGATGAATTAGATGATGAAACGGTTGATTTGGCTGAAGAAGATGATGACTATTCTGATGAAGAAGTCATTGACGAGTAGTAATATAAACTTGTGTTTGACAAGGCTTATATTTTTCGATAATATATTATCGGGCACCTCTTTTGAGGTCGGAGCTCCCTAGTCAATAGGGAGCTATTTTTGTTTTTTCTTCATCATTATTGAAATCTACACCCCGTCATGATGATGACAGTAGAGAAGGAGTTTGCATGACAAAATATATTTTTGTAACTGGTGGCGTTGTGTCATCGATTGGTAAGGGAATTGTAGCAGCAAGTTTGGGCCGCCTCTTGAAAAACAGAGGATTGAAAGTTACTATTCAAAAATTCGATCCCTACATCAACATTGACCCAGGGACCATGAGTCCCTACCAACACGGGGAAGTATTTGTGACAGATGATGGTGCAGAAACTGACTTGGACCTCGGTCACTATGAGAGATTCATCGACATCAACCTCAACAAATATTCAAACGTCACCACTGGTAAGATTTACAGCGAAGTCCTTCGGAAAGAACGCAAGGGAGAGTACCTAGGGGCAACGGTTCAGGTTATTCCACATATCACAGATGCTCTCAAGGACAAAATCAAGCGGGCAGCCCGCACAACAGATGCAGATGTTATTATCACAGAAGTTGGGGGAACTGTTGGAGATATTGAAAGTCTCCCCTTCCTTGAAGCCCTCCGTCAGATGAAGGCGGATGTTGGCTCTGATAATGTCATGTACATCCACACCACCCTCTTGCCTTATCTCAGGGCAGCAGGAGAAATGAAGACCAAGCCGACCCAGCATTCGGTCAAAGAATTACGTGGACTGGGTATTCAACCAAACATGTTGGTAATCCGAACAGAACAGCCAGCTGGTCAAGGGATTAAAAATAAGTTGGCTCAATTCTGTGATGTGGCACCAGAAGCGGTCATTGAATCACTGGACGTTGAACACCTCTACCAAATTCCGCTCAATATGCAGGCACAAAATATGGACCAGATTGTCTGTGACCATTTGAAATTAGATGTGCCACCAGCAGATATGACAGATTGGTCAGCCATGGTTGACAAGGTTCTAAATCTCAAGAAGACTGTCAAAATTGCCCTTGTTGGTAAATACGTCGAGCTCCAAGATGCTTACATTTCAGTTGTAGAAGCCTTGAAACACTCAGGCTATGCCAATGATGTAGCAATTGAGTTGGATTGGGTCAATGCCAACGACTTGACGTCAGAAAATGTCGCTGACCGACTTGGACAAGCGCAAGGCATTCTCGTACCTGGCGGCTTTGGTCAACGCGGTACCGAAGGAAAAATTCAAGCCATTCGCTATGCCCGTGAGAATGATGTGCCTATGTTAGGCGTCTGCTTGGGTATGCAGTTGACTTGTGTGGAATTTGCTCGCCACGTTCTTGGCTTAGAAGGAGCCAATAGTTTTGAGCTGGATCCAGAAACCAAGTACCCTATTATTGATATTATGCGCGACCAAATTGGTGTCGAAGACTTGGGCGGAACACTCCGTCTGGGACTCTATCCAAGCAAACTCAAACGTGGCTCAAAGGCTGCTGCAGCCTATGACAACCAAGAAGTTGTCCAACGTCGCCACCGCCACCGTTACGAGTTTAACAATGACTTCCGTCAACAATTTGAAGAAGCTGGTTTTGTCTTCTCAGGTGTATCGCCAGACAACCGCCTGGTTGAAATCGTTGAAATTCCTGAGAACAAGTTCTTTGTGGCCTGTCAGTATCACCCAGAACTCCAATCTCGACCAAATCGTCCTGAAGGACTCTATACTGCCTTCGTCACAGCAGCGGTTGGGAATAGTAAGTAATGCTTGTGGATGACTTGCAATATGGTGATTTTCTGACATATTTGATAAAGTCATAGCAATTGGAAAATTTGTTTGGCCTGCATCTATTTTGGGTCAAGATATCCTATCATTCTTCCAGGGGTAATTAATCGAATATTCAGACAATTTCTTTGTATTTTCTTGAAAATTATTGAAAAATATGAGAAAATGATAAAAACAAGAAAGATGAGAATTCCAATGAGAGACGATATAAAAATCAATGACCGAGCAGCTGCACTTTCAAGTCAATTGATCGAAGTCCTAGAGAATATTTATGACCCGGAAATTGAATTGGATATTTACAATCTGGGCTTAGTCTATGAGATAGATTTGGATGAAAATGGTTTTTGCAAGGTTATCATGACCTTTACAGATGCAGGGTGTTCTTGCGCTGATACCATGCCAGGTGAGTTGGTTACAGCCTTGAAGAAAATCGAAGGCATCACCGATGCCCAGGTCGAAATCGTCTGGTCTCCTACTTGGAAAATGACACGCATCAGCCGTCTGGGACGGATTACACTGGGGATTAGTCCTAAATAAAAAGAAAATGAGTTGCGTGGAGCAGCTCATTTTTTAAATATCTCATCGTATTGTCTGTCTAATTCTTCCATGGTTTCATAAACAGGCTTGGGAATCATGATAACTTGTGGATCCAAATTGACCATACCATAGCTCGGGTCGATGCATTCTTCCCAATATTCTAAATGTTTTTTGTCGATATAGGATTCTGAATCTTCGACTTCAATCCCTCCTTCAGCTTGAACAGAATACCAGTAAAGGTATTCGCGTCCGTCCAATACCTCGCGGAAGATGGTTTCGACATACATTTTTTCTCCCTCAAGAGTGAGAAGGGTGTCTTCCATGTGTTCGTTGAGAAAGGCCATCCATTCATCTACTTGGATGGTTTTGCCTTCCTTAACACGAAAGCGGGAGAGTTCGACGTTTAGTTTCATTTGATTTTCTCCTTGTAAAACCCCTGTCATTTGACAGGGGTTAATAAATTCATTACTGTTTCCCACTGCGTTCTGGTCTCCAGAAGTCCGTAACAGCTCCTTTAGAGGCAGAGGATACGGTGTGGGCGTATTTTCCGAGAACACCACGAGAGTAGAGTGGTGGAATAACAGTTGTTTTCTTACGTTCTTCGATTTCTTGGTCAGAAACGTGCATGGTGATTTCTTTGGTATCTTGATCAACCGTCACCAAATCACCTGTACGGAGGTAGGCAATTGGACCACCATCCTGAGCTTCAGGAGCGATGTGGCCAACAACCAGACCATAAGTACCACCAGAGAAACGACCGTCTGTTAGAAGGGCTACCTTGTCACCTTGGCCTTTTCCGACAATCATAGATGAAAGCGACAGCATTTCCGGCATACCAGGCCCACCTTTTGGCCCAACATAGCGGACAACGACAACATCACCATCTACGATTTCATCGGTCAAGACTGCATCAATCGCCTCTTCTTCTGAGTCAAAGACCTTAGCAGGGCCAGTATGGTTACGGACTTTCACACCAGAAACCTTGGCAACCGCTCCTTCAGGAGCTAGGTTACCTTTCAAGATAATCAGAGGTCCATCCGCCCGTTTTGGATTTTCAAGTGGCATGATGACATCTTGTCCAGGTGTCAAATCTGCAAAGTTTTCCAAGTTTTCCGCAACGGTTTTACCTGTACAGGTGATACGGTCACCATGGAGGAAGCCGTTTTTGAGCAAGTATTTCATGACAGCTGGGACGCCACCGACATTGTAGAGGTCTTGGAAGACGTATTTTCCTGATGGTTTCAGGTCTGCCAAGTGAGGCACGCGTTCTTGGAAATCATTGAAATCTTCCAAGGTCAAGTCAACGTTTGCAGCGTGAGCAATGGCTAGCAAGTGAAGAGTAGCGTTGGTGGAGCCGCCCAGAGCCATGGTGACTGTAATAGCATCTTCAAATGCTTCACGCGTCATAATGTCAGATGGTTTGATGCCAAGTTCTAGCATGCGTACAACAGCACGGCCAGCTTCTTCAATATCAGCCTTCTTCTCAGGAGATTCAGCAGGGTGAGAAGAAGAGCCAGGAATAGACATGCCCATTACCTCAATGGCTGTCGCCATGGTATTGGCAGTGTACATACCACCGCAACCACCAGGGCCAGGGCAGGCATTACACTCGATTTGACGAACCTCTTCAGCGGTCAAGTCACCGTTGTTCCATTTTCCGATTCCTTCAAAAACGGATACCAAGTCGATGTCTTTACCATTGAGATTACCTGGCGCAATGGTTCCGCCGTAGGCAAAAACAGCTGGAATGTCCATGTTGGCGATGGCAATCATGGAACCAGGCATGTTTTTATCACAGCCTCCGATAGCGACAAAGGCATCCACGTTGTGTCCTCCCATAGCTGCCTCAATAGAGTCAGCAATGATATCACGAGAAGTCAGTGAGAAGCGCATACCAGGAGTTCCCATGGCAATCCCGTCTGCAACGGTGATGGTGCCGTATTGAACAGGCCAGCCCCCTGCCTCTTTAACCCCTTCTTTGGCTAGTTTTCCAAAGTCATGCAGGTGGATGTTACAGGGTGTATTTTCAGCCCAAGTCGAAATAACCCCAACAATCGGTTTCTCAAAGCTATCGTCGGTCATGCCGGTTGCACGTAACATAGCACGGTTGGGCGATTTGACCATCGAATCGTAAACAGAGCTACGGTGACGGAGGTTTTTGAGTGTATCTTTATCTGTCATTTCTCTTCTCCCTATCTTTCTGGTGATTAGTTCTCTTATTATACCATAGTTATGAGGGAAATGAAAAAGGATTTGTTAAATGATGTGAAATTTCTGAATTTTGCAAAAATAAACAAAACAACCTTGGATGTTCCAAAGGCTGTTCTAGTTTGTTTTTGTTACTGAGCAGTTGCTCGGAGCTGTGCTTTCTTGTTTCCAGTGAAGAAGAGGCTAATCAAGGCAAGAACTAAGAATCCTGCACCGATAAACCAATAGGGTTGGTCCAAGGTGGTTGAACGACCAGACAGGTTGATGATACCACGGAGCAGGAAGCCTGCTGTAATGGTGGCAACACCTGAATTCCAGAGATTAAAAGTCATTCGTGATAAGTTTGGCTTTAGAGTGAGCATACCAAGTAGTAAAGCTCCACCAATCAGGGTCACACAAAACATATAATGCATGAAAATCGAAACCTCGCCATAACTAAGGCTTTCGTAGATACGACTGAAGATAAAGAGGAAGGCTGTTGTAGCCAAGTAGGTAATGAAGGTGCGTGCAGTACGCGTAGATGTTTGATTAGTAACCGATGTAGACAATGTCACTTACCGCCCTTTCTGAAATAGTATTTCCGTTTGTTGTTGGATTGTTGATGACTTGGCCGTTGAAGTAGAGGGTTGATGAACCGCCACCGTCAAGGTTATAGGCTGTCGTTGCACCGTATTGCTGCATAACTTCTGCCAGTTGATAGAGGGATAGACCTTCACTTTCAGAAGTACGGCCGTCTGCGACTACAATGATATAGTGGTTTTCATCGATGATACCAATGGCTGAACGAGGGTTGGAAGACATGGCCCGTCCAACTTCTGTTGAAGTATCGACCACGATTTCACCGTTCTCTACCAATGATGGACCGAATGCTAAGAGGTTGACGACCCCCTTGTCAATCAATTCTTGAGCAGTGATTTCATTTTCATAGATGATTTCAAATGAGCCGTCGGCGTAGATTGCCAAGTCACCGTAAGCTGCATTGTCGCGGACAGTGTCACGGTAGAGGACGCCGTTTTTAATGACATAACCAGTTGAGTTGGCGCCGTAATAGTCACCGTTGACTGCTAGGATAGCATTGTTTGCAGTGGCGGTTTCAGAAGTTTTGGCCGTGACGTTGGTACCGTAGGTATTTTGGGCTAGAGCTGTCTTTAGATACTCTGGAGAGCTGACCTGGATATCTGCTACATAGACAGTTGTGTTGTTGGTAGTAATGGTTTCTAAGTTAATTTGGATATTGTCATCAGTGTAACTAGTATCCGTTGTAGAGACATTAGTTGCAGTGGTTGCGGCAGTTGACGACGATGAAGTAGCTGTGTTTTGGCTGCTAGTTGTGGCGTTACTTGCAGCAACCGTTGTGATTGCTTCGGAAAGCACGAAGGTTTTCAACATAGAGTAGGAAAATCCACTTGTTAGTAACATTCCAAAGATGGAGGCATAGGCAAAGGGTTTCTTAAGCAATTTCATGGGAAAATGATTTCCTTTCTTTAAAGATGATATTTTTTTGAATGAACCAAGAGGCTAGAAAGAGGAAGATACCGACCACAAGTTTGACAATGTAGAGGTTAAGTCCAAGAATTTGATGGAAAAGATAAAGAAGAGTTGTATCAGCTAGGAAGAGAATGAGAGCTAGAGTAAAGTAGCCAGCACCTGTTCGTGCAATACTTTCTTTATTTTTAAAGACTAACCTCTTGTTAAGAGCAAAATTACAACTAGCACTGCAGATGCGAGCAATGGTGTTAGCAGCTAACAAACGTGCAGCTGTTGGTAGTCCAGTCAGCACCAACAAAGCTAAGGCATAGATACCATAGTCGACTAGGAAACCACCAAAAGATGCCAGGGCAAATTTGAAGAGATTTTTGTAAATTAGCAATCCATCTTTTATGGGACGAAAATGCGAACTGGCATTATCATCGATATAAATAGTTTGAATGGGAACTTCCGTGATTTTATAGTCTTGACTTGCTTGGGTCAGCATATTCATTTCATATTCGTAGCGGTCACCCTCAATGTCCAACATAAATGGAATTATGTCGGTGTGGAAACCGCGTAAGCCAGTTTGTGTATCGGATACATTGACACCGGTTTGTAGTCTGAACAAGACTCTAGTTAGTTTGTTACCAAATCGGCTACGGAGAGGGATGTCTTTGGTAAATTGACGAACACCAAGGATGAGGCGACTGGGCAGGTTCATGGCGGCGCGTGCGACACGGTCTATATCATCCACAGCATGTTGACCATCTGCATCAGCGGTAACAATGACACCAGGCTTTCGCAAATCTTGGATAAAGCTAAAGGCTGTTCGGAGGGCCTGTCCTTTTCCTTTATTGACATCGTGGTGGAGAACAATGGCAAAGGTTTTGGCAATATCCAGAATATTTTTGGATTCGCCTGTACTACCATCATCTACAACAATGACCTGGCAGTTTAGTCTGTTTTTCATGACCTCTAAGAGTTGTATCAATTTTTCATCTGGCTGGTAGGCCGGTATCACTACATAATACATATCATAAACCTCGTCTGTTTTTCTTGATGAGTCTACTATACGGGACTTTCCTAAAAGCAAGCTAAAACCAGAGGGTGCTTGAGATTAGCTTAAGTTTGCTTTAAGAATTTTTTCGGAAATATTTAAGAAAACGAACAAATGTAGGAATTTTCAGAAAATTCCTTGACATTCTATCTCCTTGTGATATTATAGTAGATAACATTTGCAGAGAGGAGGAGTATTCGTGCAAGAAATTCAACTAGACCAACCACGTTCGGGGTCTTATCTAATCTTGGATACCTTGCATCAATTAGGGGTAGACCTGGTCTTTGGTTATCCAGGAGGAGCGGTCTTACCTTTGTATGATGCGATTTACCAATATGAGGGTATTCAACATATCTTGGCTCGTCATGAACAAGGTGCAGTGCATGAGGCAGAAGGTTACGCTAAATCATCAGGAAAGGTGGGGGTAGCGATTGTAACTTCTGGTCCAGGAGCAACAAATGCCATCACAGGAATAGCGGACGCTATGGGAGATAGTGTTCCCCTCTTGGTCTTTACAGGTCAAGTGGCTACACGAGGTATCGGTAAGGATGCCTTTCAAGAAGCCGATGTCTTGGGAATGACCATGCCAATTACCAAGTATAATTATCAAATTAGAGATACCGCTGATATTCCTCGTGTCATTACAGAGGCTCTTCATATCGCAACAACAGGTCGTCCAGGTCCGGTTGTCATTGACGTTCCAAAAGATATTCAAGAGAGAATAGTTGATTTTTACCACGATCCAACTGTTCAACTTCCAAGTTATCAACCAACTGTTGAGCCAAATGGTTTACAGGTCAAGAAAATTTTGAAACAACTGAGTCAAGCTAAGCAACCTGTTATTCTTGCAGGTGGTGGGGTCAATTACGCAGATGCCAATCAAGAGTTGATTGCCTTTGCGGAACGTTACAGAATCCCAGTTGTTTCTACCTTGCTAGGTTTAGGTGCTATGCCGATTGAGCATGAATTAGCACTAGGTATGGGTGGTATGCATGGTTCCTATGCTGCCAATATGGCTATGAATGATGCGGATTATATCATCAATATCGGAGCTCGTTTTGATGACCGTTTGACAGGTAATCCTCTCAGCTATGCACCCAACGCAACCGTTGCCCATATTGATATCGACCCAGCTGAAATCGGTAAGGTTAAGAAAACAGCCATACCAGTCGTAGGAGATGCTAAGGCAACTCTCCAAGCCTTGCTCAAGCTGGAAACTGTGGAAACAGATTACGCTGACTGGACCGCCCAGGTCTTAGAAAATAAACGCAGAGCACCATTCTGGTATGAGGGAGATTCTGAATTTATCAAACCACAACAGGCTATTGAATTAATTGGTCAATTAACCAAAGGAGATGCGATTGTGGTCACAGACGTCGGGCAACACCAGATGTGGACCGCTCAGTTCTATCCTTATAAACATGCTCGCCAGTTAGTGACATCAGGTGGCATGGGAACTATGGGATTTGGTATTCCAGCAGCAATCGGTGCTAAATTAGCCAACCCTGACCGTGAAGTTGTTCTTTTTGTTGGTGATGGTGGTTTCCAGATGACCAACCAAGAACTAGCTATTCTCAATGGCTATGGTGTACCGATTAAGGTGGTTCTGATTAACAACCATTCGCTTGGCATGGTCCGTCAGTGGCAGGAATCCTTCTATGACAAACGCCGCAGTCAGTCTGTCTTTGATGCGGAGCCAAATTTCCAGCTGCTAGCTGAAGCCTACGGCATTGCTCACTACAGTTTTGACAATCCAGCGACCCTGGCTGAGGATATGAAAGTTATTTTGGAAGATAGACCGATGTTGATTGAAGTGCATATTTCCAAAGCAGAACACGTTCAACCAATGGTTCCAGCAGGTAAGAGCAATGCAGAGATGTTGGGGGTGAAGTTCAATGCGTAGAATGTTAACAGCAAAATTACGGAATTCATCAGGCGTCCTCAACCGCTTTACAGGTGTTTTATCTCGCCGGCAAATCAATATTGAGTCCATATCTGTTGGTCCGACAGAAGTAGAAGGCATTTCCCGAGTTACAGTGATTGTCGATGTAGCAACCATGGACGAAGTGGAACAGATTATTAAGCAACTCAACCGTTTGATTGATGTAGTCCGTGTCCGTGATTTGACGGATATTCCCCACTTGGAAAGGGAGGTGATTCTGGTTAAAATTTCGGCACCTCCAGCAAAACGGGCAGAAATTTTAGCCATTATCCAACCTTTCCGCGCTAGCGTTGTCGATGTGGCACCGCACTCCATTACCATTCAAATGACTGGCGACGGAGATAAGATTGACGCCCTCTTGCGTGTGATTCAGCCATACGGCATCAAGAATATCGCCCGTACGGGAGCAACAGGTTTTAGTCGAGATTAGTCTTAAAACTTTATAGAATAATTAAAAAAATAGAAAAGAGAATTTTATGACAGTAGCAATGCAATATGAAAAAGATGTAACAGTCGCAGCACTTGACGGCAAACGTATCGCCGTTATCGGTTATGGTTCACAAGGCCATGCCCATGCTCAAAACTTGCGCGATACAGGGCACGATGTTATCATCGGTGTGCGTGCTGGTAAGTCATTTGACAAGGCAAAAGAAGACGGTTTTGAAACTTTTGAAGTGGCAGAAGCAGCAAAACAAGCCGATGTTATCATGATTTTGGCTCCAGACGAAATCCAGGCAGACCTTTACAATGAAGAAATTGCTCCAAACTTGGAAGCGGGAAATGCTCTTGGCTTCGCCCACGGTTTCAATGTTCACTTTGAATTTATCAAGGTACCAGCAGATGTGGATGTCTTCATGTGTGCACCGAAAGGACCAGGTCACTTGGTTCGCCGTACCTTTGAAGAAGGTTTCGGTGTACCAGCTCTTTACGCTGTGTATCAAGACGCTACTGGCAATGCCAAGCACATCGCTATGGACTGGGCAAAAGGAGTTGGTTCGGCTCGTGTAGGTCTTTTGGAAACAACCTTCAAGGAAGAAACGGAAGAAGACTTGTTTGGTGAGCAAGCGGTTCTCTGCGGTGGTTTGACAGCCCTTATGCAGGCAGGTTTTGAAGTCTTGACAGAAGCAGGTTATGCACCAGAATTGGCTTACTTCGAAGTTCTTCACGAGATGAAACTTATCGTTGACCTTGTCTACGAAGGTGGCTTCAAGAAAATGCGCCAATCTATCTCAAACACTGCTGAATTTGGTGACTATGTATCAGGCCCACGCGTGATTACAGACCAAGTTAAAGAAAACATGAAGGCAGTCCTTGCAGATATCCAGTCTGGTAAATTTGCTAATGACTTCGTTAACGACTATAAAGCAGGCCGTCCACGTATGGAAGCATACCGTAAAGAAGCAGAAGGACTCGAAATCGAAAAAGTCGGAGCAGAACTCCGCAAAGCAATGCCATTCGTCAGCCGCAACGACGACGATTCATTCAAGATTTATAACTAAAACAGTCCAGTGGACTGTTTTAGCCCTCGCCTAAAAATGAGAGAGTGAGGAAAGTCCAGTGGACTGTTTTAGCCCTCGCCTGAAAACGAGAATGCGAGGCAAGTCCGGGGGAGTGAAAGAGTCTGGGGATAGACTCTTTCAGCTGGTTGCCTAGAAATGTGAGAGCGACCATACGCCCTCGCCTAAAAATGAGAGAGCGAGGCAAGTCCGGGGGAGTGAAAGAGTCTGGGGATAGACTCTTTCAGCTGGTCGCCTAGAAATGTGAGAGCGACCATACGCCCTCGCTTGAAAACGAGAGAGTGAGGAAAGTCCGGGGTTGGACTAGTTGACACTTGCTGTCGCAAGCTTTATCTACCACCTCTGACAGCTTCAAAGGTTGGGGAACCTTTGAAGGAAGCAGTTGCTCGCCTGAAAACTAGAATGTGAGGAAAGTCCAATTGACACTTACTGTCGCAAGCTTTATCTCCTACCTCCGATAGTTCCCCAAACTGTTAGAGCCCTCGCCAAAAAAAACGGAAACGCGAGGCAAGTTTAGTGGACGGAAATGCCCTTTGTATAAGTAAAGTGCATCTCCACTCGCAGTCTGTAGTTCCAAGTATCTGTGTTACATGGCTTGGATGAAGAGTATACAATTTTTGTCAAGAAAATAGGAATAAAGGAGCTGGGTTAACCAGCTCTTTTGACCATTTTATTAATAAGATGACTCAAAAGATTGACAAAAGATCGGATATAAATCAATTCTGCGATATTATTATAAATATGCGTATAATTGTTAGTAATATTTGTTAAATACTGGTATAATATAGTTACAGAAGGAAAGTAGTAAAAAATGATTACAGCAAAAAATGTAGAACAGGCATATGAAGTTCTAAAGAGGGTAGTTGTCCGAACTCCCCTGGATTACAGTCGTTATTTATCCGAAAAATATGGTGCGACCGTCTATATCAAACGTGAGAATGAGCAGCGGGTTCGCTCCTTTAAGATTCGTGGAGCATACTATGCGATTTCACAATTGTCTGATGAAGAAAAATCACTAGGGGTAGTCTGTGCCTCGGCGGGTAACCATGCCCAAGGTGTTGCCTATACATGTCAAGAAATGCAGATTCCTGCGACAATCTTTATGCCGATTACAACCCCCCAGCAAAAGATTGGACAGGTTCGTTTCTTCGGTGGAGATTTTGTTGATATTCGTTTAGTAGGCGATACTTTTGATGAATCTGCCCAAGCAGCACAAGAGTTTACAAAAGAGAGTGGAAAAACTTTTATTGATCCATTTGATGATGCCAATGTACAAGCTGGTCAAGGTACAGTAGCCTACGAAATCTTAGAAGAAGCTGAGGAGCAGTCCGTTAGTTTTGATCAAATCCTTGTGCCAGTAGGCGGAGGTGGATTGGTTGCCGGAGTCTCTGCATTCTTGAAAGAAAATGCTCCTGAAATTAAGATTATCGGCGTTGAAGCCAACGGTGCCCGTTCCATGAAGGCAGCCTTTGATAAGGGACGTCCTATCAAATTGGCGAGCATTGATAAGTTTGCGGACGGTATTGCTGTTCAAAAGGTTGGGGCTTCAACCTATGAAGTAGCTCGCAAACATGTCGATAAGCTGATTGGTGTTGACGAGGGATGGATTTCAGCGACCATTTTGGATCTCTATTCTAAGCTCGGAATTGTTGCAGAGCCAGCTGGTGCAGCTACGGTGGCAGCCTTAGAAGTCATCAAAGATAAGATTAAGGGGCAGACGATCTGCTGTATCATTTCAGGCGGAAATAATGACATCAACCGTATGCCGGAAATGGAAGAAAGGGCTCTTATTTATGAGGGAATTAAACATTACTTTGTAGTGAATTTCCCACAACGCCCGGGTGCCTTGCGTGAATTTGTAAATGATATTTTAGGACCTAATGATGATATTACTCGCTTTGAGTACATCAAACGTGCCAATAAAGGTACTGGTCCAGTCTTGATCGGGATTGCTTTGGGCAATAAGGAAGATTATGTCCAATTTCTTTCTCGCCTAGAAGATTTCGATCCTCAGTATATCAATCTTCATGAAAATGATTCGCTTTATAAAATGCTAGTATAGGAGGTAGGTATGGTTCTTGGTCCAATAATTTTTATTGTTAGTTTCTTATTTGTTGTATTGCTTACCTTGGTTTTAGTTGTTTCGGGGCTATATGTGGTCAAGCAGCAAACAGTTGCTATTGTAGAGCGGTTTGGGAAGTACCAAAAAACTTCTACCTCAGGGATTAACTTTAAGATTCCTTTTGGGGTAGATGTCATTGCGGCTCGTATCCAATTGCGGATGCTGCAGAGTGAGATTGTGGTGGAAACCAAGACCCAGGATAATGTCTTTGTAACCATGAATGTGGCTACGCAGTATCGTGTCAATGAAAATAATGTCACAGATGCTTACTACAAACTCATGCATCCAGAGGCTCAGATTAAATCCTATATCGAAGATGCCCTGCGCTCTTCGGTGCCTAAGTTGACCTTGGATGAACTTTTTGAGAAAAAAGATGAAATCGCCCTGGAAGTACAAAAACAGGTCGCAGAAGAGATGTCGACTTACGGTTATGTCATTGTCAAGACCTTGATTACCAAGGTTGAACCAGATGCCGAGGTTAAGCAATCAATGAATGAAATCAACGCAGCTCAGCGGAAACGGGTTGCGGCCCAAGAATTGGCAGAAGCCGATAAGATTAAAATAGTTACTGCTGCTGAAGCAGAGGCTGAAAAAGACCGCCTACATGGCGTGGGGATTGCACAACAACGGAAGGCTATTGTAGATGGTTTGGCGGACTCTATTCGTGAATTGAAAGAGTCCAACATCAGTATGACGGAAGAGCAGATTATGTCTATCCTATTGACCAACCAATACTTGGATACATTAAATAATTTTGCACAAGGAGGTAATCAAACAATCTTTTTACCAGCTAATGCTGGTGGAGTAGAAGATGTTCGTACACAAATATTGTCTGCTTTACAGGTAAAAAAATGAGTAAAAAACGAACATTTTACTTGACAAGTCAAAGCGATTTATACTATACTAAATTGCACGAATAAAAAGGAAAGGGGCTCATTATGACTAGTTACGAAAAAGTTGCCGCTGTTGTCGGCTGGGTACGCGAAAAGAAAATCACAGGCTACCGTATCTCTAAAGAAACTAATGCTCGTGAAATGTCAGTTATCGCTCTTGCACAAGGACGCGCTAAAATTGACAATATCTCATTTGCTACTGCCTTGGGTTTGATTGATTTTTACGATAAAAACCACAAGAAATTTGAAAACTAATCTAAATAATCATTTTATTTAGAATATTTACTGAGAAGACCGTTTGGTCTTCTTTTTTTGTTTCAAAAAAACCTTACCAGCTTCAAAAGCTGGTAAGGTTGCTATCTATAGGTGTGAAAGCTTATCCTAAAAAACGCTGCAGGAATTCGCGGGTCCGCTCTTCTTGTGGATTTTCAAAGAGTTGTTGAGGTGTGCCTTCTTCGGCGATGACACCCTTGTCCATAAAGATGACACGGTCTGAAACATCACGGGCAAATTCCATTTCGTGCGTCACGATGATCATGGTCAAGCCGGACTTGGCAAGGTCCTGCATGGTTTTGAGTACCTCTCCGACCATTTCAGGGTCAAGAGCAGAAGTTGGCTCATCAAAGAGAATGACTTCTGGATCCACGGATAAGGCACGGGCAATAGCTACCCGTTGTTTTTGACCACCAGAGAGTTGGCTTGGTTTGGCCTGCCAGTACTGCTCAGTCATACCGACCTTATTGAGGTTTTCTTTGGCGATTTTTTCAGCTTCTGCACGATCGCGTTTTAATACAGTAGTTTGTGCCACGATGGCATTTTCCAAGACATTGAGGTTGTTAAAAAGGTTAAAGGATTGGAAAACCATACCTAGTTTTTCACGGTATGTAGTCAAATCATAGCCTTTGGCCAATACATCTTGGCCATGGTAGAGGATTTGTCCTTCAGTTGGTGTCTCTAAAAGGTTGATGGAACGAAGGAAAGTTGATTTTCCAGAACCAGAGGATCCGATAATGGAAATGACTTCACCTTTTTCGACATTAACTGAGATATCCTTTAGGACCTGGTTTTGTCCATAGGATTTTTTTAGGTTTTTAATTTCAAGAATGATGTTCTTAGTCATGAGGCACCTCGATTTGCATTTGGTTGGCACCAGTTGTATAGGTGTCTGTGTCAAAGCGTTTTTCAACTGCTCGCAAGATGCGTGTCACAGTGAAAGTCAAGATAAAGTAAATAATGGCAATGACGGTAAAGGTTTGGAAGTACTGGTAGGTTTGTGTCGCTACGGTATTTCCTGAGAAGTATAGTTCTACAACGGAAATAACGTTCAATACAGAAGTATCCTTGATATTGATGACGAACTCATTACCAGTAGCTGGGAGGATATTGCGAATAACCTGAGGCAAAACAATCTTGCGCATGGTCTGGTTGTGGGTAAATCCAAGAGCTGTAGCAGCTTCGAATTGTCCCTTATCAACGGCGAAGATACCACCGCGGACAATCTCACTCATGTAGGCACCGGTATTGATGGATACGATGAAAATGGCAGCGAGGGTACGGTCAAGGTTAAGACCGAAGGCTTGGGCAGTACCGTAGTAGATAACCATGGATTGTACGATCATTGGAGTACCACGGAAAATTTCAATATAGATAGTAATGAACCAACCGAAAACTTTTTGACCGATTGCAAGGGCCTTGTTAGCAGCTTTTGGCGCAGTGCGGAAAACACCAATCAATAGACCAATGGCTGTACCGATAATGGTACCTAAGATGGAAATAAGCAAGGTCATTCCAGTACCACGAAGCAATTGCTGCCAGTTGTTTACAACAATATTCCAAACTTGGGCAATGAAACTTGGGGTTTCCCCTTCGCTGGTTTCTTCAGCAGGTTGATTTTCAATCATATTGTCCATGAGGGCGATTTGGTCCTCTTCAGAAATGCCTGCAAGAACTTCGTTGACCTGGTTGATTCGGTTGTCGTCCTTACGCATACCTACCGCGATGGTCACATCTTCTGCATTGGTCGTAAAGCCGTCAGACAATTCGACCATTTTAAAAACAGAGTTTGCAGCTTCAGCTGTACGGGCTTCTGGACGTTCTGAGACGTAGGCATCGATAATACCTGATTCTAAGGCTTGGCGAATCTGAGAAAAATCCCCCATGGCTGTCTGCTTGTTTGCACCTTGAATTTGGTCAATCAAGTCGTATAGGTAAACTCCTTGCTGGGCAGTAATTTTTGCACCAGCAAAATCAGCTAGACTGCTTGCGTTGGCGTATTCACTGTCCGAACGAACCACAAGAGTTGGAATCGAGGTGTAGTAGCTATCTGAGAAGGCAATCTCTTTTTTTCGTTCTTCGGTCGGGCTCATACCAGCGACAATCATGTCGATTTTGCCAGAAGTAAGAGCAGGGACAAGTCCTTCCCATTTTGTTTTAACAACCAAAAGTTCCTTGTCTAGTGATGCTGCAATTTTTTTGGCAATCTGCACATCGTAGCCGTTGGCATACTGGTTGGTTCCTTCAATCGGGACAGCTCCATTGCTGTTGTCCTCTTGAGTCCAGTTGAATGGTGCATAAGCTGCCTCCATACCGACCCGAAGGTATTCATCTGCCTTAACACCGGTTGCCATAGAAAAGACAGCAATTAGTGTCAGCAGAAATATGCTAAGTTTATGTTTCATAAATTCTCCTTATTTAATGGTATTACACCATTTTATTAAAAATTCTGACAAATTTCAATATCCTTGAACTATCATTGTATTATTTTTTTATGGTATAATAATTAGAATTGATAAAAAGGAGTTTATTATGATTTTGGAATTGTTGAAAGCCATATTTTTAGGCATTGTTGAAGGAATTACAGAGTGGTTGCCTGTATCTTCAACAGGTCACTTGATTTTATTTCAGGAATTCGTGAAGTTGAACCAATCTGAAAATTTTTTAGAAATGTTTAATATTGTTATCCAGTTGGGTGCTATTCTAGCGGTGATGACCATTTATTTTGAGCGCTTGAATCCCTTTCAGCCAGGGAAGACAAAACATGATGTTCAATTGACTTGGCAACTCTGGGCGAAAGTTGTGATTGCCTGTATTCCTTCCATTTTAATTGCTGTACCTTTAGATAGTTGGTTTGAAGCACATTTTAACTTCATGGTGCCTATTGCCATTGCCTTGATTGTTTATGGTGTTGCCTTTATTTGGATTGAAAATCGAAACAAAGATGTAAAACCCCAGGTGACAGACCTATCTAAAATGTCTTATAAAACCGCTCTTCTCATCGGTTGTTTCCAAGTTTTAAGTATTGTTCCAGGAACCAGTCGTTCTGGGGCTACTATCCTTGGAGCAATCATTCTTGGGACTAGTCGAACAGTCGCAGCTGACTTTACCTTCTTCCTCGGCATTCCGACTATGTTTGGTTACAGTGGTTTGAAAGCCGTAAAATACTTCTTGGATGGCAACAGCTTGACACTTGATCAAATAATAATTCTACTTGTTGCAAGTTTGACAGCCTATTTGGTATCATTGGTCGTTATTCGCTTCTTGACGGATTTTGTGAAGAAAAATGACTTCACAGTATTTGGATATTATCGCATTATTTTGGGAGCTATTTTGTTAGTATACTCCTTTGTTACATTTTTGTTTTAAGAGCAGGGCAACCTGCTTTTCTTTTGTTTTTCAAGCGGTCATTTAGTATAATGGAATGAGATATGTATGAGTATTGAAAATGGATGGTAAAATTTTAGAAAATCATTCATTGTATGAGGTAATTATGAAAGTAAAACAAATAAGTGATTCAACATTGAAGATTACAATTAAAATGGATGATTTAGAAGAAAGAGGGATGGAACTCTCGGACTTCTTGATTCCTCAAGAAAAGACGGAAGAATTTTTCTATTCTGTTTTGGAAGAATTGGACCTACCCTTAACATTTCGTGAGAGCGGTATGCTTAGTTTCAGAGTAACGCCAAAACCAGACAGAGTGGATATTTTTGTGACAAAGTCAGATTTGGATCAAAATTTAAACTTTGATGAGTTTACAGATTTGTCAGATTTTGGAGATGTTTCTAGTATGTCTCCGGATGAATTTTTTAAGAGTTTAGAGCAGACTGTTCGAGAGAAAAGTTCAAAAGATATGGCTGCTGTTCGTCACTTAGAGGAAGTTGAGGAGGCTGAGGAAGAAGAGGAGCCTCAAGAACCTTATATTTATTATATTTTAGAATTTGACGACATAGAGGAAGTTTTAACATTTGTAGGTTCGATTGACTATCCAATTGAAGAGTCGGAACTATATAAATTGGACAAGCGTTATTATATGACTGTTTTAATCAAGACTGAGCACCGTTCAAAACGCTATCCAGAATACTTACTCTCAAGAATGTTAGAGTTTACAAATGATAGCAAATTAACGCGTCCTTATCTTCAGGAACATGGTCATGTGCTTGTACCAATTGCCGCCATTGACGAGCTTAGAAAGGTTTCGCTATAATGATTCCTTTCGCATTAAAGTACATCATGGTCATCATTACAACCATGGTTGTTTCAGCGATTATCACACCATTAGTTCGATTCTTATCTTTCAGAGTTGGTGCAGTCGATCATCCAAATGCCCGTCGTATTAATAAAGTACCCATGCCTTCTGCGGGAGGCCTTGCAATTTTCATTTCCTTTACCTTAGCTGCCATATGGTTCTTGCCAGGTATTGTGACACATGTCAGTTATCATGGTACCTATTTTGACTACATTTGGCCTCTTATTTTAGCATCAGTAATCATTGTAGTTACTGGATATATTGATGATGTAAAAGAATTGACACCGGCTCCTAAGATGCTAGGGATTGTAATTGCTGCCTCTATTATCTGGTTCTGTACGGAATTTCATTTTGATAGTTTCAAGATTCCGTTTGGTGGTCCCTTTATTATCTTTCCGGAATGGCTCTCCTTTTTTCTAACTGTACTGTGGATTGTTGCTATAACTAATGCCGTTAATTTGATCGATGGTCTAGATGGTTTAGTTTCTGGGGTGTCGATTATCTCCTTGACGACAATGGGAATTGTTTCCTACTTTTTCCTCCATGATAGCAATATCTTTTTGACCTTGACTATTTTTATTCTGGTAGCGGCTATTATCGGTTTTCTGCCTTATAATTATAATCCGGCGATTATCTATCTGGGTGATACAGGTGCCTTGTTTATCGGATTCATGATTGGTGTGCTGTCGTTGCAAGGCTTGAAAAATTCTACGGCAGTAGCAGTAGTGACCCCTATGATTATCCTGGGAGTACCGATTACAGATACGGTTATGGCTATTATCCGCCGTAAGTTATCTGGTCGAAAGATTTCTGAGGCAGACCGGATGCACTTGCATCACCGACTCTTATCTTTAGGATTGACACATAGGGGAACAGTATTGGTCATTTATGCCATTTCCTTTATTTTTTCATTGACCTCTCTTTTGCTGAATGTTTCCAGTCGAGTAGGTGGGGTTTTATTAGTCTTAACAATGGGGCTAGGTGTTGAAATTCTAAGTGAGTTAATTGGTATTTTTGGCGAAAATCGTACCCCACTGTTAAATCTCCTTCGTTTCATTGGAAATAGTAGTTACCGTCAAGAATCAATAGCTAATTTTAAAGAAAAACGGGCAATTTGTCGCCATTCAAAAAAAAGAAAATAAGAATCTTTCTAAACAAGATAAGAGCCGTCAGGCTCTTTTTTTGGTATAATAGAAAGGATAATAAATAAAGGAGACCGACATGTCAGTATTAGAAATCAAAGACCTTCATGTGGAAATCGAAGGCAAAGAAATCTTAAAAGGCGTCAACTTGACCCTTAAAACAGGTGAAATTGCAGCCATCATGGGACCGAATGGAACAGGGAAATCCACCCTTTCAGCAGCCATCATGGGCAATCCAAGTTATGAAGTCACCCAAGGTGAGATTTTGTTTGACGGTGTCAATATTTTAGAATTAGAAGTCGATGAGCGTGCCCGTATGGGACTTTTTCTGGCTATGCAGTACCCGTCGGAAATTCCGGGGATCACCAATGCGGAATTTCTTCGTGCCGCAATGAACGCTGGTAAGGAAGACGAAGACAAGATTTCTGTCCGTGATTTCATCACAAAGTTGGATGAAAAAATGGAACTCCTTAACATGAAAGAGGAAATGGCAGAGCGCTACCTCAACGAAGGTTTCTCAGGTGGTGAGAAAAAACGCAATGAGATTCTGCAATTACTCATGTTGGAACCAACTTTTGCCCTTCTTGATGAGATTGACTCAGGCCTGGACATCGATGCCCTTAAAGTTGTATCGAAAGGGATCAATGCCATGCGTGGTGAGGGCTTCGGTGCTATGATTATCACCCACTACCAACGTTTGCTCAACTACATCACTCCTGATGTTGTCCATGTCATGATGGAAGGCCGTGTCGTGCTTTCAGGCGGACCAGAATTGGCGCAACGCTTGGAAAAAGAAGGATATGTCCAAGTTGCAGCAGAGCTTGGCATCGACTACAAAGAAGATGACATTTAAGTCTTTGGAGGAAGCTATGACCAAAGAAAAGATTCAAGAATTTTCAGCCTTGCAGGCAGAACCAAGCTGGTTGACAGACCTGCGCCTTAAGGCTTTTGACAAAATAGCAGAGCTGGACTTGCCGGTTATTGAGCGTGTCAAATTTCATCGTTGGAACCTTGGTGACGGAATCCTAGCCACAAATGATGAAATCGGAGCCGTTCCAGATTTTACAGCTATCGGTGACAATCCTATGTTGGTCCAAGTTGGCAGCCAAACGGTTCTAGAGCAGTTGCCGGTTGACCTTGTAGAGAAAGGTGTAGTCTTTACAGATTTCGCATCGGCTATGGACATCATTCCAGATGTACTTGAAAAGTACCTCGGTGCTGCCGTAGCCTACGATGAGCACAAATTAGCGGCTTACAACACAGCCTATTTTAACGCAACAGCTGTCCTCTACGTACCAGATAATGTTGAAATCGACCAGCCAGTTGAGGCCCTTTTCTACCAAGACAGCACTAGTCCAGTTGCCTTTAACAAACGCGTCCTCATCATCACTGGAAAAAATGCCAAGCTTAATTACCTGGAGCGTTTTGAAAGTTTAGGCGACGGCACAGCAGCGACTTCAGCCAATATTGTCGTGGAAGTAATCGCCCTTGCTGGTAGCCAAATCAAGTTTGCGGCCATTGACCGCCTTGGCAAGCATTTGGATACCTACCTCAACCGTCGCGGCTATCTCGGAAACGATGCAACGATTGACTGGGCGATTGGTCTGCTCAACGAAGGAAATGTGGTTGCCGATTTGGATAGTGAATTAAAAGGAAACGGTAGCCATGCCAACCTCAAAGTTGTTGGACTGTCATCAGGTCGTCAGGTCCAAGGTGTGGATACGCGCGTGACCAACTACGGTCATAATTCGGTCGGTCACATCCTGCAACATGGGGTTATCTTAGAAAGCGGAACCTTGACTTTTAATGGTATCGGACACATTGTTCGTGGTGCTAAAGGTGCGGATGCCCAGCAGGAAAGCCGTGTCCTCATGCTGTCTGACAAGGCTCGCTCCGATGCCAACCCAATTCTCCTTATCGATGAGAATGAGGTTACAGCTGGACACGCAGCCTCAATCGGTCAGGTGGATCCAGAAGACATGTACTACCTCATGAGTCGTGGTCTGGACCGAGCAACTGCTGAACGCTTGGTTGTTCGTGGTTTCCTTGGCGCAGTCATTACCGAAATTCCTGTCAAGGAAGTTCGTGACCAACTGATTGCCGTGATTGAAGAAAAACTAACAAAGAGATAAGATATGGATTTGGAACGCATTCGCAAGGATTTTTCAATCCTAGACCAAGTTGTTAACGATGAGCCGCTGGTCTATTTGGACAATGCGGCGACCACTCAAAAACCGCAGCAGGTACTAGATGTGCTGGTGGATTATTACCAGAGGGATAATGCCAATGTTCACCGTGGCGTTCACACCCTTTCGGAACGGGCAACTGCTCGCTACGAGGCGGCTCGGCAGAAGGTGGCAGATTTTATCCAGGCCAAGTCTAGTAAGGAAATTCTCTTTACCAGAGGAACGACAACCGGTCTTAACTGGGTGGCTCAGTTTGCAAAGGAAATTCTCCTGCCAGACCAGGAAGTTATAATCTCAGTTCAAGAGCACCACTCCAATATCATCCCTTGGCAGCAAGCCTGTCAGCAAACAGGTGCCAAGCTCCGCTATGTGACCCTAAAAGACGGCGAGCTGGACATGGACCACCTGCGGTCACTACTATCTTCTAAGACCCAGTTCGTCTCCCTAGCACACGTATCCAATGTTTTAGGCAGCGTGGCTCCTATTGGGGAAATAGCAGAGCTGGTGCATGAAGTCGGTGCCTACTTGGTGGTGGACGGAGCCCAGTCAGTTCCCCACATGGCCGTCAACGTGCAAGAATTAGACGTGGACTTCTATGCCTTTTCAGCTCATAAGATGTTAGGTCCAACAGGAATTGGTGTTCTCTACGGCAAGGAAGAATTGCTCAATCTCATGTCGCCAGTTGAATTCGGCGGTGAAATGATTGACTTTGTCTATGAGCAGTCAGCTACTTGGAAGGAATTACCTTGGAAGTTTGAGGCAGGAACGCCCAATATTGCAGGTGCGATTGGGCTGGGAGCGGCCATTGATTACCTGACCGAAATTGGTATGGACGCTATCCAGGCCCACGAGGCAGAACTGGTTGACTATGTCTTTCCAAAATTGCAGGCTATTCCAGGTTTGACCATTTATGGTAGTCAGGACCTGGCCAAGCGGACGGGAGTTATTGCCTTTAACTTGGACGACTTGCATCCACACGATGTGGCAACTGCTCTGGACTATGAAGGAGTTGCGGTACGGGCAGGTCACCATTGTGCCCAACCGCTTCTCAGATATTTGCAGGTGCCTGCTACTGTACGAGCAAGTTTTTACATTTACAATACCAAGGCTGACTGTGATAAGTTGGTCGAGGCAATCATCAAGACAAAGGAGTTTTTCAATGGCCCTATCTAGATTAGACTCTCTTTATATGGCAGTTGTGTCTGAACACTCCAAGTCGCCTCGTCACCGCGGGAGTTTGGCTGGAGTGGAAAAATTGGAACTCCACAACCCAACCTGTGGCGATGTGATTGAACTATCAGTCAAGATTGAAAATGAAGTGATTACCGATATTGCTTTTGACGGCGTTGGCTGCACCATTTCAACCGCATCAGCTTCTATGATGACTGAGGCAGTGCTTGGCAAAGAAATTAAGCATATTGAAGAACTAGCCGAAATCTTCTCACAAATGGTCCAAGGCCAAGAAGACATACGTCGGAAGGAACTGGGGGATGCCTCGCTCCTTGCAGGTGTCGCCAAATTCCCCCAACGCATCAAGTGTGCCACATTACCGTGGAATGCCCTGAAGAAAGCACTGGAACGAAGTGACAGTGCTAACTAAGCATCAACAAACAAATAAATAAAAAATGAAAATCAGATAGAAAGGATTGTTCAGTTTCTGATTGGAATTGAACAGGCCCTCAAGCTTTTGAAAAAAGATAAATCTCCGCGTGTGTTTGCACACGAGGTCGATTCCCTATTTTTCATTTGCTTTCTTAAGGGGCTTAGTATCTTATATTATGTCAGAAGAAAGAATTGAACCAACCCCCATTGACCTTGGGGAATACAAATTCGGTTTCCATGACGAGAACGTGGAACTGGTGGCTTCGACAGGTAAGGGTTTGAACGAAGAAGTCATTCGTGAAATGTCCCGTATCAAAGGCGAGCCTGAATGGATGTTGGAATTCCGTTTGAAATCCTATGAAACATTCAAGAAAATGCCTATGCAGACTTGGGGAGCCGACTTGTCTGAACTGGATTTTGATGATATTGTTTACTATCAAAAACCGTCAGATAAGCCGGCACGTAGCTGGGATGATGTACCGGACAAAATCAAGGAAACCTTTGAACGCATCGGTATTCCAGAAGCTGAGCGTGCCTACCTAGCAGGTGCTTCTGCCCAGTACGAATCAGAAGTGGTCTACCACAACATGAAGGAAGAGTATGACAAGCACGGTATTATCTTTACAGATACCGATACAGCCCTTAAGGAATACCCAGAACTTTTCAAAAAATATTTCGGAAAGCTCGTTCCACCGTCAGATAATAAACTAGCTGCCCTCAACTCAGCGGTTTGGTCAGGTGGTACTTTCATCTACGTACCAAAAGGTGTTAAGTTGGATATTCCGCTTCAAACCTACTTCCGTATCAACAATGAAGGAACAGGGCAGTTTGAACGCACCCTTATCATCGTGGATGAAGGAGCAAGTGTTCACTACGTGGAAGGCTGTACAGCTCCGACTTACTCAACGGCAAGTCTCCATGCTGCTATTGTGGAAATCATTGCCCACGAAGGTGCCTATATGCGTTATACCACCATTCAAAACTGGTCTGACAACGTTTATAACTTGGTAACCAAGCGTGCTCGTGCTGAGAAAAATGCTACAGTAGAGTGGATTGACGGAAACCTTGGTGCTAAGACAACCATGAAATACCCTGCGGTTTACCTAGAAGGTGAAGGTGCGCGTGGGACCATGTTGTCCATTGCCTTTGCCAACAAGGGTCAGGTCCAAGATACCGGTGCCAAGATGATCCACAATGCACCGCGGACCTCATCGTCTATCGTATCCAAATCTATTGCCCGTGGCGGTGGAGAAGTTAACTACCGTGGCCAAGTAACTTTTGCCAAAAACTCAGCCAAGTCGATTAGTCATATCGAGTGTGATACCATTATTATGGATGATATTTCCAAGTCAGACACCATTCCATTTAATGAAATTCACAACTCACAAGTGGCACTCGAACACGAAGCCAAAGTCTCAAAAATCTCAGAAGAACAGCTCTACTACCTCATGAGCCGCGGTCTATCTGAATCCGAAGCCACAGAGATGATTGTCATGGGCTTTGTCGAACCATTCACAAAAGAACTCCCAATGGAATACGCAGTCGAACTCAACAGACTGATTGCCTATGAGATGGAGGGGTCAGTAGGATAAAAATAGTCTGGGAGACTATTTTTATCCTACTGACGTCGCTTCCTGTAAGGAAGCGATATGTAATAAGGAGTTCCGCAGGAACTCTCACCAACCGAGGGGGGAGATGAGGAGTAGCGAATGCCACTCTACATTGAAATGCCAACGCTCGTTGGAAATAGTGAGACGGTAGTCGCTTTTCTTTGCAATCCTAATAATTTATAAAAATCCTATTCCTTCCACGCTCGTCGTTTCCTGTCAGAAAAGGATACGTAGCTAGGAGTTCCGTAGGAACTCTTACCAACTCAACCTCCATTCGACGTAGGAGATGAGGCGAGACAAATACTAAAAAATCTTACCTTTTGTTAATATTTTACAATCAAAAACAGCTTAGGATCAACGTTTCTAATAACGTCAGTCTAAGCTGTTTTGTATTATTAAATCTATTTTACTATACTCTACTTTTTATATACCTAAATTTTTGTGCTATAATTTCTCATTTACATATCTAACAAAGTTGTTCCACCAGGAAACTGGCCAGGGAGCTTTTTTTACTTCAGTAGGTAGAACCATATCAATGCTGGCTTGGTCAGCAATATAACCTTTTCCAATTAAGTCGGTGTCTTCTATTTGCAATTTTCCTACTTTTGTTCCTGCTTTTGTAGGTGCTTGTATTTCACTGAAATCGGTAGTAAATATTGCTATAGCAGGTTTTTCGGTTTGATTTCGTTGGACAACAGACAGGTCTGCTGCAGCTACAACTGGACTTGTTTCTTTTGCTCCATTAAAGACCTTAATTTTGCTATTTTCATAAGCATCGCCTTTTTTGACAAGTGTGGTGTAGGTAAAAGTGGAGTAGATGTAGTCCATTAGTCGGTTTGTTTCGATGAAACGATTTTCAGGTGTTTCTAACCCCCCTTCTACATTCAGTAATATTGTAAGAATTCTCATGTTTGCCTGTTTCGTTGTGGCTATAAAACAAACTCCAGCAGATTGGGAAACAGCTGTTTTTAAGCCATCAACACCACCACGTTCATATATCCCTCCAGCTACCATCTGGTTAAAACTATAATATGAGTAACCGTCGATTGCATAGCTCAATTGGGAAGTAACCTCCAACACCTCAGGGAAATCAATGATTAACCGTCTAGCAATGATGGCTAAATCAAGTGTTGACAGGGTATTGGTATCTTCTTCGGAAGAGTCAGGATAGATATTTTCTCCTAAATAAGAGTTGTCAAGGCCGGATGAGTTGACAATTTTTGCATCGCTAATTCCCCACTCCTTGAGTTTGGCTTTCATTTTATCAACAAATGCTATCTCGCTACCAGCGATTTTTTCAGCTAAGGCAATCATTGCACTGTTGGATGAACTAATCAAAGCAGCGTGTATCAATTCTTCTACTGAATAGAGCCGATAATCTAATATAACGCTAGTAATATTGGGATTGGTTGTTAGCTGGAAAGGGTATTCTGAGATTGTAACAGGGGTGTCTAAATCAATCTCCCCCTTTTTGATGGATTCGTAGACTAAATATATGCCCAAAAGTTTACTTAAGGAAGCCACTGGAACAGGTGTTTGCGAGTCTTTCTCGTACAGAATTTTTCCACTCGTTACTTCTATTGCTAAGGCTTGATTTGCCTTTGATGTAAATTCTTCTGCCCGTACTCCTCTAGAAAGAGATGAGAGGCTAATGAATAGAATAATGATGCTGATTACTATTTTTAGAGTAATTCTTCCGATTTGAGACTGATTATCTATTTTATGATAATTCTCAAAAAATAGGAAATGTTGCATAATCATTCCCTCCTACTTGATTTTATTCCATTATAACACAAAGGATGGCATGAAAAATCAGGAAAATTGATTGAAAGAGTCTGAAAATGATGAAAAAATATGTTTTTACAAAATTTTCTGACAAAAAGACTTTATTTAAGAAAAATTTATGATATAATGAATTCTATAACGACATATGATTATGTGTCAAAGAAAAAGAAAAACAGAGGTGTTTTATGAAAAAGACAACAAAACTCTTTGCCTTAGCAGGTATCACACTCTTATCTGCATCTGTTTTAGCAGCTTGTGGTGCTAAGTCGTCATCAAGTTCATCTGAACAAACCTTGTCATTCCCATCTGAGGTGAAACAAGACGGTTCAGCTGTTGCAGACGCACAATTGAAATACGCTTTGGTTTCAGCTACAACTTCATCAGGACTTTTGATCGATGAATTGACTGAAAACACAATCGATTCAACATTTGGTGGAATGGTTGATATTTCAATGTTTGGTTACGATGGAGATCGTAAATTAGATGACTCAGGTCTTGCTAAAGCTGAATTTGATGTGGAAGGCAAAAAAATCACTGTTAGCTTGACTGGTAAAGACTACAAGTGGTCAGATGGTGAGCCATTTACAATCAATGACTACATCTTCACTATCAAGTCCATGGCAAGCAAAGATTATACCGGTGTTCGTTTTGATGACAAATTCTTGAACATCGTTGGTATGGAAGAGTATGTTGCAGGAACAGCATCAGACATCTCTGGTATTAAGAAAGTTGACGACTACACAGTAGAATTGACTGTGAAAGAAATGTCACCTTCTATGATGTATGCCGGTGGTGATGTACCTGCCTATATCCAACCAGAACACATCTACAAAGATATTCCTGTGGCTGATTGGGAAAAGAGCGAGTATTCACGTACTGCTAAACTTGTAGGTATGGGGCCTTGGAAAATCAAGGAAATCGTAAACGGTGAGTCTATCACTTACGTTCCAAACGAACACTTCTTCAAGGGTACAACACCAAAAACAAGTTCATTCAAGATTGATATCGTGTCTCCTGATACTATCGTTTCTGAAATGAAGGCTGGTAACTACGATATCGCAGATATGCCTGTTGACCAGTTGGATTCATATAAAGATGCTTCTAACTTGAACATCGTTGGATCTTTGGATTCAGTTTACGAATATATTTCATTCAACCTTGGTAAATATGACGAAGCTGCTGGCAAGAACGTTATGGATGAGAATGCTAAGATGAATGATGTGAATCTTCGTCAAGCGATTGCCTATGCTATTGATACCAAGACTGCTGGTGAGAAATTGTATAACGGCTTGTACCACCCAGCAAACTCATTGATTATTTCATTCTTTGGCGAACTTCATGATTCTGAATTGGCAGGCTATACATACGATCCAGAAAAAGCTAAGAAACTCTTGGATGAAGCAGGCTACAAGGATACAAACGGTGACGGCATTCGTGAAGGTAAAGACGGTAAAGAATTCAAAATCACTTTCGCAGCTCGTAAACGTACAGAAGCGAACGAAGCACTTGTACAACAATACATTGCTTGGTGGAAAGAAGTTGGCTTGAATGTTGAATTGTACACTGGCCGTACAGTTGAAGTAAATACTTTCTACGATGCACTTCAAGCAAACGACCCTGCAATTGATATGTATGCTGGTGGTTGGTCTACTGGTTACGATCCAAACCCAACAGGTACTTGGGGTCCTATCGCTGCCTTCAACATGTCACGTTTCGTATCTGAAGAAAATACGAAATTGTTGGATGCAATTAGTTCTACTGCTTCATTCGATGAGAAAACAAACCTTGAAAACTACAAGGCTTGGCAAAAATATGCTCACGAGCAAGCATTTGCTATTCCAACATTTGAATCTGAGTCTATTACAGCACTTAACAAACGTGTGAAAAACTATGATTCTAACTATGGTTCAGCTTCAGGTAAAGGTATTGCTCTTGAAAATATCGAATTGACAGCTGATAAAGGTGTAGCGGCAGAATAGTCTTATAAAGAAGATAAAAGAAGATAATAGAATCTGAAAAAGCCAACTTGGTTGGCTTTTTTCAGATTGCTATTGGAATTTTCTGATAATTATGGTATAGTAGAACCAGTATACAAAAAATGATTGATGTCATTTTTAGTTTTTAGTAAACGCTATCAAATTCTATATAGACTTGATGGATTTATTAATAAAGATATAAAAGATCAGTTTTCATAGACTTAAGGATATTTGATTTGAAGGATGAAAGAAGTTGAATGAACTGATGAACAAAGGAGGAAAAAGCGTGGCTACTGAAAAACCGCTTTTAGACATTAAGGATTTGCACGTTGGATTCCGCATCGGTGATGATTATTTTGATGCAGTTGACGGTGTTGATATTACCTTACAAAAAAATGAAATCCTAGCGATTGTTGGGGAATCTGGTTGTGGTAAATCAACTTTGGCAACAACAATTATGGGGCTACATAATCCATTAAATACCAAAATTACAGGTAGCATCCAATACAATGATATGGAATTAATTGGGATGGACGAGGCCAAGTACAATACGGTACGTGGAAATGATATTGGTATGATTTTCCAAGATCCCTTGGCGTCTTTAAATCCATTGATGACCATTGGTGCACAGATTGATGAAGCACTATTCTATCATACAGATTTGGATGCCAATGCCCGTACGGAGCGTGTTTTGGAATTATTAGCTCAAGTAGGTATTCCAAATCCTAAGCGTACATTTAAGCAGTATCCTCATGAGTTGTCAGGTGGTATGCGTCAGCGTATCATTATCGCCATGGCCTTATCTTGTAAACCTCCGATTATTATTGCCGATGAACCGACAACGGCTTTGGATGTAACTATTCAGGCACAGATTTTGGATTTATTAAATGATATTCAAGCAGAAACAGGGTCAGGTATTATTTTGATCACTCACGACCTAGGAGTAGTGGCAGAAACGGCAGACCGTGTAGCAGTTATGTATGGTGGTCAGTTTGTAGAGGTTGCTCCTGTTGAGGAACTCTTTACCAATCCAAAACATCCATACACCCGTTCGCTTTTGAAATCAAATCCGCAATCAGAAAACGAAGGCGGAGAGTTGCACGTTATTGACGGAATTGTACCGCCAATTACAAAGATGCTGCGTAAAGGTTGTCGATTTGCACCACGTATTCCGTGGATTGAAGCTGCAACACACGAAGAAAATCCGGTTATGCATGAAGTTGGACCTAACCATTTTGTACGTTGTACTTGCCATGAAACATTCTATTTTGAAGGGGAGGCCTAATAGTGGGATTTATTGAAGTAAAAGATTTAAAAGTCCATTATCCAATTCGTAGTGGCTTCTTTAACCGTGTTACAGATCATGTCTATGCTGTGGATGGTGTAAACATTGAAATCGAAGAAGGTAAGACATACGGTCTGGTTGGTGAGTCAGGGTCAGGAAAATCAACGATTGGTAAAGCAATTATTGGTTTAGAGCGTGCCACTTCAGGACAAATTATTTATGAAGGACAAAATGTAACCAACAAATCGCGTGGAAAAAAAGGCAACTTTAATCGTGATGTACAGATGATTTTCCAAGATTCACTTTCAAGTTTCAACCCGAAAAAACGTATTTTGGACATCATTGCAGAACCAATTCGAAATTTTGATCGACTTTCACCAGATGAAGAAAAGAAAAAAGTTCTTCAGCTCTTGGATACAATTGGTCTCAATGAAGAAGCCTTAATTAAGTATCCTCATGAATTCTCAGGTGGTCAACGTCAACGGATCGGTGTTGCTCGTGCCTTGGCTAGTAACCCACGTTTGATTATTGCTGATGAGCCTGTTTCTGCTTTGGACTTGTCTGTTCAAGCACAGGTCTTGAATTATATGAAACGTATTCAAGATGAATTCAAACTTAGTTATCTCTTCATTTCCCACGATCTTGGTGTGGTACAACACATGTGTGATGAACTCTTCATCATGTACCGTGGTCGCTTTGTAGAAACAGGAAATAAGAGTGATATCTATAGTAATCCACAGCATATCTACACCAAGCGTCTCTTATCAGCGATTCCATCAATTGATCCAGTAAATCGTTTGAAAAATAAGGAAAAACGTTTGGCTGCAGAGAAGGAGTACCAAGAAAAACAAGGTCAGTACTATGATGAAAACGGTCGTGTGTACGATTTGAAAGCTTTTTCAGCAACTCATCAAGTAGCCCTTCCAGAAGGAGGTAAGAACTAAGATGTGGAAAACAGTATTACGACGTTTACTCATGATGATTCCTCAGATTATCATTCTGAGTGTCATAGCATTCTTTGTTGCAAAAATGATGCCTGGTGATCCATTTACCGGTATGATTGACCCAAATATTGACCCTGCAATTATTGAACAAAAACGGATTGCAGCTGGATACTACGATCCAATTCCGGTTCAATATATTCGCTGGGTAGGAAATCTTTTGCAGGGTGATTTTGGACAAAGTTTCCTCTTTAAACAACCAGTTATCGATGTGATTATGCAGCGTTTGAATAACACAATTTGGTTATCATTGCTTACCATGATTTTGACCTATGCTATTGCCCTTCCTTTAGGTATGATTGCGGGTCGTTATCAAAATTCACTTGCTGATAAAGTCATTGGTGTTTACAATTTCTTGACTTTCTCAACGCCAACTTTTGTATTTGCAATTTTGATGCTCTGGTTATTTGGTTTTAGTTTAGGTTGGTTCCCAACACGTGGTTCTATCGGTGGTGGGGTAGAAGGATTTGCAGCTATATTAAGTCGTCTCCATCATATGATTTTGCCGGCGATTACCATGGCCATCTTATCTACAACTGTAACTATTCAATACCTCCGTACGGGGATTATCGATGCTAAGAGTCAGGACTATGTTCGTACAGCACGTGCCAAAGGTGTACCTGAGCGTGTGGTATACAACCGCCACATCTTCCGTAACTCAATTTTACCTATTGCATCATTCTTGGGGTATGAATTGACTGGTTTGATTGGTGGTTCTATCTTTATTGAAAATATCTTTACTTATCCTGGTATCGGTCAATTGTTCTTTAACTCGATTTCTAGCCGTGACTATAGTGTCATTTTGGCCCTCTTGTTAATCTTTGGTATGGGAACTTTGTTGGGAACCTTGATTTCAGATATTATCATGAGTATTGTAGACCCACGTATCCGTGTGAAATAGAAGGAGGAGTACGGTGAGTAAAGAAAATAAAAAACAAGTACAATCAGCTTCAACTCCTCCGGGTGGTTTTCGAGTCATTGCACGAGAATTTACGAAGGATAAGCTGGCTTTGACTTCATTGATTATCTTGGTAACAGTTCTTTTGGCTGTTTTCATCGGTGCCTTGGTGATGGACCAAGAGCAAGTTATGAAAGTCAATCTTTTAGGACGTTACTTGGAGCCAGGAGTTGATGGCTATATTTTGGGAACGGATGAAGGTGGTAAAGACATCTTTGGTCAACTAATTATCGGTGCTCGGAACTCAATTGTCATTGGTTTCACTATTACCATTATCACCAGTATCATTGGTATTTCAGTTGGGTTAATCTCAGGTTATTATGGTGGTCGATTGGACGGTTTCTTGATGCGTATTGTCGATTTTATCATGATTTTGCCGGTAACAATGTTGATTATTGTATTTGTAACAGTTATTAAAAACTATACAATCTATCATTTCATTTTTATCATGAGTGCATTTTATTGGACAGCCAAAGCCCGTCTATTCCGTACAAGAACGTTGTCTGAGGCTAGTTTGGATTATGTCAATGCGTCGAAAACACTTGGAACAAGTGACTTTATGATCATGTTCCGTGAGATTTTACCAAACTTAAGTTCATTGATTATCGTTAACTTGACACTCAACTTTGCAGGTAATATCGGTATTGAAACTTCATTGACCTATCTTGGTTTTGGTCTCCCATCAACAGTCCCAAGTTTGGGTACCTTGATTTCAAATGCCCGTAACGCAGATATCTTGGAAAACAAGACTTGGATTTGGTTGCCAGCAGCCATTTTCATCTTGGTCATGATGCTTTGTATCAACTATGTCGGTCAAGCCTTCCAACGTGCTGCCGATGCAAAACAACGTTTGGGTTAAAAACATATAAGGGTTCCTTCGGGAACTCTTTTTCTACCATTTGTCAAGTTCATCAAGGTATTTGACGAAAAATATTTTGAGTTCAATAGTCAAAATAAGGAAATTGTTTTCTTTTGGACTAAAGTTTCGTGTAAAAAAGAGTACACGAAATTAACACCTTATGTTGAAAATTTTTGATAAGGTGTTACAATGATAGAGCATAAACAGTTTTATCGATTTTGGGTTGAAGCGTAATCGTAAAGTTTGTTATGCATAATGAGGTAATACATTGTCCGAATGAGACGATGTATGGAGGCAATCGTGTGCGGCTTCGTTGAAGTCGTTTGCGATTGTCTTTTTCGTTTCTCATAAAAGTCTGAGATATGGCAGGGATTGGTGTGACTGGCTGAAGCGATATTGTGAATACATTTGAACAGAATCTTTCTAGCGTAGGGATTGCCACACTTGGTAATGTGTTCCTTAGCGAGGAAGTTACCAGATTCATAGTGTCTCAGGTCAATACCGATAAAGGCATTGATTTGATTGGCAGACTGAAAACGGCGAATATCTCCCAGTTCACCAATAATACTT
>NZ_JAMWEL010000050.1 GCF_024509555.1 Streptococcus suis
TTGGCTCTATAATTTCTGTAGTGGGTAAATCCACCATGGAAATTATGGAGCTTTTTTGAGTATAGAAAAAAAGTCCCATATGACCTATAATGAAAAGTGCTCAAACTATCATTTTAGAAAGACTCATATGGAACAACTAAATCTTATCACAAATTTTCTCAGAATTAAAGACAAAAACATCACTATCACTGATGAATATGACCTAGGAACTCACTTAGAACTCCACGGTCACTTGGATTACACAACCCCTAAATGCCCTTCCTGCAAGGGACAAATGGCAAAATACGATTTCCAGAAAGCCTCAAAGATCCCCTACCTAGAAACAGCTGGTTTCCCACTGCTTATCCGGCTTCGAAAGCGTCGATTCAAGTGTAAAGATTGCGGAAAAATAGCGGTCGCTGAAACTCCTCTTGTCAAGAAAAACCACCAAATCTCTATCGCTGTTAACCAGAAAATTGCCCAATTACTCATCGAAAATCAAGCAATGACACATATTGCACATAGACTATCAATCTCAACATCATCAGTTATTCGAAAACTCAATGAGTTCAAGTTTGAAACAGATTGGAATACCTTACCTGAGGTAATGAGCTGGGATGAGTATGCCTTCAAAAAGGGGAAAATGAGCTTTATCGCACAAGATTTCAACTCCCTAAACGTTATCGCTATCCTTGACGGAAGAACTCAAGCAACCATCCGAAACCACTTTCTACGATATCCTAGAAAGGTTAGAAATCAGGTCAAAGTGATTACCATGGATATGTTTAGTCCCTATTATCAACTTGCTAAACAGCTTTTTCCGAATGTAAAAATCGTACTCGACCGCTTTCATATTGT
>NZ_JAMWEL010000051.1 GCF_024509555.1 Streptococcus suis
CTTGGTAATGTGTTCCTTAGCGAGGAAGTTACCAGATTCATAGTGTCTCAGGTCAATACCGATAAAGGCATTGATTTGATTGGCAGACTGAAAACGGCGAATATCTCCCAGTTCACCAATAATACTTGTTGCAGTAGTCTCAGCTATTCCAGGAATAGAGAGCAGAATGTCATATTCAGGTAATGGCTGAGCTAGCTCCACCATCTGGTCTAGAACAGTTTGTCTCTGTTCAGAAAGCCGAAGCAATTCTCTTCCATAGTAACGAACCTCTTCCAGCATTGGAGAGGTTTTCTTGACGGCACAATAAGATTGATTAGCTAGTGCTATCAGCTTCTCAGCTAAATACGCCACACGCTTGTCAGAAATTCGTTTTGAGGTGGACTGACGAATGCTCTCTGAGAGTTCGTTCTTGCTTAAATCAAGCACGAAGTCCTTGCAAGGAAAAGCTATGACCAGGTTCCAGTATTGTTCGCCAGATGGTGTTGATAAGATAGTTTCCAATTCAGGAAAAGTGACTTGTAAGACCTTGTGCAGACGGTTTTTAGCTCGAACAATGTCCTCGGTCAGATTCTGATAGAAACGGCTGAGATCCCGCAAGTTTTGGTAGACTTCTTCTTGGACAAAAGTGGGTTTACGATTCAGCACAAATTGAGATTGAGCCAGTTTTTCGGCGTCAATTTGATCTGTTTTCCTCACACGCAAGCTATCCAGTTGCTTCTTAGCTTCTAAGGGATTAAGCC
>NZ_JAMWEL010000052.1 GCF_024509555.1 Streptococcus suis
TTGGTTTTGTATGCACTTTTTACACTAAAATTTAGTCCAAAAGAAAACAATTTCCTTATTTTGACTATTGAACTCAAAATATTTTTCGTCAAATACCTTGATGAACTTGACAAATGGTAGAAAAAGAATACTCTACAAAAATCAGCAACTGACGAAAGTCTTTAATTTTAGAATAAACGATTAAATAATATCAGCTATAATGAGAATTTGGTAATTTCTAAAAGTAAGTTCTAGTTCTTGTCCTCTCAGAAGTTACATTGAGAAAACTGCATCATATAAACAGAATCTAGTCTTAGACTAAGTTCTGTTTTTGATTAATCATGTTGATAATAGCACATTTTAGGCTTAAAATCGTCGAATAAGGTACACTAAAGTTATTGATCTGAACTTTCTCAAAGTAAGTTCTAGCTATCGGGAATTTTGGATAGGACAAGTTTCTTTCTCTATTGAAATTATTTTTTGATAGAAACTAGCGGGAGTGGGAAAGACATCTATGATGGCTCCGCCCTCACCCACAGAATAATGAAAACGAACATAAAGCCCTCACTAGGTGTAACATCTTAGTGAGGGCTTTATGGTTGACGAGTTAATGGTGTTAGTCATCGCGGGACAAACTAACCCACTCTACTGACGAGCACCCCAAAATATGCGATAGGCATGAGTATAAAAATACGACTAAAATTCGGTAGATAAGCTCTCTAATTTTTAGAAGGAGGGAATTGTCATGGATGTTCTCTA
>NZ_JAMWEL010000053.1 GCF_024509555.1 Streptococcus suis
CAGTTGTCACAACTCAAACAGTAACCTTCACACGTACTGTACAAATTGATGCAGTAACAGGTGATATCATTGCAAATACTTATACTGCATGGACACCAGCTACTCAGACATTTGCAGAAGTTCCAGCCCTCAGCTTGGATAACTTCAAATCAAATGTTGATAAGGTTGATGCGAAATCTGTAGCAGCTACAGATGCAGATTCATTCGCAACGATTGTCTATTCTCCAATTACAAAAGTTGTTGACCCAACAGATCCAACAGATCCAACTAACCCAACAGATCCAGTTAAACCAGGCGATAAAGTACCAAACGATCCTAAGGGTCGTACCTATGGTGAACTTGGCTTGGTTGAAGAAGTAACCTTGACCGTTAACCATGTCTATGCTGATGGTTCTCCAGTGCTGAAGGATGGCAAGCCAGTTGTTACAACTGAAACCTTGACCTTCACTCGTACTGTACAGATTGATTCAGTAACAGGCGATATTATCGCAGATACATACTCTGCATGGTCACCAGCAACACAAGACTTCAAAGCTGTTTCAGCCTTGACGAAGGATGATGTAGCTGAGTTGGCAGATTATCTTCCTTCAACGCAAAGCGTAACCAAGACAGGTGTAGTTGCGACTGATAATGATAC
>NZ_JAMWEL010000054.1 GCF_024509555.1 Streptococcus suis
GAATGAGTGGAATCCAGTTAGCTACTTTTTGGTAAACATAAGTAATCGTTGTTGTACCTTCAACCACGTTGCCTGTTTCTTCCACTGACTTACCAGCTGGATCAACCGCAGTCGTCTTAGACGGTACGAGAACGTACTTGTCACCGTTACGAACGATTTCAGTTGGTTTGTCGCCTTCGTCTGTCGTGTTGTACTTAGTACCTGCTAGAACATCATCCTCATCTGTAACAGAATCCTTAAGAGTATTGCCGTCTGTATCAACATACTTAATTACCACATCACCCTTAACAGGCACGTAAGGAATCAAGGTATCCTCACCTGGTGTTTCTGGTGTTGGTGGAACGTAGCCCTTGCTTGGATCTTCTGGATCAACAGGTTTCAACGGTGTATTGTCCTTAGGATCTACTGGAGTGTAGCCCGGTACATGAGGGATAACTGGTTTGTCCGTAGTTGGGTTGGTTGGGATAGACGGAATTTCCTTATCTGGCTCAGTTGGGTCAAATGGGTATTCTGTCTTAGGACGTTTATTCTCTGGTACATTCGGAATGAGTGGAATCCAGTTAGCTACTTTTTGGTAAACATAAGTAATCGTTGTT
>NZ_JAMWEL010000055.1 GCF_024509555.1 Streptococcus suis
TTTCTCATCATCAGTCAAGTTGTTTGTATCTTCAACTGGCGTTACGGCTGGAGTTTTTGGTGTGTTCTCATCCGCATCTGATGGGTTAGCTGTTGTAGTGGCTTCTGTTGGTGTTGATGTGTTACCTGCTTCATCAGTAGCTGTCGCAGTTACTTTATCACCATCTTTAAGATCAACGCTTGCTGGGACATCTACTGTGTAGTTGCCGTTTTCGTCAGCTGTTGTTGTAGCTGTTGAACCGTCTGGGAAGGTTACAGTTACGGTTGAGCCTGGTTCGGCTGTACCTGTTACTGTTGTATCACCTTCTTTTGGTGCGTTGACTACTGGTGCTTCTGGTGCTGTTGTATCTGGATTATTCTTAGCTGTGTCTTTTGCTGGGCTTGATGTGTTGCCTGCTTCATCAGTTGATGTGGCAGAAACTGTTGAGCCATCTTGAACTTTATCTGCTGGAATTGTGACTGCGCCTGTAGTAGGATCTACAGTGACACCTGAATCTGCTGGAACGGACCATGTACCATCATCTTCTTTAGTAACAGTTACTGTTTGTTCTGT
>NZ_JAMWEL010000056.1 GCF_024509555.1 Streptococcus suis
TGGTTGGGATAGACGGAATTTCCTTATCTGGCTCAGTTGGGTCAAATGGGTATTCTGTCTTAGGACGTTTATTCTCTGGTACATTCGGAATGAGTGGAATCCAGTTAGCTACTTTTTGGTAAACATATGTAATCGTTGTTGTGCCTTCGACCACGCTTCCTGTCTCTTCAACTGACTTACCAGTTGGATCAACCGCAGTAGTCTTGGACGGTACAAGAACATACTTGTCACCATTACGAACGATTTCAGTTGGTTTGTCGCCTTCGTCTGTCGTGTTGTACTTAGTACCTGCTAGAACATCATCCTCATCTGTAACAGAATCCTTAAGAGTATTGCCGTCTGTATCAACATACTTAATCACCACATCACCCTTGACAGGCACGTAAGGAATCAAGGTATCCTCACCTGGTGTTTCTGGAGTTGGTGGAACGTAGCCCTTGCTTGGATCTTCTGGATCAACAGGTTTCAACGGTGTATTGTCCTTCGGATCTACTGGAGTGTAGCCTGGTACGTGAGGGATAACTGGTTTGTCCG
>NZ_JAMWEL010000057.1 GCF_024509555.1 Streptococcus suis
CAGTAGAATCTGATGTGTTACCTGCTTCGTCAGTAGCTGTTGCAGAAACTTTATCACCTTCTTTGAGCTCAACACCTGCTGGTACATCAACTGTGTAGTTGCCGTTTTCGTCAGCTGTTGTTGTAGCTGTTGATCCATCTGGGAAGGTTACTGTGACAGTTGCACCTGGTTCGGATGTACCTGTTACAGTTGTATCACCTGCTTTTGGTATGTTGACTACTGGTGCTTCTGGTGCTGTGGTATCTGTATTAGGGGTTACAGTATCAGTACCTGGGATTGTGTCAACTGAGCCATCTGGGTAAGTGATCGTCACTGTTCCATCGTTTCCAACTTCTACAGTTGTACCTGTTGGAAGGTTTGGATTAGACTTCTCTACTTCTTCCTTAACTTTAGCTTTTTCGTCATCAGTCAAGTTGTTCGTATCCGCAACTGGAGTCTTAGTTGGGTTAGTCAAATCGTTCTTCTCTGCATCCGTTTGTGGAGTTGGAGTAGTTGTTACGACTGTAT
>NZ_JAMWEL010000058.1 GCF_024509555.1 Streptococcus suis
AGGAGGTGCTGGAGGCTTATTTGCCATGGAAGGAAAAAATTAAGAGAGCATGTAAATAGAAAAAGGTTCCAGAGTCAATAGGACTTTGGAGCCTTTTCAATATACTTTGTTATTGGGCGGTTACAATCCCTATGCTAGAAAGATTCTGTTCAAATGCATTCACAATATCGCTTCAGCTAGTCACACCAATCCTTGCCATATAGCAGACTTTTATGAGAAACGAAAAAGGCAATCGCAAATGACTTCAACCAAGCCACACACGATTGCCTCCATACATCGTCTCATTCGGACAATGTATTACCTCATAACGCACAACAAACTTTACGATTATCGTTCTACCCAAAATCGGTAAAACTGTTTATGCACTATCATTGTAGCACCTTATCAAAAAATTTCAACATAAGGTGTTGGTTTTGTATGCACTTTTTACACTAAAATTTAGTCCAAAAGAAAACAATTTCCTTATTTTGACTATTGAACTCAAAATATTTTTCGTCAAATACC
>NZ_JAMWEL010000059.1 GCF_024509555.1 Streptococcus suis
TGGAATCCAATATTTCTACATGGTTTTCATATTGTGATAGATAGACATTCATTCGCTCTTCCAACAACTCAATCTGCTTCTGATAAAAATCATAAATCTCTAAGGACTGTTTTAACATGAAGCGATGCTGGTCAGAAAAATAGCCACCCAAGGCTTCCAGAAGCTGAAGGAGATTGCGACCAGATAGCCCCATAATATCTTCGATATAGGTTGTTAGCTTGATGCCACCTGACTGAAGAATTTTATGGATACGGTTGGTTTCTCGATTACGACTTTCCACATAATGTTTTCGTTGTCTGGTCAACTCCCTCAATTCTTGAATGGTTTCATTGGGAACGAAACTCCGAGGAAGCAGACCAATCCGTGTTCATTTGGCTATCCAGTGAGCATCCTTCTTGTCGGTTTTCTGACCTGGAATAGCCTTCATGTGGGCTGGTTGAGCGAGTATCAACTTGAAGTCATCACATAGAGCATGCCAGACAGGTCGCCAATAAAC
>NZ_JAMWEL010000006.1 GCF_024509555.1 Streptococcus suis
GCAGTAGAACTATTTCTAGTTTCTCAGATACAGATTTTGGACTTCTTTTGGACATAATAAAACTCCCCTCATAGTTTCTAGTGAAAATTTTTGTTTTTTCACTGTCCACTATAAGGGGAGTATATCACTTTTTTTCTTGCCATATTTTTTTGTCGGTGGAGTACCATCGTAATTATCAGAACCTAATATTTCAAATTGCTCTGGATTATACTTGTCTATACACATTAAATAAAAATATCTATGACCACCCTTAACCTTATAACTTTGCCTTAACCACCAATCATAAAGATCTCTCTTTATATCCCATCTTTTAGCTCTCTTATCTCCCTTAACAATCACTCTTTCATACCACTCTGGAAACTTCTCTTCTGCTTCTTCTAAACTATATTGAGTTGGTCTAAATCGCTTTTTTATATCTACTCTATTTTTTTCTTCATCTGCATAGGAATTAATATAATCTAAAGTAACTCTTTCACCAGTTTTAAAAGACTTTACTGGTAAATCATATTTATCATTTCTAGAGCCAACCATTCTAAAACCTTGATTAATTGACTGATACTGTATCTGCTTTTCTTGTGAAGTTGCCTTATACTCCCACATTTTAAAGGTTAAATCATACTTTAACTGTTTCATCTGAAGCTTAATATTCGGATATAAATCAATCGGTTTCTCAAATACATAGTAAATATGAAGACCTGTACCACTCATTACAATAAAAGTCGGCTGAGGAAGCGTCCTAAGCCCTGGCTTTTTACCTATTCTTGAGAATAAGGTCAATAATTCATCTTTTCCTACAGAGTCCAGGTCAAATACCAAAGCATTCATCTGCTGAGCATACTCTAAGCGATTAACACGACCCCTATAAGCTAAACCTGAACATAAAGTCATAGGATTATTCTCTATAAACTCTTTATAATCTTCTTCCCAGGTATCATTAAGCATTATTCTTCTTCTCAGCTTTCTTTCTGTACCTTCATCTTTAGGATCCTTATATAAATAAATAGCATTAGGTTTAGAATAATCTCCTGGCATTTCTCCTTCATCTTGATTATTAGGAAATATATATCTATAAAATTCTTCTCCCTTTACTTCTCCATAATGAAAACTTAATAACTCTTCTACTTCCTTATAATTCTTCTTCTTATTCTTTATGTTATTACTCATATAAATCACCCCTTTTAAAATAATACCCCTAAAGACTACTAGGGGGACTTAGATTATCAATATAGTTATTTGGACACTTTTAGTATATCATAATTTTAACTCTTTTAAAACAATACCCCTAAAGACTACTAGGGGGACTTAGATTATCAATATAGTTATTTGGACATTTTTAAGGGGTTAGATTATGGATAGTGTTCTTTCCCATTCTTATCTACTCATTCCCCTATCTCTTGTTATTCTTCTGTTTTCTTTGTCGTATTCTGTCTTAAAATTGTTTTCTAGGTCTTTTCTGCCTATCTTATTGCTTATAGTATCTACCAGATCCTTAAATAGAGATTTGAAGGCTTGTAAATCGCTTGTACGCTCTTTTAAAAATTCTTTAGTAGAATTGTATTGTTTTATTATTTGGTTGAGTACTTTTTCACTCGTTAAAAAGTTTTGAGAATATTTTATATTTTTGTTCATGTAATCTCTCCTGAAGTGATTACATCTATAAACAAATACAGAAGTTAAACGATTTGTTTGTAATTTTAGTTATCTGTTTAAAAAGTCATAAGATTAGTCACTGGTAGGAATTAATCTAACGTATTTATTTATCTGCGTAATCACTGTTTTTAGTCTGTTTCAAAACAGTAGATGTTTTATCTACATTACGCATTTGGAATACCAACATGACGAATCCCTCCTTCTTAATTACAAATTTTTAGCATCTAATTTAACTTCAATTCCTATTATACAAAATTTTAAGATAATGCACTATCAACACACTCTTAAGTTTGCTTCTAAGTCTTATTTCCATAACTTCTTTTACGTTTCCGCCATTCTTTGCTGTTTCGATTTTTATGATATGGTGCAAGTCAGCACGAACACGAACCGTCTTATCTCCCATTATATCTTTTTTTGCACTGATTGGTGTATCATTTCGTTTTTCTTTTTGTGCGCCTAAATTTCCCACAATCACTCACTTCTTTCTATTTCTTCTTATTCTTATTTTATCATCAACAATCACAAATCACTTGTGATTTGTGATAAGTGATTTGTGATTAATATATCTTATTATTAAATCCTCGCAATTCTAACCCCCAAAAAAATATTATCTTTAAAATCAATTATTTATTTTTCTCAAGTAATTCCTTAAGTAGGAGTTCACTCTCCTTCACCATCTCCTCCTCTACCTTGCTCCATTTTCCAAATAGGCATTCTTGTAGCACTTCTGCTGCGGAACCTTCAGCAGTTTCAGAATCATAGATACAAGTTCTATCTCTTTGATAAATTTGAATCTGGTCAAAGAGATTTTCACTTTCTAACTCCCTCAAGTTATCAACCAAGTTCTCAACAATCCCATCGTGGTGTTCTTTTGGTGTTGCTCTAGCCTGAGTCGGATCGATGGCATAAAGCTCTTCGTAACGAATCAAGGTGCTGAGATAAGAAAGCTCTGGTTTGGTACCAATCACTGCTAAGGAAACTTGGTAACCTTTAGAAGATAATAATTGAGCAGTCTGACGAGGAACTTGAGTAGTTCGCAAGGTTCCCTCAATCAGCAAATGGTAGCCTTGCGTACTGAGTTCATCAACCAACTGTTCTACCATTTTTCCTGCAAATCCCTTGGTATAGTCCACGCTATCCTTGCCATACTTTTCTTGCAGGGCTAAGTAATTGGGATGCTGAGAACGGTAGCTGTCACCATCGATAATAATGATATTACCTTGAAATTCCTTTTGCTTGATACGATGAATAGTCGTCTTACCTGCTCCGCTTTGTCCACCAAGCAAGATAGCTTTCGGTTGATCTGGAATCGTCTTTCCTCGGGTTAAGGCCCGAATGGTTCGCTGCAAGGCCTTCTGAAACTCAGCCTCACTAAATTCTTCCAGTCTCATTAAGCCACCACCCGATGATGCACCATGTCTAACATCCGCTCTATACCATCTAAATAGCCATTGTAACGCTCTATTTCATCGAAAGTAGCGACAAGGTAAATTTTCGTATTGATCAATTCGGCCAAGTCATCACTCATCAAAATCCAAGGATTAGATTCATCATCAAAAACAATATCTTGACTATCCTGGTATCTATAAAGCTTTGATAAAATGGCTGCTCCACGTTCTTTTATCACTTCTACTTTTAAAGTCAGATGGTAATCTTCGACAGGTGTTAACATCTTGTCCTCTCCTACAATATCGACATAAGAAACGTTAAATTTCTGACAAATACGGTCGATGAGTTCAGTTGAAACAGTGCTGGTACCATTTTCGTAGCGACTCAGGCTATTGCGTGAAATCCCAACCATTTTCGCAAATTCTGGCTGTGTTAAATCGTGTGTTCGGCGTAGTGATTTTATATTGTCTCCGATCATAGATAAAGACCTCCTCATATTTGCTTTCATTATACCATAAAAAACGGATAACGCACCATATTTGGTGCATTATCCGTTTTTAGGTTTCTTCGATTGCTTAAACTCCTCTATTCGCTTCTCCAACTGCTCAGTATTCAGTTTATTTTTCGCTTCTTGGATTGACTTATCAAGAATTTGTTCCTCATCGGTTATAATGTCCCTAGATATTTCCACTCTCTCACTAGACTTGAAACTTGAATCAAAGACCACATCTAGGAGTTGCTCTACTTTGGTTAGTTCACTATCTGACATCTCTGATAGTCGATGAATCAGTCGTTTAAATTGATCCTGGTTCTGTTTTTTCTTTTGAAAAAATTTCATTATCTTCTCCTTCAATTATAAGTCATCAATGGCTACTGAAATAGCCTGCAACTTTTTATTTTGGATTTTCTTTTCATCAATCAATTGATGAAGTTCTTCAATTTGCTTCTGACAGGCGGATATATCCTTGTTGTTTTGTGCAATGGTATCAGCCAAGTGTTGTTTATAGTCACTTGTGATATTTACCTTCTTCGGCTGACTTTGTTTAACGGTTGATGCGAGCGTTTGTACCTCTTTAGATTCTGACTCCTTTTGTTGCTGTTCAAAAGCAGCCACATAGTCTACTTCTTCAATTGGTTTTTCTTCCTGTTTATGGAAGAGTGCTGCAATTTTTGCTCGTTCTTCATGGGATGATGTTGGTTTCACATCATCTAGTGGCTGATCAAAATTCCATGTTTTACTCATTCTATATCCTCATTTCTGTAATCTGGGTGTAGTGTGGTTTCTTTACCAAAGGCTTGCTCTAGTGCTTCATGAAATGACAACTGACTTGATTGTTGCCGTTTGATAAAGGTACTGTACATAGCTGTTTGTAGTTGGTCACGATAGTGTTCCAATTTCTCCGTCTCACGTGAGACCTTTTCTTCTTGTCTAGCTACTTTTTCAGCCAGACGTTCAATCACACTCATAGGGTGTCCTCCTTGTCACATTCTAGATTATGATAGCGGACTTGATTTTGTTATCACAATTCAAAAGTGTGCTCTCGTTTAGGTGGAGGATGATCTCTAATGACTTTTGTTTGGGCTGACTGGATAAGATCTCTTAAAGATAATTCCTTTTGTCGTTTCACAATATCATTCCAATCTGACTTTGCTTCAAGTCCCTGTAATAGTGGTAAATCTTGAGCGATTAGAAGTCCTTTATCTATCAGTTTCTGACAAAATTCTCTTCCTGCCTCATCGTTATCAACAGCCAATGTTAATGCGTTTGAATGGGTTTGGAAAAAGTTTGTCGTATCTTGTATTGCCTGAAGATAATGGCTAAGTCTGCTTGGTTTTACTGTATCTAGAAATGCCAATTTCCCCTGTTCCTCTGCTGCTAGACGCAAGGTCTGATAAGCAATCACAGAAAGTTTTAGGCCTTCCATTGACACCAGGCGAACATCTGATAGCTGCTTTTGGTGAAGTTGATAATAACTCATCATATCGATAACTGATTCACAAAAAATGAGTCGCTTGGGATTCCCAATATCGAAACTAATACCAACATGGCCATGAGAGCCTTTCATGATTTTTTTGAGATAGCCTCGATTGTATTTTTCTTCATTTTTGACGAGACCTTGAAGGCTTGCGGCCTGTAAGACACCATTATGGTCATAGCTTTTAAACACTAAAACCGACTCCGAATGATAAATAGCTTGAGCAAGCAATCCTTGTCTGCCAAAGGTATTAATAGTCTGATCACTTAGACCCCGAATGTCTTTCAAGTAAGTACGTGCTTGCTGAAAGGGTTCTTCATTCAAATAATATTGAAATGGTTGATAAGTTTCTTCTATCAACTTAGCTTGTTCAAAATCCCCAGTTTCAAGATAGGATACAGCCTCTTTGAAAGTAACGCCTGCCACTAATTGAACAAAGTCTATCACATCCCCTTGTATATCTCTTGAAAACCATTTGAAAGTATTGGTATCGGCAAAAATCCGAAAGGAATCATGGTCTGGGTGTTCATAAATGTGTCCTGATAAACGTCTGAAGGAATAACCCAAACTTTCAGCCACATCTAAAATGGCCTTTTGTTTTACTATTTTAATTCGTGTCATCTTGTCTCCCTATCAAAAAAAGCAGAAGACTGTCTCCTGCTAGTTGTTCTCGCTTGTTGTAGTTCGTTGGTATGCTGGAATTGGCTCCATCTGTTGCTTCTTTCATGTCCTCCAGTTTCCCATTCCAAATAGTCAACTGATTAACCAGGAGCTTGTCGGAAACTTTGGAGTAGGATAACATAACCGTCTTGGTTTCTGTCTGAGTGGTTCGCTGTTGTTGCTCACTCAAATCAGAAACATAGGTCACTTGATAGGAAACTTCCGCAAGTGCAACATTGCTTTCTGTATTGACAAAGATACTGGCTGATTCAAATCGGTAGTCAAGCATATAATCTTTATAAACTTGATTGATCGCTTTATTCTGATTTGTTTCCTCTTCTGAAAATGCCGAGTCCGTCATGTAGGGCTTGATACGAGTGTTATTTTCTCCTAGTTGGACCTTGGTGAAATATTGTGTGAGAAATTCTTTGACAAGCTCATCTGATAGGACTGTCGCTCTTTCCTCCTGCTTTTCCTTTGTCACAAGTTTATTGGCTTCTGCTCGTATTTGGTGCTCAGTTTGTTTTGAAACGGATTGTGAGCCAATCGTATAGCCAATCATGACCATAAAACTGACTGCGATTAAACCTCCTACTCCAATCAGAAATCGAGCTTTCACTTTATTTAACATGGCTTACTCCTTTATTAGTGATAGCCAAATCATAACAAGATTATCTTGGAAAATTTATCACAAGAAAAAGGACTACCAATCGGTAATCCTCCGTGTTAAACTATTCTATTTCTCCACCACTTTATAATAAAGCTTAAAACGAGAAATAGATTCAAAGCAATAAAAAATCCTGTAAAACTCCAAACTCCATTAGTTGCTAAATCTTCTGTATAAAGGTATCTCTCAGTAAAGAAGAGGTAAACTCCATAGATTTCGATAAAGACTAATCCACTGATGAGTCCGATAAGAAACAAAGCACCTGAAACTTTCACAATCCGATAAAGGACAAACAACATCAGTCCTATTGCTACGATAATCAAAAGGCTTTGTAGAATTTGCTCCAACATCTTGCACCTCTTTCTAGGTTAATTGCTTGCGATAATAGTCAGCCTGTTCCTGGTCAAGTTCATCAAGTTGGGCAACCAAATCAAGGTATTCTGCCTTCGTCACCTCATCTAAGTTTGGAAAATCATACTCACGAGTTGTGATGATAAGTTCCAGCTGTCCAGTGATTTCACGCCTTGAAAAGCTATAATCAAGAGTTTCGTCTTCATACTGTTCCTTTAAGGTTTGGTAGGTTGCTCTATCTTCTGGACTCGTAAAGCCTTGTGCCAACCAATCTTCAAGTTGATAACGCATTTCTTCTAGTGTTTGGGTCATGATCTATTCTCCTTTTGTGATTTCTTGACTTCATTTTACCGCGTTCAAAATTATTTGTCAGCCTTTTTTCTTATATCTCAAGTGCTATTTGTTGCTTCTTTTGGAGTGTTGTATCTTCACTAAACTTGGCCAAAGCTGCATCTATCACTTCAATCTCTGCTTCTTTTTCAACCAAGGGAGCCAAAACATCATACTTAGCCTTTACAAGCTGATAGTCCTCTTCCTTTGGAAAGACTTTTTCAACTTCTACTTTGGCTACTCGTAGCTTATCCTTTAAATCCTTTACCAGCTCTTGCGTCTTTTCTTGGTCATCTATAATATGGTCAATGGCATTGCTAATCCGTTGAATGGTTCCCACGTCTGATTTCAAATCAAGTGCGACAGTATACTGGTTATCACCTACAATCATTAAAGAAATGGTTTCTGGTAAGGGCTCACTAGCACCTCGTGTAGTCATTTTCAAATCAAATCCTCTAAAGTTGGCCAGAGTCCGAACTTCCTTAGTTTCTGAGCGGTTATAGGTAATGAGTTTTCGCAGATAGTCCCCAGCTTCAGCACGATTATCCATTGCTTGATTGTCAAATCGCATGACAAAATCTTGCGCCTTTGTTGCCAAAGATTGGGCAATATCTTTATCATATTGACTCAACCGTTTTTCCATAATAGGGAGGTGCTTCTCGCTATAGGAAATGGTATGGCGATACTCATCTTTGGAGCGATTAAAAGCTCGTTTTTGATTTTCTAAAACTGTCAGTTCATTTTCCAACTCCATTTTCAGTTTGAGATAGGGGTTACCTGTCGCTAGAGCTTTAAAGTCAGAAGCAGTCATGGTTTGTTCATCAATGTCTTCAGCTGATCTCACAGGATGTTTTGAGGTCATTATCTGCGTAATGTATTTGAGCTTATTCTCCTGCGTCTGCCAGAGGTAATTGTCGAAGCTCCCTTTAGTAATATAGTGATAAATATCTACCTCCTGGTGCATGTTTCCCTGTCGAATTAGTCGTCCATTTCGCTGGACAATGTCTGAGGGCCTCCAGGGAACGTCTAAATGGTGGACAGCTTTCATGCGAGACTGGACGTTTAATCCTGTTCCCCCTTTTTCCGTAGAAGCCATGAGAATCCGTACTTCTCCACTATTGACCTTGCGTGACAGAGAGTTTTTCTTGTCATCCGTATTGGCATCATGGACAAAGGCAATTTCTTCTTTTGGTATCCCTCTATCAACTATGAGAGCTTTGAGTTCATTGTAAACATCAAAGCCTTCTTCCTTACTTTTAGGAGTTCCAATATCAGAGAAAATCATCTGAGTGGCTTTGTATTCAGCTCCTTCACGGTAAATCCGCTCGACATTATCGACTACTTGAAGGATTTTCTGATTGTCCGCTAAGGTATAAGCAGGGTCAATCAACCGCATATCAATGGCTAGTTTTCTGGCTTCACCTGTGTAGGGTAGGATACTAGCGAGGTAGTCATTGCGACCCCTTTTCCATTATCCCCCCACCGAACCGGACATGATACTTTCGCATCATCCGGCTCTCCAGTAATTTCATTTCATAAACGTGTATTTATTGAACCATTATGTATTGCATGGTGACAATCCCGACAAGTCACTAGCGTTTTTCGACATCTTGCTGACATGATTTCTTTCCACTTTGGAACTAATTTCCCATTGTGTTTGTTCAAGTCTGCTAATTTTCTGATATGATGTACCTCTATGTTCTCCTCACTTCCACATAGCTCACACTTATTTGCGAGTAATCGCTTGATAAGCTCTGTTCGACCACCATAAACTTGATACGGAGCATCTTCTATTACAGCTTTCTTTTTATAAGAAAGTGAAATGCCACCCCATGTTGCAACTAGAGGAGGTTTATCTTCTCGAGGCACAACTACCTGTAAACACGGCACAGTTCGGCCATTCGTGCTAGTTGTGGTAGTCTTATATTTAGCTAACATTTTATTAATGGATGACTTATGTTTAAATGCTAATGTTTTAAGGAGTGATGTTTCCATATACCAATAGACTTTTGAGAACCATGACAAATTTTGTGCCAATATATAATATTGAACCAACCCTCTATATTCTTGTTGGTAAGTTTGAACGATACTAAAGTCATCATCATGCAATAAGTTATTACGATGAATAGCTTTACCATTTTTCATGTATTGGCGGCATTTGCTTTCAATAACTGATGCAGGTACAAATAATGCGATAACACCATTGGCACTCCGTCTCCCTTTGTTATCAATATAATCATTGACACGTTGTGCTTTTATCTTATATCCCAGAAATTTAGCTGATTCTCCAGTCGCATGGGTAATCAAAGTCTTTTCTTGAGAAAGCTCCAAAGATAACTTAGTATTTAAAAAGTCTCCAATTTGCTTCTTTATAGCCTTTGCCTCAGCTTTTGAACCTGTAAAGCCTAGAATAAAGTCATCCGCATACCGAACATATCTTAATCTCCGATAGCTGGTATCATAAGTATCAACTGAAGGGAGATTTCTTCTCTCAACAATTAACTGATGAGCTTTTTTATAATCTCCTTTATCCTGATAGCATTTAATTCTTCTACTCAAACGATTATAGGCTGAGTTTGCTTTCTGCTTGTTACCTCTTGTATATTGAGGTATCAGTTCTTCACCGACCCACTTATCAAATTGATGTAAATAGATATTAGCTAATAAAGGACTAATAACTCCACCTTGCGGTGTTCCACTAATAGTCTTGTGAAACTTCCAATCATCAAGATATCCTGCCTCAAGCATATTTTTGATAAGCCTAATAAACCGACCATCCTGAATTTGTCTAGACAACATAGTGATTAATACATCGTGGTCAATCGTGTCAAAATAACTAGAGATATCTCCTTCTATGAACCAACGTGTCCCTTTCCAGGTCTGAATTTCTTGTAAAGCTGTATGACACCCTCTTTTTGGTCTAAAACCATGAGAATGTTCACTAAATTGTGGCTCATAATAGGCTTCTAATATCATGCGAATCACTTCCTGAAGAAGTTTATCACTCCATACTGGTATTCCCAAAGGACGGTGTTTTCCATTCTTTTTAGGAATGTACTCTCTCCTAGCTGGTCTCCAATAATAGGTTTCTCGTCTTAATTGTTCAATAATCATATCTATTTTTTGAATAGACATTCCATCAATCGTTTCCTCTGAAACACCCTTTGTCATTGCTCCATTATTCGGGTATAACTTTGCATAGGCTATCAGATAGAGTTCACGATTAAATAGTAACTTATAAACCCTTTCGAGTGGTTTATCTTGTTTTCCACGTTCATGAATGACCGTTAAAATAGTTTTGGCTGTACGCATCCCACGCACCTAATCCTTTCTAACTAATCGAAATTACCTGTCACCCTTCGCCATGTACAAGGATTTCCCTTGCTCGGACTACTACGGTGACTCCGTTACCATAAGGGTCTCCCCTCTTAGGCAATCCTGCTATTCGTTAAAAATGTACGTTCTAGTAACCCTTAGGTTCCTCACTCATTCCTTTATTCATACTTATCGTATGCTCTTTTACTGTAGAAAGTTATTCGTCCAAAATCACAACAACGAATATACAGTAACATCGGTCTCAGTTACTTTCCGATGGGCGATGCTTTGCACCTAGTCAGAATTGAGGTTCAAGCAGTTTAGCCTTAACCATAGGTTACGGAACTTGCGGCACATCAAAGCGTTGTAACTCGCTCCTTATCCGCTTTACTAACATGCTATTGTCCCCTTTGGGTTTCCCCGCTAGGTTAGTTAGTTGCTCCTATTATTTACTTTCAATAATATCCCTCTGTAAGGGAGATACATTTTTACGCTTAACAGCGCACTATTTTAAGCATGTTATCTCTACTTGGATCAACACTACCTGACTTGATAGCGTCTGAACGCTTTACCAGCTCTTCTAAATAGTATTTCTGAGCTTGCGTTAACTCGCTTTCCACCGCAATAATCTTAGCTTCAGGTACAGGTAAGTCGAGCATATCTGAGGTCTGAATATCGGCAGTTTCCTTATAGATTCGCATGAGTTCAGGAAGGTTGACAAATTTCTTGAACCGTTTCTTGGGTTGGTACTTATCTCCTGTCGGGGCTAGTTCCATAGAGTTTTCAATATTCCCAAAAGCCCCAACCCATGAATCAAAATTGGATACCTGGTATCGCTCTAAAACATCAGGTTGAATGTAATTCATCATGGTGAAAAGTTCACTAATAGAGTTAGAAACTGGTGTTCCTGTCGCAAAAACGACATTTCTATCTCCATGCTCTGCCTGAACCTGTCTCACCTTCATCTCCATGTCTACGTTCTTTTTTGAAGTAGTATTGGTGATTCCCGCGACATTCCCAAGTCCAGTGATTGGACGGATATTCTTGAAGTGATGAGCCTCATCCACAAAAAGAAAATCAATGCCAAGGTTTTCAAATTCGATAAAGGTATCTCGCTCTAGTTTTTGGAGTTCTTCCAACTGGTGTTCTAATCCCTTAATCGAACGTTCCGCTTCTTTCACCGTATAATCACTGTCACTTCCCAGCTTGATTTCTCGGAGTTGCTCGAGTTTGTCATTGATATAGGTGACCTGTTTTTCACGACTCATCGGTATTTTCTCAAACTGGGAATCCCCAATGACAATGGCATCATAGTCCCCTGTAATAATACGGGATACAAACTGTTTGCGTTTGGCTTTGGCAAAGTCTTTCTTAGTGGTCACATAGACTTTTTTGGTTGGGAAAAATTTCATGATTTCTTGACCAAACTGAGCAGTCAAACTAGAAGGAACCACATAGAGAGGTTTATGCACCATCCCTAATTCTTTCAACTTGAAACCAGCTCCAAGCATGGTCAAGGTTTTTCCAGACCCTACCTCGTGGGCTAGTAGGGCACGTTTTTCCACCACAATCCGTTGAATGGCATTCTTTTGGTGAGGACGTAAGGAAATATTCTGAGCAAGTCCATCAATGGTTAAATGGCTACCATCATAGGACTTTGATACCGTACGATTGTAGAGCCTATTATAGGTGTCTTCAATCATCTGTTGGACTTCTGGATACCTTGCTACAAAATCTTGAAAGAGTTCCTGTAGGTGTGTTTCCTTGGCACGTAGGACCGTTGTTTTCTCTACATCCGTCACATTCTTTTTCTTATCCCCTTCAACAATTTGTTTTGTGATAGTTGGTTGATTGGAATTCAGGAGATTTTCAAAGATTTTTCGACCACTATCATAGCGTGAAGCAGGGACACCTAAACTCCTATCTGTTGCGTTGGAATAGGTGTAGGCAAACTTAGATTGGTAAGTGATAACCCCGTCAATGGGACTGACTTCTAGGACTGTCGCAACTTCTTGGTCTGACAGTTCATAGGCTTTCCCCATAAAGGTTTCTTGGGCAAATTTTCCAAAAACAGCCAGAGGAATCCAGCGTGAACCGATTCGATAATCAATGTCTGCTAAAGTAATACGGGCTGGTTTGATAGCTTCTAGAAGTCCTGCATAATATGACCAGTTAAAGTCCTGATTGTCTTGTTTGACGAATAGATCTACCACTTCTAACTTAGTGACGACATCCCCTGACAGAAAGTCTTGGCGAGAAACATAGGTCAATTCTCCATTCAAATACTTCTCAGAATCAGGCATAATGAGGTCGCCTAATTCCTCAATCAAAGTCATCTTCGATTCAACCTGATAGATAGACATCATATAAGCAAAATCAACACCTCGTCCGTCAGCCAAGCTGGAATTTAAGGCATCAAGGGCAGTATGTACCTTTTTAACCTCTTTTTCGGGACGCACTAGAGCCTTCTCAAAGGCAAGGGATTTAGTATAGATAACAGACTTTCCACTTGGATCCAGACGTTCATCTTCCAAACTAGCAAGGAGCGAATACTTATCATCACTATCAAAAAGATTGCGGTTCACTGCACTGTTCAAATACCCATAGCGTTTGACAAAGCTATCATAGGTACGATTGAGTTTGCCTAACAAGTGGTTAAAAGTCTTCTTATCGTAGTCATAATAGCGTTGAATGGCAATAACTTCTTGGTAGGCATTGCGAATATCGACCATTCCTTTGATACGTGCCACTTCTTTATCAGACAATGGAGCTTCATAGAAAACTGTCTTTTTATAATATCCCTTAAACTGACCACGTTTTGCTGCATCATCGGTCACATAGACATCCAGAGCAGTGTTATCAGTCACTTCTAAGGCATTAAAGCGATCAATCTGCTTTTGAGAATGTTTGGTGTCCCATGCTTTGAAGTTGCCCTCTTCATCGATATAGTAACTGATTTCTTCCGTCTTGGTTCCGACTCGAATGCCTTTATTATCTCGATAGTAAACTGTAGAACCCTGGTAACCAAAACTGTACTGACCCAGATTCTCCCTCATTTCAGCTGGAATGGAGGTATCAATGACTTGTTTGATCAACACATCTGGATTAATGATGACCTCATTTCTATCAATCTCTCTTGGGGCTTTTACTTGATGTAGAGCTGCTTCAACACTTGCAATCAAGTCATCACTAGTCCCCTTAACAGAAAGTGTTCCTCCGTTAAAATTTCTGACCTCGTAGGTTCCTAGCACCTGGCTATTGTATTCTCCATCAAAGTAAGGATTGAGCCAAATGCGACTATCCTTTTCATAACGAATGGAACCTGAAAAGGCTAAGTCGTCTGCCACATATTCCTTGTTCAGGTGTTTCTGGAAGAATAACATATCCGTTGTGACACTCGTTCCCGCAATGGCCTTAAAGGCAGAATCAGGCAGTCGAACCCCACCAAGAAATTCAGTTGTCTCACGTATATCTTGTAAGATGTTTTCTGTTCGCTTATCCATGGTTCCTGTGGAAGAGATAATCGCTACTTGTCCACCATCATGGACCAAATCAAGTGACTTTTTGACAAAGTAGTCATGAATCATGTAAGGCCTATCGTACCTGTTATCCGCAATTCGTATATTGGCAAAGGGAACATTTGAAATCACTAAATCAAAACTATTGTCATTAAACTCCACCGTCTCAAAGCCTTTAATTTCAATATGACTATTGGGATGAAGGTGTTTGGCAATAGCTCCTGTAATAGTATCTAATTCCACACCATATAACTCACTCTTTTCTCTTAAGTGTTTGGGCATTGCTGCAAAAAAATTACCTGTTCCCATGGAAGGATCTAGGATTTTGCCACCTGTAAAGCCATCTCTTTCCAACTTATCCCACATCTGACGAATCAGGGCTGGGTCTGTGTAATAGGCTGTCAGAGAGGACTGTTTCATATCCGAATACTCTTTATCTGTGACTAGGCTTTTCAGTTCTTCTCGTTCCTTAGAAAATTTTGGATTATAGTCATCAAAAAATTCATTGGCTAGTCCACCCCAGCCTACATACTTGGCAAGGAGTTCTTGTTCATTTTTACTTGCCTGACGGTGTCCCGTTTCAAGTGTTTTAACCAAACGAATGGCCGCAATGTTTATCTCAACCTTATCTCTAGCAGTCTTAGGATAAAAGTCTGTCAAATCTTCTGGAAAATAAAAGTCCGTTACTGGAATCTCTGGAATTGTTTCGACGACTTCCTCTTCAGGAATTTGATTATCTGTTTCTTCAAGATCAGTATCGTTATGACCATTTTCTGAACCGTCTGGTTCCAATAGTCCAATACTCTGAACTGGCTCCTCTTCCAGATATGAGAATAGGTTTAATTCTTGGTTCGCTTCTGCTAACTCTGTTTGTTGTTCTGACTTTAGCTGATGAAGTGCCTGACTGACTTCTTCCCAGGTCCTCACATAAAGAACTGGATTTTGTTCAATGATATCCGAAAAATCATTGACTAACTCAATCCGAATCAAACCATTCAATCGAGCATCGCTGACCGACATGACCTCAAAGTCCTGTCCCTTATAGGAAACCAATGACCCCAGAGGATAAGTGTCCAAGACTCTCTGAACCAGTGGATTTTCCGCGAATTCTTCATCAACTACTTCTTTCGTCTCAGCTTTCTCCAGCTTCCTTTTCCAATCTCTGAAAGTTAAAACTGGCTGATTGCCTTTATCTTTTTCAAATTGCTCCGCGTCTTCTCTGCTGAGTTCTTGGTGTAAAAAGGCGTAGGCAACTTGTCGCAGCTCTTCAAGGGAAAGCTGGCTACCAAAGAAAAATTCAACCTTTTCATGACTTAGTCCCATTTGGAGTAGTTCTGTCGCAAGGGCTAGTTGAGTTACCGAGGCTTTGGGATAACCACCTAATAAAGCAAGGTCCGCATTTTTTAAACGAAAACGACCAGCCGCATCCAATAAAATACCGACTTGGTCTGGGTCAAACTGAGATAGCTCAATCCCCACTTGAGTCAATTTTTCTTGATTTTCTATCCTAATGGCTTGTCCAATTTTTTCTAATTCCTTTTCTTCGACTCTAGTCAAAGTTCTTTTCAACTCATAGGGACTACCATCAGCCTCTAGATAGGTAAGTAACTCCTCGCCATCAAAGACTGGTGTCATTTCCATCTCAGTGTCAAAATCACCTCGTCTAAAACTTGGAACTCTGGAACGTTCATTTCGAATATGGTCAAAATATGTTAGAATCTCAAATTTACGTCGTAAAGATAACTCTTCATAGGCTGGTAGATGATTTGTTTTTCCAGTTCGGATATCCAGTTGGGACAAATCTACATCCAAACTAGCAATAACCAGAGAGCCCTCTTCTCGAAAAGATATTGCTTGATGAACACTTGTTTTGTGCTCATCAACAGTTTCTTCATTTTCTAAAACAGTTTCATCAACTCCTGTTTCAAGCTCAGGCTCGTAGGTCAAGAGAAACAGTTCAATATCTCGGCTGATCCGATCCGCTAAATTATTAGCCACACGATACACATTGACCAAATTAGCTCCCCTACTCTTTTGTAATAGAGAATCTGGTGAAATAGTTTGGTAGTGTCCATTTGAGTCTAATAGTTGAAAACGAGTGGCCAGATTGAACAAGGCCACTTCAATCACCAAGTTTTTTTCAGACGGCGATAATTTGTCAAGTTTTTGGAGACCATTTTGGCCGAATACTTGTGTATAGGTCAATAGATCATGAGCGGTATCATAAGGACTAGCCTGAACAAAAGCTGAAACATCTGTCTCAAAGTGAAGTACCTGAACAGATTTATTAATTTCTTGCTTATTGGTTAAAAACTGACGAATAAGACTATCCCACTCCTCATCAAAATGCTCTGCTTGGTAATATAAAAATGCCTCAAGCAGGGCTCTATCACGAGGAATGGTGGCTCTCATCATTTGTAGTAAGACTTCTTGATTCATTTTCCCTCCCATTTTAAAAGGGCTGAGAGTTTTTCTCAGCCCTTTGCGTTAATCTAGGACCAAGGCTCGTTGGTCACTTTCTTGTAGAATACCTTCCATTACAGTTGCCACATAGTGTTGTAAGAAATGACTTTTCTGGTCTAGTAAATCTTTTTGCAAGGCAAGGTGAACCAAATCTCCAAAATAATCCTGACTGGAAATAGCCAATTCCTGTTGAATTATGGCCTGTAAGGTTTCAAGGCTAAGTGGTGAATAATCGTCACTATCCAAAACCTCATACTGTTCCAAGGTGTCTGAGAGACTATTTGAGGACATTAAATCCATAATAAAACTAGAGCCTTCACCTGTTCGGTACAACTTTTCCAGAATGTCAGTCATATCTGCCTGTACTTCATCCTGATAACTATCAACTTTAACTCGTAGCTCATCACTAATCAAGGATAGGTCATCCTCATCCATATAATCTTGATAAACCTGATTGAGGATTGTTCTATTAGAAATACTTAATTCCAAAGAGAGAAAGGCTTTGATAAACTCTTGGTAATCGACCTTCTCCATTTCAGACAAAGCCTCTTTCATGGTGTCAAAGTTCCAAGCCATCACACAACTCCTTTTGTGGGACTAGTGGTGAATGTCCAGATTGTAGCTCTTCTAAATCAGCTTGACCATCACCATCTGTGTCAACAGACTGCGGATTGGTTCCGAAAGCCAGTTCCTGAGCATCTGTCAAACTATCTTGGTCTGAATCCTTTTCATAAATAGTTTTTGGATTCATCTACTTCTCCTCCTTTTTCTTCAGTCCATAAGCCGTACCAAGTAGAATACCAGCTCCAATCAAGCCCAAAAGGGATTCCTGTTCCCCTGTATTTGGCAAAATGCTTGCTGGAACAGGCGGTTCAATAGTCTCAATTGGTGGTTGAGGTGGTGTGGGTTGATTTGGACTTGGTTCTTCAGGTTGAGGTGTATGTGTTACAACTGTATTTGAGCTGATGACATAGCCATTCACTGTATGAAGGTAGGTATTCTCCACCTGACCAGTCGCAATCCGTTTCATTTGAAGGTAAACATCTGCCTGAAAGGCTGAATCATCAGAGATAGTCTCTAAGAAGGATTTATCAAATGAAATTGACACGAGGCCATTTTCTGTATCCACCTGTTGCAAGGTATATTTCGTGACTTCTGTCCCCTCTTTTAAGACAGAACCATCTTTGAGGATGACATCCGTCATCAGATAGTTGCGATAAACACCATTATACTCATCATGCTTTTCATCATAGTTATCTTCAAAACCATATTCAAATAAATCAGTCGCACGATTGCTTGGAATCAATGCTCCAACCAAGCGATAGTTAAAGGTTTGATGCAAGGCCACTTCTTTCCCGTCAAGGCTCTCATCCTTATGAGACAAGTCAATCACCACATCTTTTTGTGGGTCTAGTTTGGGAACATTATTGACCACTGTTTCCGTGACATAGGCCAAGCCAAAATCAATCTGATAGGCTGTATTTTCATACTGACCACCTGTTTTGGTCAACTCATTTTTTACCGTCATCGGAAGCGTGACAACTAAGGTTTGACCAGTCTTCACATAGGTATCATAATAGGCTTTTGGATCATCGCTACTAAGAACTTGAATGGCTCCTTTAGGTGTAAACTGACGTTTAGCCATGGCATCTTGAACAACTTTCGGAGCTTCTGACAAACTAGCGTAGGTGCTGACAGAGATACCAGATACACGATTGCCATCCTTATCCAAAACTTGAATGCCATCAGGATTTAGGGTAAGGGCTTCTTCTGGGTAATCGTCTACCATGTAAAATCCCTTGGCAAGAACATCATCCGTCACGACCATGTCCTTGTATTGACTGTAATCCAAGACAATTTTGTAATAATTGACCGTATTCGGAAGAACAGTCTTTCCATCAATTGAAATACCTTCTTGATTGGTATTAGACTTATGTGGAGTTACTTTAGGGACAAAATTGGTCACCGTGTTGGTTTCATAGGCTTGCCCAAAGTCCACCTGATAAGCCACGTTTTCATAAGACTTCCCTGAATTAAGCATGGTTTCCAAAACCATCATCGGAGTGACAATGGTAATATTCTCCCCCTTGGTCACATAAGATTCAAAAAAGACTTGTGGGTCCTCAGGCATGAAAACTTGAAAAGCTCCTTGAGGCTGAATTTTTTGTTTCGAAAGGGCTGCTTGTAGCGTTTTAGGAGCTTCAGTTAATTGAGAATAAGACTTCACCGTGATTCCTGAAACTGTTTTGCCATCAGATGTGACAAACTGAATAGCTGCTTCATCCGGCAATAAAGCTTCTTCTGGATAATCATCCACAAAGTAAAAACCTTGTGCAATCTGAGAGTTGTCTGCTTTAATCCCTCGGTATTGGTCCAAGTCCCATGAGAGAGTATAGTGATTTTGACTTCCCACTAACATGGGCTTCCCATTGATGTCCACTTTGTCTTTATTGAGGTTCTGTTTCTTGGGTTCTGGAGAAACAAGGGTGTTGGTCACTTCCTTGGTTTCATAGCCATTTCCAAAATCAACTTGATAAGCCTTGTTTGTATAGGTCTTAGTTTGACCATAGAGACTATCTTTCACCGTCATTTTGGTCAAAAGAGCTAAAGAAGTTCCTGTTTGAACATACTGGTCATAAAAGGCTTGGTTGTCATCCGGCAAAAAGACTTGAAAGGCACCTGTCGGTGTAATCTTAGCACGAGCTAATTTATCTTGAAGGTCTTTAGGGGCTTCATTTAGTGAAGCATAGTTTTTAACCGTTATTCCTGATACCTTCTGACCATCAAGGGTTGTTATAGCCGTGCCATTTTCCACCACATCGAGCACTTCCTCTGGGTAATCGTCCACAAAGAAGAAGCCTCGTGCAATTGTCTCTTTAGCAGAACGATCTCCCTTATACTGGTCCAAATCCCAAATCAATCGGTAGTGGTTGGTTGTGCCAAGGACTACGACCATGTCATTAACGAGGACACCATCCGCATTTTCATTGTTTTTATCTGGTGTAATGAGTGTGGTTGTCTCCCCATCACCTGGTGTACGAACCGTTACAACATTTGAAGTGACTGTGTAAGCATTGGTTGTACCCTTGTTCAAAAGGAGTTTGTAACTATTGGAATAGGTTGCCCCATCATTTTGAACAGAACCATAGAGTTTTGGAGCGGTCAGTTGATAAACCTTGGTTAAATCTTTATTTACCTCCTGCAACAAGTTTTCCTTTGCGGTCAAGGTCACAAAATTCTTAGTCTCATCAAAGCTAAGGACATAGTTTCCATTCTCTTTTTGTGTTGTTTCCTTATCAAAGAGGTAACCAGCAGGCAAGTAGTCCTCAAAAATGAGACTAGTCGTTTGGGCACGATTGGGCGATAAGGCATCAACTGTTAAGGGATAAATCACCGTTGAATCTTTTGCGACAGTTTTCTCATGAAGATTAGCTTGGTCACTATTGACCACTTCTTTCATAATCTCTGGAGTTGTCGTCAAACGGTACGCATGATAATGGACAGTTGGTACTTGTGGTGGCGTTGGAAGTTCTTTTGGAATAGGTTTGACAGGTAAGGTTACTTTGGTCAAGGACAGACTAGGCTGCACTACTTCTTCCAAAGGCTTTAGTGTGAAAGTTACAGGCTTTTCTGGTGTAAATGTTTTTGGTGTATAGATATCTGGTGTTACCGTAATAGGTTCTGGAATGGGTTCAAGTTCCACCGTTACATGATGTTTGGGACTATATGGTGTTACTGTACGTGCAACTGGTAGGGTATTTAAGGCGAACCAGTAAGACAAGCCAACATTCTGTGGCATATCGCCTTGCCCAAAGGTGACTGTATAGGTATTGCCTGATGTGACCGTTGAGACAATAGCTCCTTTATAAGCATAACGACTTGATGTGGTATCCCATTCCTCAGGTAAATTCAAATCACTTGCACGGTTGGAACCCAAAGAACGTGCTAGACCTTCATTAGTCACTTGAACGGTTGAGCCATTAATCGGCACAAATTTCCCAGATGAATCCTTGACATATTCTAGACCAATGTCATTATGATTGAGGGAAGAATGTGTGAAGACTCCAGGCTTTTCTTTGGAGAAGGTAACTTGTGAACCGTCTTCCAAGAAATACTTGGCAACTACACGAAACTCCATCTTGTCTGTTCGCCAATCACCGTTTCCGTCATTTCGATAGGCAATGAAGCCTTCGGTAGGATCATTTGGCACAACCAATTTCACGGCATCGGTTCCAGCTGGTGATACAAGGTTGGTAATATCGTAAGTCACTCGATTAATCTTTTTACCGTCAAATCGTGCATTTTGAAGATTTTGATAGTTAAAACTAAGAGTCTCACCTGTTTTGAAGCTGTCATAGACAAAGAATCCTGTTGAATCCAAAATTCTTGAGTAGCCACCCAGCATAGCATCGCCAGTTGAAATAATCTGATCAGGATTTCGGGTAATGGCCCCATGTTGTGCTTGGGGTTCACCGTTATTGAGATTGAGGGCTTGAGCAAGGGCTTCAGAAATATAACCTTCTTCACCTTTCGAAATCTCGGCCAAGTCACGTTGATAGCGTTCCAATTCTTTGGCATTGTAGGCATCAATCGCTTCATTCTCTTTTCTGGCTGTGGCTTCTTTATCTTGATTTCGTTTAGTAATAGCTTCAATCTCGGCTGCACGATCTGAAACGAATTGTTGTTTCTCCTGATTTGCTTGATCTACTGCGGCTTGACCTGTACGGTTTTCAGCATCAACAGCTGCTTGACCAGCCTGATTACGCCTTTCAATGGCTTCATTATCTGCCTTTGCCTTAGCAAGTCCAGCTTCATTTTCTTTTTGAATGGCCTGATTTTTCGCAACAATATCATCTGCCTTTGTTTTCTTTGTTAGATAATCTGCTACAGCTTGTTCGTTAGTTGATTGAATGGTTTCAACAGCCTTGCCATAGTTTGTATAGTCTAGTACAGATGTCCCATTCCCTGCTGAAACTACTTGTTCATTTACTGTCACATCAGCATCTACATACCGAGTTTTTAGGTCATTGACTTTAGTATCAACCCAAGCATTTGTCTCTTTACCAGTTTGGTTGGCCCCTTCGTAGGCCTGTGACAGCTCCTTATTTTCCTGTTCAATGCGGGCTTTATTCGATTCGTATGTCGCTTTGTCAGCTTTGTAGGTTTCAGTAACTTCATTGATAGCCTCAACCTGGTTTTGGGCATCTGCTTCTGCTTTTGAAATTTGTTGGTTGGTTTCAGTCGCAGATGTCGTATTGCCCAAATCCATTGGACTATCTTCAACCGTAGAAACACCTTCAGCCTTTGCCTCTTCAACTGCTTGTGTTACCGTTTCATGTGGTACGGTGACTGCAATTGCACCGTTAGATTGTCCAGTTGACCCTAAACTTTCAGTTTGTTCAGATACAGGGTTTGGCTGTGCTTCTGGTAAATTTGTGGCTGGATTCTCCGTTCGTTGAATGGTGGTGTCAACTGATGATGAGACTTCATCAGCATGTGCAACCGTTCCTCCCCAAGCAACAACAGCCGTCACCATGGTTCCAAGGGCAACGGAACATAAAGTACGATATTTTTTACTCTTGCGAAAGACGTGTTTCTCGCCTTTTTCCTGATTGACAAGAAAGTGATGATTACATGTTTTGGTCATAAATAGTCCTTCTTTTCTTTTTTATGTAGCAACAAACTGTCACTCTTTATTAGATACGAGGGCGTTAAACGAGCACGACAAAAATAGGAGTTTTGACGAAGAACTTTCCGTTCTAGGAGAAACTCTCTTTTTTGTACAGCTCGTAGCCCAAGTTCAATACCATCATAAAAAAGAAGGCTTGATTTTGTTATCACAATAAATTCAGGGAAAAGAAAAAAGCCACCCATAAAATTGGGTGACAAAGTAATGAATATTCAAGCTTTCACTCGTTATAGTTAAATTTTGTAATTACCTATCTCGTTAAAAAGCTTCGTAAAATGTCAAAAACCTCTTCTTTTGAAAGAATAAAATCTGAATTCTGTGGAATTGACTCTATTTCTAAAGATAGTAGTGAGACGAATTGAGCCATGTCTTGTTTAACACTTTCAGAGACTTCCAAATCTGATAAAGACTCTTCTTCACGAAGTAAGGCTGATAGACGAGTCACATCATTCAAGTGTTTCTTTATTTTTTTAGTAAGACCATGTTCACCAGTCTTGGAACGATTCTTCATATCAAGCCAAGCCTTGGCCTTAAATACAATCAATCCTTTAGTACTCAATACTGAATAACCATCTATCACTTCGCGTTCCTTAACCAGTAACTGATAATAATCCTTATCTAATAGCAGGGCAGATAAACTCGCATCCTCATCAAAATGAACAGGAGTTTCTCTACTCATCTTTTTTAGTGGAAATTCTGGCAGAACACTAAATAGTTCAATCATTTCTGGAAAACCAGGTTTCCTGGTTGTAAAACGAAAAAGTTGGGCTTTATTATCTTTTTGACTACCTTGATACTCACCAAACTCCAAAAATCTAATTAAAGTATTATAAAAGTCTATATTTTTTGACTCATCAATGATGACCATATCATAGTCTTTCGTAGTTCGACTTTCAAAACCATTCACATCCAATACGATAGAGGTTGCGGTTCCACCAATTAGGACATAGTAATCTTGATAATCACGAAACATTTCTTGAAAAATAGGTTTTAAATTAGCGGGCATTTTTCTCTCCTAGCATGTTTATTATCTTATCTTCTAACATTTCTACCTCTTCTTCAACTCTAGGATCATCTTCATCTTTCAAAGTTAGATAGAGCGAAATTGGATCAACTATTATAACATCTCCATTTTCAAACCAATTATTCTTGATGTAATCAAAAGGTACTGGCTCATAATTCCAAATTTCAAGACGATGACCTTGAAAGATGTTTTGCTGAATCTCTTTTTCAATACGCTTATATCTTTTCTTAGAAATAGCATAGCTTCCATAGTTTTCTGAATCTGCAAGCATACTAAATTGTGATAATGCTTGTAAATAGGTCATTTTTAATGCCCCTTCATTGTACAACTGTTGAAAATCTTTATCACTAATCACTAAAACCTCTCTAATTGGATCTTTGATTAAAGATTTAACTTCTTCAAAAATCATTTGTTTAGGTTTCGCAAATTGATAAGTTTTCTGTTTGTTATGAAGCCACCCTCGTGCTTTAAAGGCTTTTAAATAGCGATACAAACTAGGAATAGATAGACGTGTTATCAGGCTGATTTCAACTAAATCAATGATTAAATCAGGAGTATGCAGTAACAAGGCAATTAGTAGCATTTGTTCTGTAGGTGATAAGGGATCACTTGGTTCAAATTTTTCACTTGCTTTAGAAAATAGAAATCCTATTTGTGGAATAAATGTATTTTCTTGATAATCAATATAAGAGGCACCAATTTGTAATAATTTCTTCTTCTGTTCATCTGACAGTTTATTAAAAACTAAAATCACATCTTTATCAACCTGCTTTTGAATAGCTTGAGCTTGTTTAACAAAATTATCTAAGCTCCCTGGTCTTTTTTCTTTAACCAAAAGGAAAACCTTATTTTTTACAGTCAATGTAGAAAATTCATAGCGCTTTTGAAAAATGATTGGAAGATCTAGATCTATTTGCTGTATTTGAGCTTCAAAATGAAAAGCTCTCATAACATTATTAATTTTGGCAAAGTCCATTTTTCGCTCCTTTTTATCATTATATTTGCATTTTATCAAATTGTATAATAAAATGCAATATTTTTGATAAAACACAAAAGATATGCTAACATTTATTCATTTTGTTAGCATATCCTTTTTTATTTCGTCGTATACGCAAAACTCAAGCTACTATCCACTCCAGATAATTTACGGAAGGTATAGTTTGGATTGCCATTGTAGTTGGTTTCGGAGATAAGGAATGAACCATCTGGGTAGACTTTTTCAACGAAAGCCACATGTCCGTATTCTGTTGGTGTACCATGTCCTCCTCCCGCAAAGGAAAGAATAGCTCCTGCTTGTGGACTTGTCCCTATCTCTCCACCGAGACTTTCGGCTGTACGCACCCAATCTTGCCCATTACCCATGGTACTGATAATTGGAATCTTCTCACCGTTTTTACCTTTGAGTTTTAGACCCAGTTGGTTGATACGGGCTGCGACTCCCCAAGTACATTGGCCGTAGGCATATCCCATACCGTCACCACCTCCTGGAATAGAGTTCTCAAAAAGGTCTCCTCGTACAGCTTCAAGTGCTTTTGGATCACTTTGTGCTGTCCCACCGTTAGGTTGACTAAAGCCTTTTTCAATTTGGTAATACCACTCACTTGCTCTTGTCTGACGTTCAAGTAGCTTATCACCACTATTTCCTTCCCAGTAAATGAGAAAGAGTTGGGCAAGACTAGCTGGACTACCTGTATTTTTGAAGAAATCTTTTAACCAGTTGGTGTAATAAGGACTGTCCCCATGCAACATGAAATCCAGTTGTAACTCTAAGTCATACCACTTTTGATGTTTTCCTTTGGCATATTCCAACAATAAAGTATGTCTGCGTGACCCATCCGCGGTATCTGTCCATTGGCCTAAGCCTAAACCACGTTTAATTATATTTGGGTAACGTCCATTGTATATAGTTGGACCATTGAGTGAGAGCCAGCCCTCATCATCCCACGAACTATCAGTCGCACCAACTGGCGGAGATAAATAGTCGCCCTCCGCACGCTTGGGATTAATAGAGGATTCTACCGACCAATTTCCTAAAATAGCTGCGATAGCTTGATTGGTCGCACCTTTGCTTTTAAGATAGTCATAAATTGCCTTGGCTCTCTCGAACTCATCGCCGCCAAACTGCCCGATAGTTGGAAGAATGGTGGTCTGAACCTGAATCACTTTTGGAAAGTAGAATGCTGGATTGACATAGACCAACTTATCCGTATCATCATCAACCTTTTGATAGGTGACCTTTAGACCCGTTCCATCCTTGGTTTGACCAATAATGTCTCCTGCCAAGACTTGTTGATGTTCACTCACACGACCTGAATGAATGCCAAACAAGGTTAGTTTAGTCTTATTCACTCCCTTACCAGATGTCAAAACAACGTTCTCTCCATCAAGAGATACCTTGCCATCCATCGGAGCCACAATGACTTGACCTTCTTTTGCTTCTAAGATGATATGATGATGAAGCGTTGGTTTCTCATCAATGACCTCATACCCATATCGGTAGGTCATGTTTAAGCTATCCTCATCGGTCTGTCCCTGAAAGGGATTGTCCAATTCTTGAAGGGCTAAATAGTTGCCTCCTTCTGTCAACTCCTTTAACTCTTCCTGGTCCTCATCAGACAGCTTGTAAGTAGGTTCTTTATATAAGTCAGACATGGATTTAATAGAATCTCCACCATTTAAGTCTGTCCACACTTGACTGAGAAACGCTTTGTAGGTCACACCACCTGCTTCCATGAAATCGTCGAGCTTGTAGTCTTGGTATTGATGATTCATGTAAACCATAACCTCATCAATCTTGGTGTAAAAGGTAATTCCCTTTTCGTTGGATCTAGTATGCTCCGCATCTTCCCACGTCATGTGGGTGTAGCTCTTACTCAATTCTATCTCATCTTGTTGAATGACACTGCTACCTGAAACACTCATGAAAAAGCTCATCATCAAAAGGAGTATCAAGAGAATACCTGAGACAATCCAAGTCAAAGGATTTCCCGCAAGGACAGAAAAGAAAGTCATACTTCCCTTAATGGCTTGGACGATTCCTTTGAAACTTGCGACACTTTGTTTTCTGACATGCTTTAAAAAGGTTTGGTAGCGTCTTCTTGGTTTAAGAGGTTTCTGGCGTGTGAATCCTTTTCCCTTTTTGAAGTTCTGGAATCGTTCCTTTCCATGAGAAAATTTTGTTTTGGTAAACCTCACACCAGTCTGTCCACTTTTTACTGCCACCTTACCTGCTTGAATGGTAAACCTTCCATAGCGTCTGGCTTTCAAACTAGTATCCTTCATGGTTCTTAGACCATCTAAATCATCCTCCTGTGCTATCAGGTCAAGGGATTCAGATGCAGCTAAGCCTAATCCAACTTTGACTTTGGTAGAGTTTTTCTTAGACTTTCGGACTTTCTTGAGTTGTTTAACCTCACGCTTGGCAGAACTTACGTCTTTTTCTGCACTTAGCCGATCAAATGATTTTTCTTGGTGAAACTGAAAGCGAGACTTCAGGGAAGGATTTTCTTTTTGGAAAGTAAACTTGGGATTAACTGCCTTTTGCTTCTCACTTAGTTTCACTTCTGACAAATGTTTTCTTGCCGTCCGCAAACGCTCTTGAGCTTGAGGAAGTCGATAGTTCTTGATTTCCTTTACCTTCAACAGTCTAGGAGAAACATAGGTAATTTCCTTTATGAACTTCTCTTCTGCTTCCTTTTGGCTACTGAGTAGATTTCCTTTTAACTCTGTTTTCTTTTCCTGAAACAGAGAATTTTTGGCTGATTTTCGAAATCTTCCTTTTTTAGGAACAGTCTGTTTTAAGGTCCTAACTTCTTTCCGATAATGCATACGAGCTGATTTTAAGTTGCTTCGAAAGTTTTGCCTAGCCTGTTTGACTAGCTTTTTATCCTCTTTCATCTCATGTCCTCATTTTTTCAGGGTCCGTACTCATGATGTCAAAGAGCTTGGTGTGTTGTGGAATCTTATTTTTGAATGGAACAACGGTGGAACCGGCCTTGATTAGCCCAGCCCCTTTTTCAGGATTGACCAAGTACTTCTCCAGCTCTTTAGAAAGCCCAAGCATATGCACCAATTCTTCGCGATCGCTCTTGGCCTGTTTTAAAAGAATCATAAACTCGCTATTGGCAATAATGCGTCTGCCGTTGGCATCCAAAAGAAGTGTCTCCACATTTTGAGTAATGCCTGTCGGTATCGCCCCATACTTACGGACACGACTCCAGAGTTTAAAGAAAAAATCAGAGGCATACTTGTCCAATAAGAGAAGCTGCATTTCATCAAAGTATATCCAGGTCTTCTTGCCTAGTTTTTGATTTTTGACCACCCGATTCCAAATCTGGTCAAAGATAACCATGAGGGCAATTTGTTTTAATTCATCGCCTAACTTTTTGACATTGTAAATCAGGAAATGACTGTCTGTTTTAATATTGGTCCGATGTGAAAATATGTCCAGCGACCCTTCCACATAGAGTTCCATATCCAGTGCCAAGTCCTTAGCTTCCTGTTCAGGTTGTTGAGCTAAGACAAAGACCCATTCGACCAAGGACGGTGTGTCAAAATGCTTATAGGTCAAGCGTGTCACACGATCTATCAAGGATTTTTCACGACCATCCATTTTGCGGTCCAAGAGCTTTCCAATCCAAGACAAGAGAAATTCGGACTTAACCTTAACCGGATCCTCATCCATATTCTCATCAGATAGATCTAAGACATTTAAGAAGGTAGTGGAATCTGGAGCAATATCAATACTCTCCCCACCAAAGGCTTGACCAATAATACTGTACTCATTTTCTGGGTCAACAATAATAATTTCAGTATCACTATCTGCTTCCTTGAGCTTAGTAGAGATGATTTCGTGTTTTGTCGCCATCCCTTTGCCCGCTCCAGAAGTCCCTAAAATCAAACCTGACGGAGTATTTAACTTGCCACGGTCAATACTGATGATATTACTTGAGATTTGATTGATGCCATAAAATTTCCCACCCTTGTCCTGAATATCAACGGAAGTCCAAGGGGCATTCACAGCAATATTCGAGGTTAAGAGCGACCGAGAAACACCTTCAAGATAGTTCTTCCCAAATGGCAAGAGACTATTAAAAGCAGCTTCTTGCATATAGGTCAAGTTATCGATAATCATATCATTAGACCCTGCAACTTGCTTGATAATATCAAGAGATTGTTTGAGTTGGTCTTCAGTATCCGCAAGCACGCCAATTAGAAATACGGTGTCAAACAGTTTATCTCCTGTTTGGGTCATGGTTTGAAGAAGAGCCTCAGCTTCATCGATGTTGTTCTCAAGAACATGGCCGACCTTCTCCAAATAGATTCCAGTCCGAGCCATTTTTTGTTGTTCACCAATCTTTTGTGATTCCATCAAGGTCTTCTTGGTTCTTAGCTTGGTCATGGTTTCAGACTTGGTAGAGCCTTTGGCATGTAGACTAATCATCACTTCCAAATCTGACTGCATCAAGTCTCGAATAAATTTATCCCCTAGCTCCATACCATAATCACGAACATAGACAATCTGTAATAATCGATCGTCCAATTCAATATGATTCTTGTGTTTAAAGGAAAGGTAGGTTGGGGCCATAAAGTGTTTGGTGGATTGACCTGAGAGAGTCAAATCCTTGTAAGAAAACGGTAAATGATTTTCACCTCGCAACATATCCGCAAGGACATTCACTCGCTCCTCTCCACCGAGCAAACCAAGAGATACATCAATCTCTGAAAAGCCACTCTTGAAATATTCTCCAATTTGTGACAGAGAACGAAAAGCTAGTTTTGGTGTTTGGTCGCTCTTGCCAAATGAAAGAAACTTGACAGCTGAAAAGTTGTTCTCACCCGCCTCTAAGTTGGCATCCATCATGCGATTCAATTCATCACGATAAGCATCAAACCCATCTTCCTGCAAGGGATAGAGAATACTCTTACGGAATTTTTCCAAATTAACTTTTTGATTGAAAATGGTCAGTTGGAAATTAGTCTTATCATCCAGCGAATTGATTAAATCGGAATATTTCTCAACAATAGCTCCTTTATCGTCTAAGCCAACTGTTTGATAATTGACATCTCCTAAGAGATAGGTTTGTGAAAAATAGCTTGGACTGACCTGCATAAGGCCATTCTGAAAAAGCCCTTGATAGGCTAACGTATTTACGGTTGATGGTCTGATCTCCTGCTTCTGTGTTTTCGTCTTTTGCTTTTTGTCATTAGAAGAGGTCTTTGATTTCATTGAGTGTTTTAATTTTTTCACGTTGGTCTCCTTTTCTTCCAGTAAATGTGCGGTCTGGCACTGTTAGTTCATAATGAAAACGGTACTTGAGGTAGGTTTCAAATGGTAAGTCATTGGGTCTATAGACCCCAAATAACATGAGTGGAATGGTAAAGCTAAAAACAAAACCATAGACAAACCAATCCCCAAATTGCCAATAAAATAGGTTCAAGCCCAATACCAAAATGGTTATGGCGACGGCTGGAAATACAAAAATAACCTGTCTAGTTGTAAATCCTAGCCATGCCCTGTGTTGAACCTTTGAGATGTCCTTAAAGACACGAGTGTTCATAAATATTCTCCAATCTAAGTAAGCTATAAAAAAAGGAGGCGAGATAATGACTCCCTTCCTCCTACATCCCCAAAATACTTCGGGCGGTTCGTTGACTGCCAACTAAAGCAATGATTAACAATATAGCCTGTACCAAGCCACCAAACATAATGGCGAGTGATTCCATCACTCCAGCTCCATTTGATACGGCAATCTTTCCAGCCGATTCAAACAAGGGAACAAGAGATACAATTAGAAAAATCAAAATACCTTGAACGGCATAGACCATGATGTTTTTAAGATAGCCAATCCCAACACTTCTCCAGTCATCACTTAGGAAGGTCGGAATGGTAACAGGGGCAAAAGGTATCATCAGATAGAGTTGGATAAAGCGAATGGTAATCAAGATATTGACAACCATGATGCTGGCCATTCGTACCAACCAAATGAGAATCGCAAAAAAGCCAATAATCATTTTTCCTACAATTCCAGATCCCTTAATGCCTGAGATGGTATCATAATTAGCACCACCATTCGTGACAAGACTTGCCACTTGTTCAATAACATAAGAGGCAATGGCAATAATGGCTTCCACAATAACCGTCGTATTGGTAATCACGACCGCGACCATGATGTAGCTGACAATCATAGGTGCCATGGCTTCAAAGGTCATTGCACCACCTGAGTTTGCGATTTTCTTGGCCATTTTTGAAAATTCGAGTACGAGAACAACCGCAAGAATAGCTACTCCCAAGGGTTGCATAATCCCCTTGGTAATGGCTGTCATGTAAGACCACACCGTCGGATTAAAGTCCGCTAGTGACTTAACCAAGTTGGCGGTTGATTCTAAATCCACTTGAAACCCTTCAAAAAGGCTATCACTAGATACTTTTTCAGAGGCTAGAAATACAAAAGGTGACGTAAAATTCATTATCATGTCATGTGCTGTCCTCCCCTAAATGGTAATCTGAGTCACAAAAGCACCAGCGGCTCCCACCATGACCCCACCAACAATTTCTAGAATGGCATTTCGGACACCTGGTCCACCATCTTTAATGTTGGTTGAAAGGTTGATAATGCCCATGACAACAAGAAAGGCTCCTACTGCAATTAAGCCTTTTTGTAATAGAGACATGGCTTGAGAGAACATGGAGCTGGCATCCACTCCGTAAACAAAGCCTGATAGTTTTTGATTCATATAATTCCTCATTTCTATTAATGTAGTGTCGTTTCTGTGCTTAAATCCCTTATTTTATGGCCTGACAATTCTAGCTCTTCCTCAGCGGTTAGGGGATTGATGCGATAGTGCCACCACCGTTCATCGGTTTCCTTATCCGCAAGCCATTTCCAATTCTTATGTTTGGGTGGAAAATATTTCTTGGTTCGAAAAACAGGAACTCCTGCAATGCGTACGAGGCACTCATCTCGTTTCATATTCCCGACTTCATCAGCCGTCATCAAGTCACGGGCAATTTTCTGGTGAGAGATAGAACTTGAGCCAGTCTGCCCAAAAGAGCGACTGGTACTTCTGACATCAATGGTTTGTTTGCCTAATAGACCACTCATAAATTTGAAAGTTTCCTCGTCATTTCCACCCAAATAGAGGAGGCTGTCACAATTCCCCAGTATAGTTTTCCAAGCGTCTTTTTCCTTGTAAAGCCCTTGGAGTTGAGCGATATTTTGGAGAATAGGCACAAGACTCATATTCCTAGAACGAACTGTTGAGGTTTGTTCAGCAAAGTCTGGGATTTCTCCGACATTCGCAAACTCATCCAGATAGCTTCTAACATGAATAGGCAGTTGCCCTTTAAAGTCAACATCAGCCTGTCTGGTCAAAGTGGAGAAAACTGTAGAGAAAAATAAAGCAGATAGGAAACGAAAGGTCGTATCATTGTCTGGAATAACAAGATAGACCATGGTCTTTTGAGTGCCCCACGTTTTCAAATCCATAGTGTCTCTTTGCGTCAAATCAATCACCGATTGGATATTAAAAAGGGCAAATTTAGCTGTTGTGACCGCAATCACCGAATCCAAGGTCTTGTCCTTGTAGTTTTGAAAATCTGCCCAGTTTCTCATGGTAAAGTTTTCATGACCGTATTTTTTAGCGTGATCTTCAAACAGGACTTCAAGAACACTTTTGTCCTGATTATCTCCCTTTGATAAGAGTTTGATGAGTTTCCCAATCTCAGAAAAGGCTGGATAACGGCCACGCTTACGTCTTGCTTCCTGCTCTTGCTTGGAACTTCCTGGTGGATTGTAAAAATCTACCAAATAAGAGGCAATAGCTCTCACCAATGTCATGGAAGCCTCGTCCCAAAATGGATCACTGCGAGAGCCAGACCCACGGGTATTGTTAAAATAGACCGTTAACATGCGGTTCAAATCATTCTCAGTTTCTACATAACGAAAGGGATTAAAACCGTCTGAATTGGTCATATTAACCAAGTCTAAAACCTTGACCTGATAACCGTTTTCTAAAAAGAGCTTGCCTGTCTTTTCAGCCAAATGGTCTTTAGGATCTACGACAATATTGGAACAGTTAAGTTGGATAAGGTTGGGTTTCACAAAGCGAAAGGTCTTGCCTGCCCCAGAACCCCCAATGACAATCAAGTTTTTATTTCGGTCAAACTGGGGTTTCTTCTTTTCCAACAAGGTTAGACGAACATCACGAGCCAAAATCGTGTCATTAAAAGGATTCTTACTGTAAAAGTTCCGCTTTTCCTTATTGGTTCCAAATCGTGCAGAACCGTATTCTTCCCCTTCTCGATAGACCTTCTGTCCTGTCGATACATAAAGATAGACTAGCGTCATCGTTAGAACCCCAAGGATAAAGGCAAGAAGAGATTTTTGAGTAAAGGAAAATAGCCATAAAGGTTTGAAAACCTGATTTAACCCCTCTCCTAAGAGGTAGGCAATACGTTCCATAGGTGGGGCATTGGTTAAACTATCATAGAGCAGGGTTAGACGATGGCAGAAATAACCAAAGGCGAGCCCCAAGAGTCCAAAGACAAATGCTTTTTGCCTGGAATACATTACAAGGTCACCTCCTTGGTTTTGACTGCCGAAGGTTCTGTTACTCTAATTTTCTCTTTGGCCAGTTCTATCTCTTGGTCCAAGGTTTTATCAAAGGTTAGACCTTCTAGCTTCTCAGGGTTAGACACCAGTTTCTTCAACAATTCATCCAAGTGATGATCGAGCAAGGTCTTATCCTTGGCATAAAAGTAGAGATAGTCTTTTTGCCAACTAATTGCGATTGGCAGTTTTTCTGACTCCATCAACTCCTTAAATTTCTCCACATCGATTGGCTTATCCAGTATGTCTTTACTAACATCTATCGCTTCAATTGCGTAAGGGCTTTGAAGGAGTTCTTCCAGTTTTTGAACCCCAATTTTATAAGCTGAATCTTGAGCTAAGGCTTGCCTAGCCGACCATTCTAAGAGCTTTAAGAGGGTTCTGACTGTCAATAAACTACTTCTTTCCACGTATTGCATCGCTTGACGTTCTTGTTGTTCAGATGACATGGTGACCTCCTCTTTTTTCGATTCCCTATCAAACATAAGGTGCTTCCATAATACGGAAGCACTCTTGATTTTGGTATCACAAGAAAGTTACGACATAAGCCAAACTATTCCAAAGTAAATGTAAGGCGATTGCCGTCATACAATCAGTTTTCAATCGAACAACAGCCAAGGTCAAGCCAAGACAGCTATACATGAGCCAACTCCCTAACTGATTGGGGCCATGGGCTAGAACAAAGAGAAAACTGGTCACGCCTATTTGTACAAAAGGGAATGTCAATTTTTCCCAGAGCAACTGCCTATAAACAATCTCTTCAAGGATACTTGCATTGACCAGAAACAATAAAAAGATAATAGGGGGAACCTGTTTTCCTACTTGTACCAATACCGCTTGATTCCTAGTCTGAACTGGAAATAGGAAGCTGATGAAGACTGCAAAAGCAACCATAGCCACAAAACCAAGAAGCAACCATCTTAGACGATTGCTTAAGGTTATTTTTTTTGATTGAAGAGTTTTATGACGGGCAATCTCTAAGCAAGTCACACTTAATAGGACCCATTGTAGCAAGACTATATCCTCTATTGTCAGATACTCTTTCAGGTATAAACTCACCAGAAGACCGTTAAGCTGTATAGCTAGATAAAACACCACTATCCTTATCATTGTCACCTCTTAAATAAATCTTCATAATCAATATCTAAGACTAGAACAATACGCTCAACCCATCTTGTTTGTGGCATCAGACGATTGGATTTGTAATGTCGCAGTTTTTGATAGAGACGATTAAACTCACTGGGATAGACATATTGACCTTTGAATACTTTGCGAGCTAGTTCTGCCCAAGTGATTTCTCTTTCTGAGAGTATGATTTCTAAATTATCCCAAAATCGTTCATTCATCTTCACACCTACCCTGTCACTTGTTTCATCAGACTAGCCTGAAACAGCTCTTCTTTTACTTGTCTGGGAAGAAAGGTACGCACTTCGTCTAGCCCAATAGCTGGATAGACATGATTCTGACAAACAATGAGTGGCAACCGAAGATTCTGGTCTGGCTTTTGGAGAATGAGCTGAATCATCTCATTCAAACTTATCGAATATTGACGTTTAAAGCGAAGAAATCGTGGCGACAGCAACTCAAAACAATCCGTGGTTTTGGCAAAGAGTGACAGTAAGATTTCACGGTTTACATCACACGCATTTATACAACGATAAGTCACCCCATAGTTGGTCAAAATGGTTAGTAAGTCTTGATTTGTATTGGTATTATTTCCTAGATATACCTCAAGCATAGGCACCTCCTTATAGGGTTAGGCTATTTTCAACTGTTGGTTCAGGATTTGAGAAATAGCGACTCATATCAATGGGCATCCGTCCTTCACCAAAGCACTTGACCGTCACTAGAGTCGTTAAAATGCCCTCCTTTCCCCTAGCAGAATAATTTTCACCAAAGGCACGAAAGGCCAGGTGATTGTCTTTCGTCAATAGTGTATCTACACCATTTTTAATATCCCTAGTTTCCATAAAATCCGAAATCTGATGAAGATTGGATTCGTAGAATAGGGGATCATTCATCTCTTTGTGGTAATCATCTTCAAAAGTTACTTCAAAGTCACAATCAAAATTGGGGAGTGATAGAATATTTTCCAGTAACTGAATGGTTTCAGCTTGGTGAATACGTTCTTCTAATTCAGTACAATCTAGGATACTTTTCTTATGTAGTAAGTTCATGTTTTTCTTCCTCTTCCGTTCTTCTAAATTCTCTCGCAATGGCTTCAATAACTGTGACAGTCACGCTATTGCCGGCCTGTTTGTATAGTTGGCTCTTACTAGAAACACTCTCTGCTCTTTCATAAGCCCAGTCAGGAAAGCCTTGAAGTCTGAAGCACTCTCTTGGTGTCAGTCGTCTTATTCTCAAGCGATAAAGTTTCCCCTCTAAGACAATGCCTGTGACTTCATACCACTTATCCTGTCGATATTCCAGAGCAGCAACTACCACTCCCATATTGTCTGAAGTCGTCAGGGTATTGGATATTCCCTTTCCCACTCGTCCCCTACGTTTGGTTGAGTCTGGATAAGCCAGATTGACAGAGTCTCCAAGAGTTGCCTTTGCGTACCCTGTTTTTGTGGCTTCCTTGATTTTCAGAAATGGCAGCTCCTCCTTCAGTAAAATCTTTGGCACTTTATCTCCACCTTGCATGGTGGTCAAGGTCGGTGACAAGCCCGCAATGTCAAATACTCTTCCGGTCTGGTCAAAGCTAGTCGGCAAATTTCCTGCGACAACAACCCCGTGTCTGTCTTGACTGGTCAAAGTAAACATAGGGTCTTGATTATCCTTAAATCGACGCCCATTTTGACGTTTTTCAATTCTATCTGGGGTTAAGACTGGAATGGCGATTTTAGCTCCCTCTCCTTTACCTCTTGTTAGTGTAGGAGCAAGTCCACTCGTCAGATAGACTTCACCATTCAAACCACGTTTAGAGGGATTGATATTTCCTAGCCTTTCAAGATGAGCTGGGCTGTTTTCTCTTCTGAGAGGAAATATGAATCTGGAACGGTATTTTCTAGAATGTCCGATAATAAAGACCCGCTCTCTGTTTTGCGGGACTTGGAAGTCCTTACTGTTAAGCACCTGCCATTCGACATCATACCCCAATTCATCCATCGTGGAGAGGATAGTGGCGAACGTCCGTCCCTCGTCGTGATTGAGTAGGCCTTTGACGTTTTCCAAAAATAGAAAACGTGGTTGGATTTGTTTGGCCGCTCGAGCAATCTCAAAAAAGAGAGTCCCTCGAGTATCTTCAAATCCCAATCGTCTGCCTGCGAGTGAAAATGCTTGGCAAGGAAATCCCCCGCAGATGATGTCCACTTGCCCTCTAAATTGTCTAAAGTCATGGTCTGTGACCTCTTTAATGTCATGGTATTCTATTTCCCCTTCTGTGTTAAACATGGCTTTATAAGATGTTCTGGCGAATTTATCAATTTCACAAAAGCCCAGGCATTTATGACCCTGTGATTCCATCCCTAGCCTAAAACCGCCTATCCCAGCAAATAAATCTAAAAATTTCATTTTTCCTCTCTTTCCAACTAAAAAAGAGCCTTACACTTGTAAAACTCTTGCTTATATATGATCATCCATTTCTGGTGCACGTATGATTTCAACAATCAAAATGACGATAGAAATCAGATAGATTCCACCTAGTATCCACCAAATCAACTTAATCACCTCCCTTTACTTCTTGTCGTCTCAGTTGCTTGGTCCACTCTGACAGCACACCATTAAATACGTATTCAGCTATTACTTCCGCTGACCGAGCAAATCGCATATATTCCAAAGCATACTGATAACGGTCACTAAAATAAATCATGGCATAGTCACTAGCTGACTGAGATAGACCCGTCTGTCTTAACTGGTCATGAACCAAACCCCCAATATAGTCTCGATCGTACTTGGTCACGGCATCGACTTTTGAAGTAAAGTTCTCTTCTTGTTTCTCATCTACTAGCTGCCTCTCCTCCTCGTCCTCAATAAGTAAATCACTCCCTTTAGTTTCACTATATTTAGTCTCACTTCCTTCAGTCTCACTAGGGGCTGAATATAAGACCGGCCCCGTCTTTCTTTGAGACCCCCCTAGTGTTTTTTTAACACTAGCCACGTCTGTATGTAAGACTGGGGTAGTTTCATGTTCTAATTCCCCCAAGTAAATTTTATTTGCCATTCGACCTCTTTCACTAGAGGATTGTTGGACTTCATCAATTAAGCCATATTCGCGTAAGGTTTTCTTGATAGAGAGTAGTTTTGACTTTGAACAGCCTAATAGTGCCATCAGATTTGAATTGGAATAAATCAAATAAATAGCCCCATCCTCATCAATCCAGCCCTTACTCAAAGACAGCTCCAACCTATCTTTTAAAACCGCGTAGGCTACCTTAACCTCCAGCTTCATATCCTTATAACGTTCACTCTCAAACAAAATTTTAGGGAGTTTATAATAACGCTCTGATGTTTGATACTGATCAGCGGTAATTCGTTTCATGATTGTCCCTCCAAGACAAAAAGTCCAACATTTCCGAATTCATCAAATCGGATTAAACCTACTTGTTCCATTTCATCAATTAGCTGAGTTGCTTTCACAATATCAACTCCTAAGATAGTCACGAGATGACACATCACGATTTGGCGTGATGATTGTTCAAACTTTTGCATGATTACCTCCACAACGCAAAAAAGGGGTAGACAATCAAATGTCTACCCCTGAAAATTTATTAAAACAAAAATCCTGCCAAAGAATTTTTGGCAGGATTTCTGGCAGGAAACCAAATCAATTTATCAGTTTCTATCAATCGCTTATCGCTCTCAAAGACTGGTAAATAGGGATTCCGCAATCTAATTATGATGTGACTCTTATTTAAGAGTAACTGAAGCGCCTGCTTCTTCCAATTTAGCTTTGATTTCTTCAGCTTCTGCAGTTGCAACGCCTTCTTTAACCATAGCTGGTGCACCGTCAACAAGCTCTTTAGCTTCTTTAAGGCCAAGACCAGTGATTTCACGTACAACTTTGATAACGCCAACTTTTTTGTCGCCAGCAGATGTCAATTCAACGTCGAATGAATCTTTAGCTTCTTCAGCAGCACCACCAACTGCAGCAACAGCTACAGGAGCAGCCGCAGTTACACCAAATTCTTCTTCGATAGCTTTAACAAGGTCGTTAAGCTCAAGGATAGTAGCTTCTTTAATTTCAGCAATAATGTTTTCAATGTTCAATGCCATTGTGATTTTCCTCCAATTTAGGTTTTTAAATAGTTTGTAGCACTAAGCAGCTACGCTCTGACGCATTAAGCTGCGTCTTCTTTTTCTGCAACAGCTTTGACAGCGTATGCAACGTTGCGAACTGGCGCTTGAAGTACAGAAAGCAACATAGAAAGCATGCCTTCGCGGTTTGGCAATGTAGCAAGAGCTTCGATTTCTTCTTTAGAAGAAACTTTACCTTCTACAGCTCCACCTTTGATTTCAAGAGCATCTGCAGTTTTCGCGAAATCGTAAATTGTTTTAGCTGGAGCAACTGCATCATTTGAGAATGCAACTGCAGATGGACCTACAAACAATTCTGCAAGACCTTCAAGACCAGCTTGCTCAGCAGCACGACGCAAGATTGAGTTTTTGATAACTTTGTACTCAACTTCTGCACCACGCAAGTTACGACGAAGAACTGTATCTTGTTCAACTGTCAAACCACGAGCGTCTACAACAACGATAGATGTTGCAGCTTTCATTTGCTCAGCAACGGCATTTACTAATTCCGCTTTTTTAGCGATAATAGCTTCACTCATTTTTTTACCTCCGTTTTTATTTTGGGCTAGGCACAAAAAAATCGCACCTAAACCTAGACACGAAAGTACAAATACGTTTATCTCAATAATCGTTTTGTGCCTCGGTAGGATGTTTACGAGTCTAGCTCCCCTACTGTCTTAGGTCAGTTTTTTCAAACCTCAATAATCATAACACAGTATTTCATAGAATGCAAGACTTTTCTCTTATTTTTTTAAAAAATATTTCCATACTTAGAAAAACAACTGCCATTCCCATGAGAATAGCAGTCTTATCTTATTTAATTTTATCTTCTTCGTAGTCACCATTTGGACAGACAACTTGTTTACCACCACCACGAACTTTTTTCTCAACGAGATAGTGGTCACATTTTGGACAGGCACGACCAACAGGTTTATCCCAGGAGGTAAATTCACACTCTGGATAACGGTCACAACCATAGAAAAGTCGATTTCGTTTGCTCTTACGCTCAATGACCTGGCCTTGTTGACACACTGGACAAGTCACGCCGATTTCCTTGGTAATTTGTTTGGTATTGCGGCAATCGGGGAAATTACTACAAGCATAGAATTTTCCAAAACGACCTAGTTTAATGACCATTTCATGTCCACAAACTTCACAATCAAAACCAGCTGGCTCATCCTTGATTTGGATTTTCTCCATTTGGTCTTCAGCTTTAGAAAGTTCCACTTTAAATGGTTGATAGAAACCATCGATAACCTTCTGCCACTGCTCCTTACCAATCTCGACATCATCCAATTTCTGTTCCATATCGGCTGTAAACTTAACATTTACGATATCAGGGAAAAATTCGACAATGAGTTTGTTGACAATCTCACCAAGCTCAGTTGGTTCAAAGCGCTTAGCAGCAAGCTTAACATAATAGCGTTTCTGAATGGTTTCAATAGTTGGAGCATAGGTTGACGGACGACCTACACCATTCTCTTCTAATGTTTTAATTAAGGTTGCTTCAGAGTAGCGAGCAGGTGGCTGCGTAAAATGTTGTTCAGGATTTGTTGATGTGCGTACAACTGTATCACCCTGCTCCATATCTGGCAACATCTTATTCTTATCCGAATCATTATAGACAGCCATGTAACCATCAAATTTGACTTGACTACCATTGGCTGCAAAAATCACTCCATTTTGACCTAGGCGAACACTCATGGTATCAAAGACCGCTGCAGCCATCTGACTAGCCACAAAACGATTCCAGATCAGGGTATAAAGACGAAGTTGGTCCTTATCCAGATACTTTGCAATAGATTCCGGAGTAAATTGGACATTGGACGGTCGAATAGCTTCGTGGGCATCTTGGGCACCAGTCGCATTCTTGACTTTGCTACCATGTTTGGAATACTTTTCTCCAAAACGTTCTGTGATAAACTCCGCTGCCTGAGCCTGAGCAACTGGACTGATACGGGTCGAATCCGTACGCATATAGGTAATCAAACCTTGTGTACCACCTGTACCAAGACTAACCCCTTCATAAAGCTGTTGAGCAACCATCATGGTTTTACGAGTACGGAAGTTGATTTTATTAGCTGCATCCATCTGCATAGTCGAGGTTGTATAAGGAAGCGGTGCATTACGTTTACGTTCCTTACGCTCCACCTGTTCAACTAAGAATTCGTCACTATTTAAACGAGCCAGAATCTCCTTGACCTGTTCATTGTTTTCAACCTTGACTTTTTTTCCATCTAAGCCATAAAAGCTGGCTTGGAATTTCTTGGTACCTTTTTTAAAGGTAGCATCGATTGTCCAATATTCCTCTGGTTTGAAATTGTTGATTTCATTTTCACGGTCAATGATGAGCTTGAGGGCAACAGATTGCACACGGCCTGCTGACAAGCCTTTTTTGACTTTCTTCCAAAGAATGGGTGAAATCGAATATCCAACGATACGGTCTAAAACACGACGAGCCTGTTGGGCATCGACCAAGTCATGATTGATGGCACGTGGTTCCTTGAAGGCATTTTTAACGGCATCCTTGGTGATCTCGTTGAAAACAACCCGGTTTTTATCTTTTTCATCTAGTCCCAAGATATGAGCCAGATGCCAAGAAATTGCTTCTCCTTCACGGTCCGGGTCACTTGCCAGATAGACTTGTTTGGCATTTTTTGCCTCTTTTTTCAATGAATTGATAAGCGGACCTTTTCCTCGGATATTGATATACTCAGGTGCGTAGTTATTGTCAAAGTCAATGGACATGCTGGATTTTTTCAAATCACGGATATGTCCGACCGATGCAACTACCTTGTAATTTTTACCAAGATATTTCTCAATGGTCTTGGCCTTGGCAGGCGACTCTACGATAACCAGATTTTTCTTGTTCGCTGTTTTTTTCTTACTAACTGTTTTTGTAGCCATTCTCATTCCTTACAAATATTTTTAACTCACAAAGAATATACTATTTTTCAGCTAGTGTCAAGATTTTTATTTTCCTATAGGAGAACTTAATTTAAAATTGATAGTCTGAAAGGATGTCCAAGCCTGATGTAATGCACTTTGCCCCCTCTTGAATCAAATGATGGCAACCATCTGATTTCCCATCCAAAATAGTACCAGGAATGGCATAAACTTCTCTTCCTTCTTCCAAGGCACGTTCACATGTAATCAAGCTACCCGACCGCATTTTAGCTTCACAAACCACCAATCCTTCCACCAAACCAGCTATAATGCGATTGCGTTCTGGAAAATGGTATTTGAGAGGGTCTGCACCTGGTTCATACTCTGTCAGCACCAAATGGTATTTTCCAATATAGGTCTGCAAATCCTTATTTTCTTTTGGATAAATCTTATCCAAACCTGTTCCAATAACTGCAATGGTTTGTCCACCATTTTTCAGGCTAGCAATATGGGCAGCTGTATCAATTCCTCTTGCCAGACCACTAACAATAACAAAGCGATTATTTAGTTCCTTAATAATTTTCTGAACAGACTGAATACCATTTTTACTTGCATTTCGTGTACCAACGACTGCCAGCTTGGATTTTTCCAGCAATTCTAAATCCCCTTGATAAAACAAAAGTACAGGTGGATTGTAAATCTGTTTGAGCGCCAAAGGATAGATGTCATCTAAAATTGAAAATGATGGATACTTATTAAATTCCTCGCGACAGGCTTTGGTATCCAAATTCTTATAGTTCTCCATAAAGAGAATAGGGTTTTTGCATTCAGATACCACAGCGATATTGCGTAAGGTCAATTTTTTACCGTGTTTTTCTTGATAGGCCAAAACTTTATTAATATTTAGATTGGTTAAACCTGCTTTTTTCCATTTAAACAATTCAAAATTATTCATTTTCTTCACCTCACCTAGTCTATTCGCAAGGCAAAGAAAAAAATTCTCCCGAAGAAGAATTATTTTTGAGGTATTTCTTTGATAACACGCGCAGGATTGCCCGCTAAAACGACATTATCACCAAAAGATTTAGTCACGACAGAACCAGCACCAACAACGACATTGTTGCCCAAGGTCACGCCAGGTAAGATTGTCACACCACCACCAGCCCAGAAATTATCACCAATGGTAATTGGAGCCCCGTATTCCAAACCAGAATTTCGTTCATCAGGATCTAGTGGATGAAGTGGGGTTAGCAACTGCACATTGGGACCCAACATGGCATTTTTCCCAACGGTAATGGGACAGACATCCAACATGGTACAGTTAAAATTTGCGTAAAAATCCTCACCAACATGAATATTACTACCGTAGTCACAGTAGAAATTTGGCTCCATATAGATGCGTTGGCCTGTAGTTCCAAACCAGTTCTTCAATTGCTCCGTGCGAACCTTACCATCCAGTTCATTGTTAAATCGTTTCATTTTTTGACGTGCTATAATCCGCATCTGAACTAATTCTGGAACACCAGCTTGATAAAACTGACCTGCAATCATTTTTTCTCTTTCTGTCGACATACCCCTACTCCTATTTTTTTATGATTAAATTGATAGCTTGAGCAAGACGAGCTTCTTGTTCTTCAGGGTTTTCAGATGGATGAGTGATACAATCTTGTACCTTCTGAGCAATAACCATTCCCATCATACTATTAATGCTGGAACGAACAGCACTCAACTGAGTTACAATATCAATACATTCCTGATCTTCTTCAATCATTTTCTGAATGCCTCTGAGCTGACCTTCGGCCCGTTTCAAACGGTTTATCATCTTTTTCTTATCAGTATTCATACCCTATATGGTACTGCTTGAAGTGAAAAATGTCAATTTTTTACCTTGACATCTTTTGAATTCCTTGATATATTTTAGATACCCCTAAGGGTATAAAAGGAGTAACAATGTTTAAACAATTATTTTCAGGAATGTTTTCAAACTCAGACAGTCTTCCGATAACTGATGTAGAACAAGCAATACAATCATCGAATGCTATTTTGCTTGATGTTCGCGAAGTTGACGAATTTGCCAGCGGTCACATTCCACAGGCTATCAACCAACCCTTAAGTCAACTTGACCAATTTAAAGGTGACAAAACCAAGAACTATCTGATCATCTGTCAATCTGGTATGCGTAGCCAACGGGCGACAGAATATCTAAAATCTCAAGGCTATCAAGCAATCAACGTAAAAGGCGGTATGAATGCCTGGACAGGAGGAATAGCATGAAAATAATTATTGTAGGTGGTGTCGCTGGCGGTATGTCTGCCGCTACTCGTCTGCGTCGTCTGATGGAAGATGCTGAAATCATCGTTTTTGAGAAGGGCCCGTATGTTTCCTTTGCCAACTGCGGTTTACCCTATTACATTTCTGGAGAAATAGCAGAGCATGACAGTTTATTGCTTCAAACGCCAGAAAGTTTGAAACAACGTTTCAATCTAGATGTCCGCCCCTTCCATGAAGTCATTAGTATTGATGCTGAGCAGCAAACTGTAACAGTCAAAACTTCGCAAGGTGAATTGATTGAAAGCTACGACAAACTAATCCTATCACCCGGCGCTAAACCTATCATTCCGAATCTATCTGGTATTGAAGAAGCAAGCAATCTCTTTACTCTACGAAATGTGCCCGATTTAGATAAGATTATGGCCAAGCTAGACCAAATCGAATCCGGTCAGGCAATTGTTATCGGTGCAGGTTTTATCGGTCTGGAAATGGCTGAAAATCTTGCCTTAAAAGGCTTAAAAGTCACTCTTGTCGAACAGGCTCCTCATGTATTGCCAACATTTGACCTAGAAATGGCACGATATGTGGAAGCAGAATTAACAAGTAAGGGTGTCGAGGTTATCACAGGGCAGTCTGTTACTGCTTTTCATGAACATGGTCAGGTAATCGAATTGTCTAACGGACAGACCCTATCATCTGATGTGACTATTTTATCAGTTGGTGTTGCTCCTGATAGTCAACTGGCAAAAAATGCTGGAATCGAATTGGGTTTACGTGGAGGTATTCTCGTGGACCAAAACTACCAAACTAGTCAAGAAAATATCTATGCCGTTGGTGATGCAATTGTTGTTAAACAAGAAATTACAGGTCAAGATGCCTTGATTTCCCTGGCTTCTCCTGCCAATCGTCAGGGTCGACAAGTAGCGGATGTCATTGCTGGACTGGCTCGCACTAACAGAGGCTCAATCGGAACAGCTATCGTCAAGGTTTTTGACCTGGCCGCTGCCTCGACAGGATTGAGCGAAGGTACTGTCCAATCACTCGGCTATGAATATGCCGTCGTTCATACGACTGGAAAAGACCATGCTTCATACTATCCAGGTGCGACTGATATTGTGCTGAAACTCATTTTCTCGACAACTGACGGCAAAATTTTCGGTGCCCAGGCAGTCGGTCAAAAGGGAGTAGATAAGCGGATAGATGTCCTTGCAACTGCTATCAAGGCTGGACTGACGATTTTTGATTTACCTGAGCTTGAATTGACTTACGCTCCGCCATTTGGTTCAGCCAAAGATCCTGTCAATATGATTGGCTATGCTGCTATGAACATCGCAGAAGGGATTAGCCAAAACATCCAATGGCACCAGTTAGATGAGGAGTTAGCTACTGGTAAAGTTCTATTAGATGTCCGCAATCCTGGTGAAGTCGCAAAGGGACAGTTCAAGGAATTCATTCATATTCCTTTGGACCAACTCCGTGAGCGAATTGGAGAACTGGATGCTTCAAAAGAATACATTGTCAGCTGCCATAGTGGACTCCGTTCTTATATTGCCGAACGAATCTTGAAAGAAAATGGTTTTAGCGTCAAGAACCTAGATGGTGCCTATTCACTTTATAAAATGGTATTGCCTGAAAATATTATCAAACCATAAGCAACTAACCTTCTGTGATTTTGGGTCCAGAAGGTTTTTTCTTGACTTTTAATATACAATATCTTACAATCTAGTTATCATTACTAGATATAAGAACGTTGATAATCGATGAAACATTCCCTCCCCTACTGGTATGAACTGCCAGACTTGGACCTCTACCTAGACCAAGTTCTTTTATATGTCAACCAAATGACCATTTCACCTGATGATATTGAACAGAAGAAATTGACTGCTGCCATGATAAACAACTATGTCAAGCACAAGCAGCTCGAAAAACCTGTTAAGAAAAAATATCAAAAACAGCAAGTTGCCCGCTTGATTGCCTTGACTATTTTAAAGAATGTCTTTTCCATTCAAGAAATCAGTCAGACCTTACATCTTCTTCTCCAGACAAACAGTTCTGAAACACTATACAATCATTTTGTTGACTGCATGCGAAACGAGGAAAATGAAGAAACGCCTGACATCATTCGCTATGCTTGTCAATCCGTCAAACTATACTACAAAACCCGTCAACTCACTGTTGAGTTAGAAAGGAGATTTCATGAATCCTAGTTTGAAATTAAGTCTAAAACTTTCATTTGGTGAAGAAGTCGCAAATAGCGTGACACATGCAGTTGGGGCCTTGCTTATGCTGATTTTACTCCCTATTACTGCTATTCATTCTTTTCAAGATTATAACGTGACAGCGGTTGTCGGCATGTCCATTTTTGTCATCAGCCTTTTCCTCATGTTCCTATCCTCTTCCATCTACCACTCCATGCCCTATGCTTCTACTCACAAATACATCCTGAGGATTATTGACCATAGCATGATTTACATTGCCATCGCTGGAAGTTACACACCTGTTGCACTTTCCTTGGTCGGTGGTTGGCTGGGCTATCTGATTGTTGGTTTGCAGTGGGGATTGACTATTTTCGGTATACTCTATAAAATTTTTGCTAAGAAAATAAACGAAAAATTCAGTCTCTTCCTCTATCTTTTCATGGGCTGGTTGATTGTCTTTATCTTACCAGCCATTCTTCAAAAGACTGGACTTGTTTTCGGAATTTTGATGCTAGCTGGTGGATTATCCTACACCATTGGCGCGTACTTCTATGCTAAGAAAAAGCCTTATTTCCACATGATTTGGCATCTCTTTATCCTATTGGCTTCAGCACTGCAATACATTGCCATTGTCTATTTTATGCTATAAGAAAACAGCTTCTAGTCAACTAGAGGCTGTTTTTACTACATTAAACTGATGATCATTCCGAGCAGATAAAGAACTGACACGATACTCAAAAAGACCAAATGCGCCTTTCGACTCATGACTACATAGCCTACAAATTCCCGAATGAAGGCATTAAGGCTAAAGTAAAATTTGGTTTTTGCGCCGTAGCCGATACATTTGATTTTCAATTGTCGTGCCAATAGCAGAGCTCTGAAAACGTGATAGTAATTGGTTACAAGGGCAAATCGACTGCCAGGTTTCATCAGGGCATAGGAAAATTTCAAATTTTCTTCTGTGTTGGTTGATTGGTTTTCGATGAGAATATCTTCAGCAGGCACTCCTTTCTCCAAGGCATAATTTGCCATAGCTTGACCTTCAGCTATGAGTTCATCAGGACCTTGTCCGCCTGACATGATCAGCTTGCTGCCAGGATGTTTCTGGTAGATCGCTATGCCTTTTTCAATCCGCGAAGCCAAAAGTGGCGTCACCTGGTCACCAATCAGACCTGCTCCTAGCACCACTACATAATCTAGTTTCCCTTGGAAAAGATTGACCAAGTTGACAAAGCTAGATGTTGTATAGAGCATGCTGATGAAAATGGCATAGGACACTAAAAATCCAACATAGACAAACACCATATTGAAAAAACTGATACCAGAAAGGGTGCTTGCTACAGACGGCGCGATAAAGAGATAAAATGTTAAGCCGATAGCTAATCCTAACGATAAAAAGTTATGAAAACGGACACCTTCTCGCTTCAAAATCCGAAAACCGTTCAGATAGAGGGTAATCAGCAAGACAAATGGACCACTCAAGAAGGCTAGAGCCAATACCATTGCCAGAGCGATTGCCAACAACCGCAAGATTTCGTTATTTTCTAAAATACCTGTTGACACGACCCAGGCCAAAGCCCAGACCAGAACGTTCAAAACAAATAGTGAGATAAAAATCGACCGCCGCTCCCAGAAATAGACGAGAGCAAACAGACCGATAGCAGCTAAAAATAGCCAGAAAAAGACTGTCACGGCTTGTGTCCTCCTGTTAGCATAGACTTAATGGGCTCAAAGGTCTTGCGGTGAATGGGCGTGATACCTAGCTTGTTCAAGCCTTCCAAGTGCTCTGCCGTTCCATAACCAGCATTCTTAGCGAAGCCGTAGCCTGAGAATTCCTTGTCATAGTCTGTCATCATCTTGTCCCGCGTCACCTTGGCTACGATAGAGGCCGCTGCGATAGATAGGCTATTGGCATCTCCCTTGATGATAGAAGTTTGCGGTAGGGGTGTATCCAACTTCATAGCGTCTATCAAAAGGTGTTCAGGCTCCTGGCTCAACTGCCCCAAAGCTTCCAACATGGCTAATTTGGTCGCCTCATAGATGTTGACCTGGTCGATGACAGCCGCATCTTTGACGCCTACACCGACTGCCACCGCTCGCTCCATCACTTCTTCGTAGATAGCCTCGTGCTTGGACTTGGGGATTTTCTTGGAGTCGTTGAGGTAGCGAATTTTACAGCCCTTGGGCAAGATGACCGCCGCTGCCACCACCGGACCTGCTAGAGGCCCTCGGCCGACTTCGTCGATACCAGCGATGAACTCCACCCCATTTTCATAAAGGGCTTTTTCGTAGAATAGCATAGCTTCTAAGCGGGCATCTTCTGCTGCTTCTTTTTCCAGCTCCTTACGGCGTTTCTTGATGGCAGCCTGGACCCCTGCTCGATCATCCTGAGCTAAGTCTGCCCAGACAGAACTGTCCAGACTATCTACCTGAGCCAGCAGAGTAGTCACTTCCTTAATCGTTGCCATCTAAGTCACTCACCTTGTCTAATGTATAAGTGCCTAAACGCCCGTCCCGAACGTCCTTGACAAAGAGGTTGAAAAAACGGTCATAATCATCACGGAAGCCTAGTTTTTTTGTCCAGTCCATGATGAGTTCAGGCGTTTCCTTCTCCAAATCCATGCCCTTGAACCGCTCTTGTAGACGTTCTGGGTAGTTGGCCTTGAAATAGTCCAAACCAAAAATAGTTACTTCATCCATTGGCAAGAGTTGATCCTTGATAGCTCCTGTCAGAGCCAACTTAAGTCCAACTTCCTGGTCCTCAAATTTAGGCCAGAGAATACCTGGTGTATCAAGGATTTCAAGGTCCTTGTTGGACTTGAGCCACTGTTGGCCCTTGGTTACACCTGGTTTGTTGCCGACAACGGCGATTTTCTTACCAGCCAGACGGTTCATAAGAGTGGACTTACCTGCATTTGGGATGCCGATAATCATGGTCCGCAGGGTTTCTTTTTGAATCCCTCTTTGGCGGAGGCGTTCAATCTTCTCTTTCATCAGGCTCTTGGCTGCGTCGGTCACCTTTTTCACCGTCGCTTGTTCCTTTGAGTTGATGGCAAGGGTGCGAATGCCCTGACCTTCAAAGTAGCTCTGCCATTCTTTTGTACGGACAGAATCTGCCAAATCAACCTTATTTAAAATCATAAGCTTGGGCTTATCACCAACAATTTTGGTCAGCATGGGGTTTTGGCTGGATAGGGGCAGGCGGGCATCGACCAAAATGGTCACGAAATCAACGTGCTTGATGTTCTCCTGCACCTGCCGACGTGCCTTGGACATATGGCCCGGAAACCATTGAATTGTTGCCATGGGGTCCTCCTAAATATGATTCATTGAAAAAAGCCGTAAAAACGGCTTGTTTTTCTTATATTGTAGCAAAAATAAGGGAATTTGTCATATAACTTTATCAGCTCAAAGCTAGCTATTTCCTCGAAAATTTATCAATTGCTGAACTAGCAACTTGACTATAGTTAGTGCAATCCAGAGTTCACTAGCTCTCTTTCAATTTTTATTAATCTAATCAATAAAAATATCTTCGACTAATATGGGTTCAAGAAAATAGTAAGAGACAATTGCGAGTGTATTTTTCTTTTAAAATCGTCAACTTTTCAGCACTTTAAGCGAACTTATACAAACATAAAATATTAAATCAATGCTTTCAATTTCTCCTGATTGACTGTTGGGTACTGATCCAAAAAGGCTGAGAGGGTTCGTAAAACGGCAGGAATATAGCCTGTCTGGTCATTCTCCACCTGCAAGACCAAGAGTGGCTCGTGGAGGCTCATACGGAGCAAGAACCAGCCGTCACCATAAGGATCGGTCAGGTCAAACCGAACTCCTTCTTCGTTTTCTGGGTTAAAAGCAAAGCCTTCGAGACTGGATTGGCGGAGGTCAGCAATCACCTGTTCACCGAGTGCTCGATAGTCTGCCGCTTCTAGTTTGAACCGCACTTCTTGGGTTTCCAGCGGTTGTTTAAGCTGGGCAATCAAGTCGTCCAAGGACTTGCCTTCCGCTTGCAGTTTTGGTAAGAGCATGAGAATCTTAGCCGCTACATAGGTCCCGTCATCAAGGAAGTAATTTTCCTTAAAGGCAGCATGTCCAGAGGTTTCGATAGCCAACTGGCAATTAACTCCCTCTTGGTTTGCTAAAATAGCACGGTTGATGACATTACGGTAGCCTGAAATATAGCGAATTTGTTTGCCTCCCAGGCTTTCTATAAAGACCTTAAGGTGTTCAGTCGTTGGGGAATTGGTCACAATACTGGTTCCTGGATGTTCAGCTAGGACAATCTGGCTGAGAACGGCAATCAGGTTGTTACGATTGAGAATTTGACCTGACTTGGTGACCAGGGCGGCACGGTCAACGTCGGTATCAAAGATAATGCCTAGGTCTGCACCTTGCTTCAAGACAGCCTGACGAATGCTTTCCATAGCTTCCTTGTTATCTGGGTTTGGAACATGGTTTGGGAAGGTGCCGTCTGGGTCTAGGAATTGCGAACAAGTGGTATCTGCTCCCAATTCTGCCAAAACTTTCTCAGCAAAAAATCCGCCTGCACCGTTTCCAGCATCAACGATGATATTAAGACCTGTCAGTGGTTTTTCTTGTCCACCACAGGCGGTACGAATTTTATCAACCAAGTCTTGGGCATAAGGCGTAATCAGGTCTGCAGTAGTTACACTTCCAAGGGAAGAAGCTGGCAAATCTTCACTATGCGAGAGGATGAAGTCAATATCTTCATGTTCTGCTCCGCCATTTTCCGAAAAAATCTTAATGCCGTTGAAGTAATAGGGCAGGTGGCTGGCAGTGATCATGACACCAGCGTGGCACTTGAACTGCGGGTACTGGGTGCTCATGAAGAGGGCTGGTGTTGTGGCCATACCAAAGTCAATCAGCTGAACGCCCAGACGAACGGCTTCTTCTGTAAAGGCTGAAACCAAATCTGGACCGCTGAGGCGACTGTCTCGACCAATACCAATCTTGAGCTGTCCTTCTTGATAGGCCTGTGCCAGTTCCGGCTTCTGAGTTAGCCAATGGATGAGTCCGCGAACCACTTCCTTGGTGGCTTGTGGAGTGAGGTTGACAGCGTATTCGTCTGTAGCGATAGCAATTCCACGAATATCTGATCCGTTTTGTAAGGCGTGATGATGGGGCATAGTGACCTCCTAATTCAAACTAAATTTAGTATATCATATTTTCGAAGCGGTTTCAAAATGAAAAAAGCACAGCTTCTACTGTACTTTAGTGATGCTTACAGTTGTCCCAACTTCCAGTTGACTTTCCACGGAAATAGCTAGTTCCAACTGATTCAAGACCCGCTTGGCCAGATACAATCCAAATCCTGTCGCTTTTTGGTGTTCACGGCCATTAAAACCTGTAAAACCTTCGTCAAACAGGCGTGGAATGTCTTCTGCCAGAATGCCAATTCCCGTATCGGAAATGGAAATTCCGCCATTCAATTCAATGGCCACCTTACCACCAGTCTTATTGTACTTGAGGGCGTTGTCGATTATCTGTGACAGGGCAAAGCTGAGCCATTTTCTGTCGGTTTTCAGTAGCCAATATCCATCGATGGTCACTGAAATATCCTTTTGCAAGAACTGATTGCGGTATTTTTTGACCAAATCGACCACCACATCTCTGACTTCCACCTGCTCAAATCGAAAATCGCTGGCATGGTTGGTCAGCTTGAGGTAGTTGAGGAGATTTGCCATATAATTATCCAAGCGCAAAAGCTGGTGGTCGACATCTTTCTGATTGAGATTGTCAGTCTGGCTCATCAAAGACAGGGCAGCCAGAGGCACTTTCATTTGGTGGGACCACATTTTGACCATAGCTTGCAGGTCTTCTTCTCGTGACTTATAGACCAAAAGCTGCTCCCGCGTCGCCTCCTTTTCCGCTTCAATCAAGTTGAGATAGGCAAGGTCCACAGGCTTATTAAGCAGGGGCAGAGCTTCTTCATGGACATAGTCTTCCAAGGCACTCATGCGGTTGCGAAACTTCCAGAACAGGCCTACTGTCAGTAGGATGATAAGGGTTAAGGACAATAGCAGAGCGTTTTGCAGGAATTCGGAGGGCAGTTTGTAAAGATAGAAGAGCAAGTTAAAACTGCCAGCCAAGAGCAGATATGCGAAATAAAAACTGCGGAATTCTCGGATAAATTTTGCTATCATTTGACCAGGTACCCCACGCCACGAACCGTATGAATTCGTTCAAACCCGACTTCGCTCACCTTCTTACGCAGTCTGGTCATGTTTACATTGAGCGTATTCTGATCGATAAATTCTTCATTTTCCCAGAGTTTTTCCAAGAGTTCTTCCTTGCTGACAATCTGCCCTTGTCTTTCTAGTAAGGCGGACAAAATCTTGGTTTCCGTAGGAGATAATTGAACCTGATCCGATTTGTTTGTAAATCGTCCGTCTAAACTAAGTTGAAACTGGTCAATTGACAAATTGGTTGATTTGCTGAATTGATTGACCCGACGCAAGAAGGCAGCGATTTTGGCATCTAAAATTCCCAACGAAAAGGGCTTGGACACAAAATCATCCCCTCCCATGTTCATAGCCATAACCGCATTCATTTCATCATCGCTAGAGGAGATAAAGATAATGGGCATGGTCATGGTTTTACGAATTTCCGTCGTCCAGTAAAAGCCGTTGTAATAGGGTAGGCTAATGTCCATCAGCACCAAGTCTGGTTTAATTTCCGCCACTTCCTGACTAACTGCTCGGAAATTCTGAACACTTTCTACCTGATAAGATTTGCCCAGGTGTTGCTTCAAGAGCTGGACAATCATCTCATCATCTTCAACAATATAAATCTTCTCTTTTTTCATCTTCTTCATTCTGCAAAAGCCAGGACACAGGTCTTGGCTTTTTATTTATATACTTCTTTTCGATGCCCGACTTCTAGGGCTGTTACGATCAATTTATCATCCTCAATGCTGACGATGACCCTGTAATTACCGATACGGTACCGCCATTGGCCAGAACGGTTGGCAGTCAATGCCTTTCCGTATTGTCTAGGGTTGTCGCAACCGTCAATATGCTTGTAAAGATACCGCAAAATCAAACCTGCAGCGGTTTTATCCATCTTTCGAATTTGCTTTTGAGCCTTAGCGGACAAAATAACCTTATAACTCAATGCCCAACTCCTCAGCCATTTGTTCTAGTGTTATCGGCTCAATTCCATTCGCCAAGTCTGCTTGGTATTCTGCCCAAGCAATATCAGCCACACGCGCATCGTACTCATCTTCAAGGGCTTCAAGTGTTTTAGTCCGAATGAGTTCTGACAAACTGACACCTTCAAACTTTGCCATAGCCTGCATAAAGAGTTTGTCCTGCTCAGAAACTTTCAATGTAATAGCTGCCATCTTCTCACCTCTTCTGGTATTCCTTTGGTATTACCATTGTAACACCCTTTCCCTGAAAATGCAAGAAATCTCGCACAAGGCGAGACTTCTTCTACCGTTCAATAATGCGGTAATAGGTGCGACTGGTCCACTTGTAAATGACAAAGTAAATCAAGGCAACTGCAAGCAAAGTAATTCCACTGACCGTGTAAATCATAAGAGATGAGGTAACCCCAAAGGTCAGTAGCATTTGCTTGAGCATGACAAGGGCGATGACAAAGTGTAGGGTCGCCATGACCAAAGGCATAAAGAAGACCAAAAGCGTTTGAGAGTTAATGGTCTTTTTGACCGCTGCTGTACTCATGCCCACTTCTTGTAGGATCTTGTAGGATTTCTTGTCCTCATGTCCTTCCGAATACTGCTTGTAGTAGATAATCAAGGCAGCACCTAACAAGAAACTAATGCCCAACAAAAAGCCTGTAAAGAGGAAGCCGCCTGTAAAGCCCATCAGTAAATTGTTGAAATCGGATTTTTGCATAGCATATCCTAGGAATTCTCCGTTTGCATCGTTGATATTATAAGAGTCACCAGTTTGCTCACCAATCGAAGCAACCTCTACATCAGTCAAATCGGTAAAGACACGGTAGTCCAGACTGACTTGATAGCCTTGCGGATTATTGGACTCATAATACTCACGAACAGTATCCAACACAGTGTCATCACTGACTACCATAACGGCGGCATTTAGCGTATTGGTGATGTCTGGGAAAATAGCCTGGTCAAGATTGGCTACATTCTCAAAGGTTTGATCGCCCAAAACAAGCTTCTTCAGCGATGGTTTTTCGCTCGGACGCATAAAAGCAACTTGATGAGCAGCAAGCTCTGGCAGGTCATTACCTAATTTCCTGAAATCATCTTGCGTGATGAAGTAGGTAAAGGCTATTTTGCTAAAGTCTGGATTGGAAATATTTTCTGGGCTAATGACAATCTCTTCGCCACCATCATAGACCAACCCAGCTTGATAGGTCAGGTAGGATAGATTGTCATTGGCTTTTTCTGGAAAATGGCTGAGCACCGATTGCTGATAGGCAGCTTCACCTTGACTTCTATCCGAAACTTTATAGGTAATAGATGTTTCCTTGGGATATAGTGCACCTGTCATACTGCTCATACCTGTATAAAGGGAGGTTGTAGTCGCAATGGTTACAAAGGCCATGACGGCAAGCAGTGTAATATTGGCCAAACCCGTTGCGTGCTGTTTCATACGGAAAATCATCTGCGATGTGGTAATGAAATGCTCTGGCGTATAGAAATACCGCTTGTTTTTCCGACGAGCCTTCAAATACCAAGTCATAAAGCTGATATAGAACAGATAGGTCCCCGCAATGACAAAGAGCACAGCGATAAAGAACCGATAGATAACAGCTAGACCTTCTGCTTTAGATGAAAGCGATAGGTAGTATCCAACCCCCAATCCCACTACACCAAGGGCAGCCAGAAGGACATTGCCTTTTGGCTCCTTCTCCCCTTTTTCACTAGCTCGGAACAAAATCAGTGGACTGGTCTTACCAATGGTCCGAATGGCTAGCAATTCCAAGAGAAAGAAGATACCAGCAAAGAGAAAGGCGGTCATGACAAAGGCCAAAGGGGCTATTCCAAAATGCAAATCACTATAATGTGTTATATTGACAAAAATCAAGTAGAGAACATTTGAAAACACACCTGCTAAGACAGAACCAAGAACCACAACTAGCAAGAAAATCATCATCAATTCGAGGCTGGCTATCAAGGCTACTTTTTTCTTGTTCATCCCCAGCATGTTATAGAGACCAAATTCCCTCGCCCGTTGTTTCATCAGGAAATTAAAGCTATAAATCTCCATAATGACCGAGAAAATGGTCAGAACAACAACACCAAGACCGATAGAAACGGCACCAGAGCCCATGGTCTTCATAACTGGACTCAGCATGAGCAAGAACATGGAACAAATCAGAGTAAATAGCACAAGACTGGCTAAAACGAAGGGAGCAAACACACCCATGGATTTTCGGATATTTTGCCCAGCAAGTTTGAGGTAAAACATCTACTCACCCCCTAAAAGTGCAGACATATTGAGGGAAATTTCCTTAGCAAAATCTTGATTGCTCTTGTCTGCCTTGTACAGTTGATGGAAAATGCGACCGTCCTTGATAAAGAGAACCCGTTTGGCATGACTGGCTGCGTTGGCTGAGTGGGTCACCATGAGAATGGTTTGGCCGTCACGGTTAATCTCTTCAAACAAATTCAGCAAGTCCTCTGAATTGCGATAATCTAGAGCCGCCGTCGGTTCATCCGCTAGGACAATCTGCGGCTGGGTAATCAAACTACGGGCAATGGCCACGCGCTGCTTTTGTCCACCAGATAGTTCAAAAGGACGTTTCTTCAACAAATCTTGAATGCGTAATTTTGGAGCTAAAGCTTTCAACCGTTTTTCCATTTCCTCATGGCTGGTACGTGCCAATACCAGAGGTAAAAAGATATTGTCTTGGATGGACAGGGTATCCAAGAGATTAAAATCTTGGAAAACAAAACCTAGGTTACGCAAACGGAAATCGGCCAGCTTGCTTTCCTTGATTTTTGTGATGTCTTGATTGTTTAAGATAACAGAGCCCCTCGTCGGCTTGTCCAAGGTTGCAAGAATGTTGAGCAAGGTCGTCTTACCAGACCCACTTTCCCCCATGATAGCGATAAACTCGCCCTCTTCTACCTTAAAATCCACATCTTGCAAGGCACGAGTTTCCTCTTTTGAAAAGCGCGTGCGGTAAACTTTTTCTAAATGATTGATTTCTAATAACATACAAACTCCTAATTGTTTTCTTTGGATAAATCAACTGTATCAAGTAATGCTTGATAGTCGATTCGGTCTGATTCAGCAATATTATCTTCTAAATCCACCTTATAATAACCATCCTGGACACCGATGGCCCATTCCTTGCTAGTTGTTACATAGAGATTATTCAAGGATACTGTCTTTTTCACTGCCCCTTCTTCTTTGACAACAGGCCATTCCATAAACTGAACTTCTGTTCCTTGAATACTATCTTCGGCAACTTCCTGTTTGCTAACGGCATAGTCTTTTCCCTTGTAATGGAAAGTTTGATAGCCCTCATCAAAGCTAAGGCCTGCTGAAGAGGAAGAACAAGCAGTTAGCATTATACTGCCCAAAGCCAGCAAGCCAAATGCTTTCTTTTTCATAGTTTCCTCCCTCTAGTATGCCATAAATCGCATACTTTGCAAATCATGGGCGAGCTCTTCCAAGAATGAAGCTTGTTCCATGAGTTCAATCTTCTCTTTTTCAGAGAATACCTTTTCTTCTATTCTCTTTGCTTGTAAAAATTTGAATGACATATGATTTCCTTCTTTCTGTTTCTTATGAGTTTATTATAGATGATTTAGTCAACCTATTCTCTTACAGTTCTGACGCAAAAACTTACAAGATTGTAAGTTTAGAGAAAATATCCAATCGTGGCTAGTATCCACAAATGAAGCGGATAGAAGATGTAAAAGAAATAACGGGAAAACGTTGTGCGGGGCCCTGCTTGTCCATTATAAAGACCGAGAATTGGTAGGACTAAAATAAATAACCAGTCTGCATTGAAAAGCATCATTTGTATAGTCATTTCAATAGACTCATAAGGATGATAGGATGATAAGAGCAAAAGTAAAGCCAACATAATATAGGCAAAATTTCTTTTGAATGGTGTCTTACGACCTAAGTAAGTAATGAGGATAAACGGTAAGACAACTGCTCCTCCTTCTGTGAATGCTGACCCGACTATCAAGCACAAACCAGCTAGGACAACTTGAATCACTTGTCGAGTTTTACTATTATTTTTAAATTCCTTCAAACAAATGAGCATAGTTAATCCAACAGCTAATGTTAGAAAGATATTGTTACTGATATAGATACCTTTTGATTGGTAAAGACTGTTTATAAAAGCATTTCCAGTGGCCATTAGTCCTGCCGCACAATATAGTCGCAAAAGATAGGCTTTGACATTTCTGGTATGAAGAAACCCCTCCACTAACATGTAAGCAAAGAAGACTGCAACACATCGAGTGACCATGTGAAAGACCATACTAAGTTGGTCTGGGATAAAATCTGGTATGAGTTTCAGATGATCCAAAACCATCAAGCCGGCCATGGCGAGTTTCAGTTGATATGCATTATACGATTTCACCACTTAAACCTCCTAGTACATCCAGTTGCGTTGAAAGAGTTCGTGTTCTAATTTGAATAGAAATTCAGCTTGTTTTTCCTGTTTTTCTAGTCGTTTGCTCTCTCGTGTTTTACCAAAAATATGTTTGGCTTGTAAAAATTTGAATGACATATGATTTCCTTCTTTCGTTTACTTATGAGTCTATTATAGAACAGATCCCTTTGCCACTCCCTTACAGTTCATACTAAGAAACTTACAACTTTGTAAGCAAGAAAAAAGACACCATTTCTGGCGTCTTACAGTTAGTTTTATTTTGTTAGACCAATGTAGGCAATCATTTCATCCAACTCTTCCTTGCTCTCTGTCACAAGGAGGTAGGCATCATTTCCTTGCAATTCTGCAAAGGCATCTGGCATGCGTTTGACGGTTTTAATCTTACCAGCGAATTTCTGATGAATGTCATCTGCAGAGTGAACATAGTCAGTTGTATCACGACGAGTTGCTACCAAGCAGTATTGTGGTTCAAATCTACGTTCCTCAACTGTACCACCTGTTGCAACATTGGCATAATCACGGAAAAGATCAATGGAATGGGCGTAGTTATAGGCTTCAACTGTGAAACCACCTGCCATACGGTTATTGTATTCAATGGCGATATAATCATCACCTTCCTTGAAAAATTCAATATGGAAAAAACGCTCTCTCATACCAAAAGCCTTGATAATAGCTCTGCCATATTCCACCAACTTTGGATCTAGTTCTTTCTCGATAAAGTAGGCATTGTCCTTCTTGGTTTGCATCAATTCAAATGGAGTATGAACATAAGTCAAGCCTGTTTCAAAGACAACTTTGCCTTCGTGGTCTAGCAAGCCATCATAGGTAGTAATAATGCTTGAATTGACAAATTTTTCTAAGAAATAGACGGTACTTCTATCCCAAGTGTCGACAAATCGATCAAAATCTTCCTTATTTTCGATTTTAAAAGTCCCAGATGCACCGACACCATTGTCTGGCTTAGCAATCATTGGGAATCCAACATTTTTCAAAGCTCTGCCAAAGTCACGATCTGTTTTAACAACAACACCTGGAACGACTGGAACTCCTGCTTTTTTGAAATATTTTTTCATTTCAGACTTAAATTTAGTCTTTTTCAGGTGTTTTGGTTTGGCTCCAAAGATATTAAATTGCTCACGGAGGGCTGCGTCGTTTTCAAGCCAGTGCTCGTTATGAGATTCTACACGATCAATTGGTCCATGTTTGTAAATCAAGAAAGCAGCTGCACGCTTGACTTCATCGATATTTTCCAAATCTTCCACACGGAAATATTCTGTCAAAGCATTGCGGAGCTCTTCAGGCAATTGATCATAAGGTTCTTGTCCTATACCTAGAACTGTAACACCTTCTTTTTTAGCCAATTCAATAGTAAATGGTTGGAAATTTTCTGGATAAAAGGGGGAAATAACGAGATAATTCATAGGCAGTCCTTTCTAATTTTTTATAGTCCGATAGAGTGAAGGAAGAATGGCATTTGCTTTCTCCACCATACCCAGTCGTGAGCCACATCAGTACCCCAAGTGTCAAACCAAGCTGGGATATTTTTCTCTTCAAATGCGCGTTTTAGATTATAAAATGAGTCTAAGCCATCTTGCTCCCAATCGCCCAAACCTGTGCAGACGATGATATCTGCTTGGCGGTATTTGTCGATAAACCAACCATCATTTTGGTTCCAGATATAGTCTGCTGGTGAATTTTGATAAACTGCATCATCATGACCATAGTCATGGTTATTATTAAAGAAACGAGCATCATAGATACCTGAAAGGGCGATGACTTTTGTAAATACATCTGGATGCTGGAGGAAGAAATTCAGCGCGTGATAGGCTCCCATTGAACAACCAGTTGTCATCATCCCATCAAACCAGCCAGTTTTATGTTTAATAAATGGAACCGCCTCTTCAATCACATAGCGTTCGTAGGCGCGGTGAGCCTCTGCCTTATCATGAATGGATTTCCAGTCTGCCAACCAGCTTTCACTATCGTAGCTAGTTAGAGTAAAAAATTGGACCTGACCAGCTTCAATAGAGCCACGACAAGCTTCAATCATACCAAAATCAGCATATTCATTGTAAGAACCACCTGATGAAGCAAATACGACAACAGGAATACCTGCGTGACCATAACGGTTGACATTCATTTCACGACCGAGATGACCTGACCAGTGACTTAAAAATTCTACGTGCATCTTTTTTCTCCTAACTAATTCTTTACATTACCATTTTTCGCTTAAAAATCGCAAACAATCAGGCAAATAAGCAGCCCAAGCTTCCTCATTATGAATGGCACCGGAAACAACTTCCAAGGCAATATTGTCCAAAACAACCCCACCTGCTATCAATTGACGATAGTAAGTCAGAGAGGAATTGATATAAGATTGCTTGATATTTCCTGCCATCAAGGTTTTATCTGTATCATCTGCTTCTTCTGTCCCAACGTAAATATAAACACGTTGGTCCTTATCCAAGGCCTGACGCTCAATATAGCGGTCAAAAGCTTCTTGATGAAGCCAGTTGGCAGATGAAAATACTCCCAGACAGCCAATTTGGTCCTGATAGGCTAGCCCCATAAACTGAGTGATGTTGCCACCAAGTGACGAGCCAATCATAGCTGTGTGGGCCTTGTCAGACTTAGTACGGTATTCTTGATCGATAAAGGGCTTCACCACATCCATAACAAATTCGGCATACAAAGTACCCTTGCCACCAAACTGAATTCCAGGGATGCCCATTTCGCTAAACTTCCAGGCAGCGTATTCGTGCATACGCTCAGCACCATCATTGTCAATGGCCACAATAATCATCTTTGCAATATCGGGATTTCGCTTGATTGTCGGAATGACTTTCCAAGAATGACCTGAAAAGGCCTCTTTGCTATATAAAACATTTTGCCCATCATGGAAATAGACAACAGGGTAGGTTTTATCCGCATCTTCCTCATAACCTTTTGGCAATAAAACACGGACACGGCGTTTTCTAGCAGTAAAGGGCACTTCCAATTCGTGCGTTTTCATATCCAAATAAAAGTAGGATTTATTCATATGCATCTCTTTCTAAACAATGTTTTTAGTATTATACCACAGATTTTCTGAAATATTCAGAAAATTTAGTTTTTTTATTTCATTATTCTGATTTTCCGAACAATTTTTGCTCAGTTTTTAATCGTTCCTCATAGACTCGACGGTAACGTTCCAGTTCTTTCAGTTCACGATTGGTCAGATTTTCAAATATAGCCAATTCAATCCTGTCCTTATCACGTCGCCAGGTCGCAACCAGTCGTCCCTTGTAGAAAACAACTGGTTTGACAATGCCTGTCAGCGTATAAATCTGCCGAATATGCTTGGGATCAAAGAAGGGATTGGCTTTCTTTTCGTAACCTAGCAAAAGTTGGTCAAAACCTGCAATGAAGAGGCAGTCTGGTACTTCTGCTTCTTCTAATTTTCCTAGATAGAAGCGTTCTTCCCCTGCTACTTCTATAGTTTTCAAATCCAATTGTTTCATCCAATTTAGGACCGTAGATTTATTTTCCTTGAAGTAGTAACGAGCATCCGCTAAGCTGACAGGACCAAAACCTGAAAAATACCGCCGTGCGATTTCCAGCTCTGCTTTTTCCCGTGAAAGTGGCTGAAAGTCTGTCAGACGGTGAAAACGTTTGGCACCGTACTCCTGATAGACTTCCCCACGCTCGACCATGTAGCGAAAAAGGCCGCCCCAAGCGTTGAAAACCTGCTTCTCCTCTTCCTGCGTCATCTTTTCCGCACGACAGAGTACTTTCAGTTCCTCGCGGGTCATAGGGGCTTGTTCCAAGGCTTCTAGGATGATCCGATGATACTTCTGCTTGGTTTGAGGTGAAAAATCATCGCGACCGTCGGTTTGAAGATAGTCGGTACTAACCATCCGCCCCTCGTGGATATAGAGAGGGATTTCCGACTTGAGATAGGCATGGACTGTTCGCCGAATGGACCACTGGCGTGTCAGCTCCTCCTGCCAGCTCCCCTCATGAAAATCATCCACTGACATACGGTTCCGAAATCCGAAATGAACATAAGGCTGGAACTGAGCCTGCAAGCCATTGAGATTTTGGCAAATCTGCTGGACGGACTGAGGTGCCAGTAAGCCCTGTTTCTTCAATATAATTCCCTTCCAAGTATCGTGATTCATTCGTTTCTCCTTCGTTTTTCTAATCCTAGTATAGCACAAAATCTATCTCCAACTGGAAGATATAATCTATAAAATTTAACATGTTAAACGTTTTGTTGGCAAGTAGAAATATTTTTTGATATACTGGATAGTATGAATATGAAATTGCAAAAATTAGGAATACTATTACAATTGCCTAGCTTCCATCATTTTTACAATATTTCAGTTAGAAGTTTTCTAGGCAGCCTTTCACTTTTTATTATCGCTTTCTCTAAAGACAATCAACTATTTTTTATTGATTTGGATAGCGAAAACGGCTTGACAAGTGAATCACGATTTGCCAGTCATTTTGCAAAAGACACACTCCTCATCGGTTTAGGAGCAATACCATTCGAGAATTTAAGCTCTTGTCAAATCTTGGCACTGCCTCCTCAACGTTCAAAAAAAGGCATTTCTACCAATGATTTGCTGATCCATTATTCGAAACTTCCACTTTTTAAGAAAATAGCAGAGCAGTATCGCTTACGTGATCAAACTAGTTTTTATGATCCTTATCGTTATTCCTATACTAAACTTGAGAAGGACGAGAAGAAAGACAAAGGTTTAAACCTAGTCCCTCGAAAAGAATATGAAAAGATTAGAGATTTTCATCCTTTCTTGAAAACAAATCGTGACAATGTCTATGCAGTCCCTTGTCAATATACAGATGAAAAAAGAGGACAAACAACCAAGATATACCTTATGGGCTGGTACTTCTATGAAAAACAGTTAAAAATTTCATGGAAACCTTCTCATTCTAGGAAAAGCCGTTGGCGGTCATCTATTATTTTTGTTGATAAGTTGAGCGATCGTTTTTTCTTCCAAGGTCAACTTTATAAACATGGAACTTTTCCAATATTTTTAGAGCATTTAGAACCAACCATCTCTGGACGTCCCTCTCTTGACAAAGAGTTTCAAGCTTTGCTAACAATTATTGAGGAACAAAAAAGAAGAGCCATATTGCGCTATAAATAGGGCAACACTCTTCTAAGTAACATCTAATTTGTTTCTTCACGGTGAATAGTAAAACCTGTTGCTTGTTGCGTTGCCATAATGGTCATGTCTGAAATCTGTACATGTCTAGGTTGGTTTGCTACAAAAAGCGCGCACGATGCAATGTCTTCAGCCTGTAAGGCTTCTATTCCTTGGTAAACAGCTTTCGCTTTCTCTACATCGCCATGAAAACGAACTTGACTAAAATCTGTTTCTACAATACCTGGTTGCAGAGTAGTAACTTTGATATTTTTTTCGATTGTATCGATCCGAATACCATCTGACAAAAATTTTACTGCTGATTTCGTTGCTGCATATACCGCTGCGCCAGCATATGCATATATTCCAGCCGTTGATCCAATATTAATGATATGGCCTTCATTCATTTCAACCATTTTTGGCAATATCTGGCGTGTGACAGTTAACAAGCCTTTTATGTTTGTATCTACCATAGTCATCATATCTGTCAAATCATAATCTTGAAATTTATCAAGTCCTAATGCTAGACCAGCATTATTAATTAAAATATGAACTGTCCCAAGGTCTTGCAATATTTTTTGACAGTTACTTATTACTTGCTCAATATCTGTTATGTCAAAATTATAAACATGGACTTGAACATTAAATTTTCTCTCAAGATCGGATTTAATATTTTCTAACTTATCTTTTCTACGGCCAGTGATAATGACATTATCACCATGTTCCGCAAATGTGTAAGCTATTGCTTTCCCAATGCCACTACTTGCACCAGTAATCAATATATTTCGTTTCATCATACGTTCTCCTATACTATATTATACTACAAATTTGACGACCTTGTTAGATAACTCCTATTTTAGAGAAAAAACTCATCCATTATCCGATGAGTTTTGTAGTTGTTAAAAAAGATTAAAAAGACGCATCAGGTGCATGTTAAAGCGAACTTGTCTAGCATAGTAAATATTCCCACCATTTACATACAGTTCCCCACCATTTAACAAAGCTAAAGGATGGAAATATATATAGGTTTCCTCACTTGTATTTCCAAGGCTTGGAGCTACAACAGTTTTTGAATATTCTTCAGCTAGTGCTAGGGTATGTTCACCGCCATTTTCTGCAACATAATCAATATAAGCAGGCCCGAAATTGTAGGCTTGGACAGCAGTCCAAACTTCAACACCTTTTTCCTCAGCTAAGCGTAAATTCTCTGATAAATAGACTACACCTTGACGGATACTTTCCTTACTGTCCGTAATGGTGTTTGTATAGCCTGTTGCAGATTCACTGGACTGCATAACATCCGCTTCTCTCCCCTTGGTTTCTGTGTAAATCATTGCCAGTACAAGTTCTTCATTGGCCCTGGTATCGTTCTCTGCTAGAACTTCTTGAACCATAGCTTGATAGGTCATAACTTGCTTAACATCCTGATAGGTATGGAAGGTTTTTACTAGCAGAAAAGCAAGGGCGATAAGGCTAATCGCTCTTATTAGTTTTTTCATTTATTTGCTCTTTATATCTTTTATATTTTTGATAAGAATAGAATATGTTCCATTATCATTCTGAATAAACTCTACCGATTCAGCATCTTCATAAACAGCATTTGGAACAATCAACTCAATACCATTTGAAAGGGATAATTTTTGATTTTCAAACTTTTTCAGTTGTCGACTACTATCAATCTCATCGAAGGAAATCTTATCTGGAATGACTTCTTTTAATTGATCAACAAAATTCAAACGAGCAGTCAAATTGTTATCAAAAAGCTGGTCTGCCAATTTTTCAGGAGAAAGTTCATTATCTTCTTCTAAATGGTTGAAAATAGCAGACTTGACCTTGGATTGAAATTGAAAATCTCCTTGGTGAAAATTATCAGCAATCTTTTGTGCGGTCTGTTCTACTGCTTTGATTGATTTTTTTGCAGAAATGGCTGGCGTGACCTGCAAGAGATTATCAGAAAAGTAATGGAGAAAGGCTCCATTATGTTTAATTCTTTTTTCAATCAAATAATACTTGCGCGTCTGTAAATTGATAACCAGGGCTTCATCTGGCGTAGAGCCTGCTCCAGGTAGATTGTTCTGGGTGATTTTAAGAGGACTGTCACTTTCTGAACCAACGTGGGCCAGGTTTTCACGCAGGGCAATTCTTAGAAAGGCGAAATGCTCCACACCATTTCTCTCAAACTCAATGAAGATTAAATCATTGGTCTTGAGATTTTCCGAGATAGAAAATTCTTCTTTCCATAGACCAGCAATCTTGACAGAATTGGTCAGCAAATCATCTTTTAAATAATCCAAAAATGGATTATCTGGCTCAAACTGTCCAGTTTTGGCTTCATCAGAAAAGACACGCTCGATTTTCTTGCGCAAGTATTCTTCAATTTTGGGGCTGACAGTCAAAAGCTGGTCGGCAAGGACCAGCTCTGTGTCATCAGGACTAAATTGATGTATAATCGCTTTTTTTACAAATATATCCATTATAAACCTTCGTAAAGAGGGAATTGTTCTGTCAAAGCACGTACTTCTTGACGGACTTCTTCAAGAACTGCTTCGTTTTCAGCGTTTTCAAGGGCTTTGATTGTTAACTCAGCAACCTTGCGAGCTTCTTCTACTCCGAAACCACGGGCAGTAATGGCTGCAGAACCGATACGGATACCGCTGGTCTTAAATGGTGAGAGTTTTTCATAAGGGATTGAGTTTTTATTTAGGGTGATATTTACTTCGTCTAGAAGGTGCTGCGCAACTTTACCATTTTCAACTACCTTTGTCACATCAACAAGGAAGAGGTGGTTGTCTGTACCGCCTGTAATCACCTTGAAATTTGGATTTGCAAGGAAGACTTCTGCCATAGCCTTGCTGTTGTCAATAATTTTTTGAGCGTAGTCTTTGAAGGCTGGGTCCAAGACTTCTTTAAAGGACACAGCTTTTGCAGCAATGACATGCTCAAGTGGACCACCCTGGATACCAGGGAAGATAGCTGAGTTGATTTTCTTAATGAGTGCTTCATCATTGGTCAAAATCAAACCACCACGAGGGCCACGAAGGGTTTTGTGAGTTGTAGTCGTTGTGATATGAGCGTGAGGAACTGGGTTTGGATGAAGACCTGCTGCTACAAGTCCAGCAATATGAGCCATATCCACCATCAGTTTGGCACCCACTGCATCTGCAATTTCGCGGAATTTTGCAAAATCAATGGTACGAGCATAGGCTGAAGCACCTGCGACAATTAATTTAGGCTGTACTTCTTTAGCTTGTGCCAAAATAGCATCGTAATCAAGCAAACCAGTTTCTTCATCGACGTTGTAAGCAACGAAGTTGTAGGTTTGGCCAGAGAAACTAACCGCAGCACCATGAGTCAAGTGACCACCTGCTGACAAGTCCATCCCCATCACTGTATCACCTGGTTCAATCAAGGCCATGTATGCAGCACAGTTGGCTTGGCTACCTGAGTGTGGCTGAACGTTAGCATATTGAGCGCCGAAGATTTCTTTTGCACGTTCAATGGCAAGGCTTTCGATGACATCGACGCATTCTGTACCACCATAGTAACGACGTCCTGGATAACCTTCAGCGTATTTGTTTGTTAAGATTGAACCTTGTGCAGCCATAACTGCTCTAGAAACAACGTTTTCAGAGGCAATCAATTCGATGTTGTTTTGCTGACGTGCTTCTTCTGCTTGAATTGCTTCCCAAACTTCTTTGTCGAAATCTTTGTAGTCAACTTTGTCAAAAATCATTATGTGGTACTCCTTTATAAGTGCTTAATAAAACGATATTGTAATTTGTCAGATTCATATCCCAAATGCTCATAAAAACAATGTGCTTGTTTGCGATGCTCAGCCGAATTGAGTCGAATAAAGGATATGTCCCTGTCTAAAGACAATTTTTCAACTGCTTGCAACAATTTTGAACCAATTCCCTTACCTTGGTATTCTGAAAGAACAGCCAATCCAAGAATATTGTAACCGCGATTTGAATACAAACTTTCATAGACTTGAGCATGGATGTAGCCTGATACTTGACCAGTTTCATCGTCTTCAAAAACCAAGATAGTATGTCCATTAGTCTCTGAGCAGCGTTCAAATTGTATTTTTGTTTGCTCAAGAGGAATATCGTATCCTAAAACTTGTGCATTTATTTCTCTAATTGCTGACAAATCAGTATATTCAATACATCGAATCATGTCTTAATCCTCGAATTCAATTTCAGGTACAGCTGCTTTGATTTCCTCTCGGCTAATACTGCCTTGACGGAGAATTTTCGCCTTGTCTCCAGAAAGGTCCAAAATCGTTGAATCTATCCCAGTCAAGGCTTTGTCATCGGCAATTCCTTCCAATTTTTCGGAAAATTGTGATAGAAGTTTGGTAAACTCTTTACCGCTTTCTTGGCCTGAAACGTTAGCTGAAGGTCCGATTAAGGGACCCGTTTCCGCAATCAAACGTAAAGTTTTTTCGTGCTTTGGAAGACGAAATCCAACGGTATCCAGACCGGAGTTGACCCAAAAAGGAACGTTTTTGTTCGCTTTTAGGATAATTGTTAGGGGGCCTGGCATGAATCTATTATACAGTTTTTCCAGAAAATAGGGTGGATTTTGACTGAAAAAATAGATATCGTTCAGGTTTGATACATTTAAGTTCATGGCCTTATCTCTGGGACGCTGTTTCAACTGATAGACACGATTGACTGCATCTTCATTCAAGGCTTGGGCAAAAAGCCCATAGACTGTTTCAGTTGGAAGGATAACAGCACCACCACTCTCGAGAATTGTTCGGAGTTTATCCAATGTCATCTGCTACGACCTTTCTATCCTGACCAAACTGGTCTTTAAGGACTCGGATTCGTTTTTTGGGAAAATGCAGAGCGATTAAATCAGTTAGGGCTTTCCCTTGCTTGTAACCTATTTCAAAGTAGAGTTTTCCATTATCCTTCAAAAATGCCCCTGCCTGCTCCGCAATTTGTCTATAGATAGCCATGCCATCTTCTTCCGCAAATAAGGCCAGATGTGGCTCAGAAGTCAATACATTGAGCCCAACTTCATCTGTGTCATCTGGGGAGATATAGGGCGGATTGGAAACAATGATGTCAAATTTCCCTGTCACAGCTTGCAAAACATCCGATTCTAGAAAGTGGACAGAGACTTGATTGGTTCTTGCATTTTGCTGAGCTACTGCCAAAGCATCCTCAGAAATATCAACCGCTACTACTTCCCAATCAGGTCTTGCTTTTGCAAGGGAAATAGCTATGGCACCGCTTCCTGTACCGATGTCTAAGACACGCAAACCTGCTCTGCTATTTTCCTGCAAAATCAAATCAACTAATTCTTCCGTTTCAGGTCTTGGAATCAAGACTCGCTCATCCACCGCAAACTCCAAGCCATGAAAATCAGCCTTGCCGATAATGTACTGGGCAGGTCGGTGTTGGGAAAGTTGCTGAAAAATCGCATCAATCTCTTCTTTGTCAGTCGGTGTGACTTCCTGACGGAGCAGGAGGAGAAATTCCGTAAAGTTCAGTCCCTTTAAGCCACGAAAGGTGAAGGACAGGGATTCTGCCTCTTCACCGATTGCGTCTAATTGTTCTTCGTATGCTGCAAATAATTGAGCGTAATTCATTATTTGTTAAGCTCTTCTAGTTTTTGCGTTTGATCGTAGAGAACAAGGGCATCTACGACTTCGTCCATCTTACCTGACAAGATAGTATCGAGCTTTTGCAAGGTCAAGCCGATACGGTGGTCTGTCACACGGTTTTGTGGGAAGTTGTAAGTACGGATACGCTCTGAACGGTCACCTGTACCGATAGTTGATTTACGCTCAGCATCCTGCTCATCTTGGGCAATCTGTGCAAAGTGATCCGCAACACGGGCACGGATAATCTTCATAGCCTTTTCACGGTTTTTCTGCTGGGTCCGTTCTTCCTGCATCTCCACCTTGATGTTTGTTGGCAAGTGAACGATACGCACGGCAGTCGCAACCTTGTTGACGTTCTGTCCACCAGCACCAGATGCATGGTAAATATCGACACGAAGATCTTTTGGATCGATATCATATTCCACTTCTTCAACTTCTGGCATGATGAGGACAGTCGCTGTTGAGGTGTGGACACGACCTTGGCTTTCTGTTACAGGGACACGTTGAACACGGTGAGCTCCTGATTCATACTTGAGTTTTGAATAAACGGATTGACCAGAGACCATGGCAACAACTTCTTTGATACCACCGACACCATTATAAGAAGCCTCCATGACTTCAAAACGCCAGCCTTGACCTTCTGCATACTTTTGATACATGGTCAAAAGGTCTCCAGCAAAGAGGGCAGCTTCATCACCACCTGCGGCACCACGGATTTCCAAGATAATGTTTTTGTCATCGTTAGGGTCTTTTGGTAAAAGAAGGATTTTCAGCTTTTCTTCGTAAGCCTCTTTATCAGCTTTAGCTTGTTTGAGTTCTTCCTTAGCCATTTCCTCCAAGTCAGCATCACCAGAAGATTCTTTAATCATCTCTTCTGCATCGATAATGTTTTGAAGTACAGTCTTATATTCGCGGTAGGCTGTTACTGTATCACGAGTTGCAGCTTCTTCCTTAGACAACTCCATAAAACGCTTGGTATCGCTGACTACATCAGGGTCAGACAACAGTTCACCAAGTTCCTCATAGCGGTCCTCCACCGCCTGTAATTGATCGTAGATGTTCATAAAATTAGGATACAAAGCCCGTTAAGCAAGCACAGTCAAAATAGGAATTTCGACCAAGTGTTACAAACACTTGGAGAAATTATCTTTTTGACACAGCTTGTAGGGCGTGTTCAATTCCTTTCTGTAATATATAGGTCATGAAATAGGCACAGTTCGTAGCCTGTTTTCGGTTTTTCATAAATCGTACCTTCAGTCTTCGATTTAGAACCTTGGGTTACAAATCAATCTCCGGTGAAAAGTAATGTTTGCGGCAAACTGGGATGTAGGTTTCATTTCCACCGATTTGAATTTGAGCACCTTCATAGGTTGGTTTACCGTCTTGAGTTCGCAACACCATGGTTGCCTTTTTGGAGCAATACTGGCAGATTGTTTTAATCTCATCCAATTTATCGGCCAACAGCAACAAGTGTTTGGAGCCTTCAAAGAGTTCATTACGGAAATCATTTTTTAGACCAAAGGCCATAACTGGAACATCCAATTCATCTACCACTCGTGCCAAGTCATAGACATGGTGGCGACGAAGGAATTGGGCTTCATCAATCAAAACACAATAAGGACGTGGTTCCATTTTTCGAATGTAGCCAAAAATGTCCATCTCATCATCAATTGCTACTGCTTCACGTCGCATACCAATACGGCTTGAAACAACGCCAAAGGCATCGCGGGTGTCCAAAGCAGAAGTCATAATGACAACAGGCTTACCTTGCTCTTCATAGTTGTGGGCAACTTTAAGAATTTCAATGGTTTTGCCAGAATTCATCGTCCCGTATTTATAGTATAATTGAGCCACTTTTCACTTTCCAATCTTAAAATTTCACTCCTTCCATTCTATCATAATTTGACCATTTAGGAAATAGAAAAACAAGCCCGATTTGAGCTTGTTTGATATTAGAACCAAGGTAATGATAAGAAATTTCCGACACACTCAAAAATAATTTTAGCAGCTTTTGGTTTCCACTTGTATAGCATGACACATCCATAGATTAAGCTGAAGAAGGAGAACGAGATCAATAATGGGCCTTGCCATATACTTTTGGAAAAAACAGTTGCCACTAGATACAAAAATAATCCAGAGACTAGGAACGATAAAATCATACGGTATTTATAGGTCATGAGAAATCCCTCCTTTATAAGTTTATTGTAGCACGTTGTGTAAGCGTTGTCAATTTTTCCCTATTCACAACCAATCCCATCACCATCACGATCTAAGTGTGGTGCATATCCTGGATCTCCAATCCGTACAGGAGCTGCTCCAGCATTTCGAGCGGCTGTACAATTTTTATAATACACAGTTCCAGCCGATGTTCCTGCGAATTGTTGAATTTGAGCTTGATTTTGTGCTTGGGACTGAGCCTGAGCTGCTTTTTGTGCTTCAGCAGCAAGTCTAGCCTCTTCTTCTTTACGTGCTTTCTCAACGATTGCCTTTTCGGCATTCCAATACTTAATGACAATTTCACTATCTTTTCTGATAACTTTATCATTTATTTCGTTAAAGTTCTTTCCATTAATTTCCACACTCTGAATTTGGCCATTCTTACCTATTTCATTGGTTTCAATTGATGTCTCAGATACCTGATCAAAGCCATTGTTTGTAAATAGTTGCCTGGTATCTGCTACAGTGGTTGTAGTTAGAGAGACCGGTAATTCAGCAAAGCTAGAAAAATCTGAGTAAGTAACTTCGATAGGGATTTGTTTTTTAACGACAGTTTCGATATTTGAAAGATTTTCTATATTCTCACCATTTATTGTAATTTTTCTTATTTTCTCATGATTGGTTTTATCCTTATCAGCTACTGCAGTCCATTTTACATTTGAAAAACCTGCAGAGGTTAGTTGTTTTTCCAACTCCTTTCTATTTCCAGTTGTATCAAGTGTTGTTGGAAATTCAATATTATCTGGACTGACATCAAAATAAGTAATTGAAATTGGAAGTTTTTTAGAGTAAAAGTAACCACTTGTGTAGGTCGATGAACCGATCTCAATCTTATCTACTGTGTCTTTTTTATCAATATTGCCTTTCTCTACTAAAAGTATTGGACTCTTACTCACATTCTCGAATCCTGCATCATCCAATTTCTCCTCAATTTCCGAAAGTTTCTTTGAAGAAAATGCTAATTCTACTGCATCATCAGTAGCACCTTGATAGGTTATCGTAACGGGAGTCGATTTCAAAACTCTTCCTTCTTTCCAATCCTCCCCATCAACAGATACAATCTTCACAAAAGTATCATCAATATTCTCGCCATATTCAATATTGCTTATTTTAATGGTTTCAACTTTTTCAAACCCAGCTTCCTCAAACTGTTTAAGGACTACCTCAATAGATTTATCATAAATCTGATCTTTCATAGGTAACTCAGCTGTCATTAACTGACCGCCAACAATTGTTGTAATTCCTAAACCTCCAATGGCCATTGCAGTCTTGCGATTCAAAATTTTTTTAATTCTTGGAATAGATTCCAAATGATTTGAGTGATTTGACCATCTATTAAACATATTCTCTAACCTCAACTATTTTTATGTGGTTATTATAACATGTTAAAAATAAGTCTTACAATAATTTCTAGAAAAATTCTTGGATATTGTAAAAAACTATGGTAAAATATACAAAAATTATTCGGAGGTTAGCTATGCCATTTGTACGTATTGATTTATTTGAAGGACGCACAGAGGAACAAAAAATTGCCCTAGCGCGTGAAGTGACCGAGGTGGTATCACGCAATACCAATGCACCAAAAGAAGCCATTCATGTCTTTATCAACGATATGCCAGAAGGAACCTACTACCCACAAGGCGAAATGAAGCGTAAATAAGAGAAAACACTCTTGCATCAAAATGCAGGAGTGTTTCTTTGTATCAAGTTTATTTCTTCTCATCCTCATCCATTGACAGTACGCTGAGGAAGGCTTCCTGAGGGACTTCGACGGATCCGATAGCTTTCATACGTTTCTTACCAGCTTTTTGTTTTTCCAAGAGTTTGCGTTTACGAGAAACGTCACCACCATAACACTTGGCCAAAACGTTCTTACGAAGGGCCTTGATGTCGCTACGAGCCACGATTTTTTGACCGATTGCTGCTTGGATTGGCACCTCAAACTGCTGACGTGGAATAATTTTCTTGAGCTTATCCACGATAATTTTCCCACGTTCGTAGGCAAATTCCTTGTGGACGATAAAGCTGAGGGCATCTACCTTGTCACCATTGAGGAGAATGTCCATTTTCACCAACTTGGATGAACGGTATTCAGAAATCTCATAGTCAAAGCTAGCATAGCCACGAGTTGAGGATTTTAGCTTATCAAAGAAATCAAAGACAATCTCAGCCAAGGGAATTTGATAAATAACATTGACACGGTTATCGTCGATGTAATCCATGGTTACAAAGTCACCACGCTTGCGTTGAGCCAATTCCATAACTGCACCGACATACTCTTGTGGTACCATGATTTGTGCTTTAACGTAAGGTTCTTCAATGTTGGCAATCTTAGTTGGGTCTGGGAACTCTGACGGGTTGGCTACATCAATAGACTCTCCGTCTGTCATGTTGACATGGTAAACTACCGATGGAGCTGTCATGATAAGGTCAATGTTAAATTCACGCTCAATTCGTTCTTGAATAACATCCATGTGCAAAAGTCCCAAGAATCCACATCGGAAACCAAATCCCAGTGCCTGTGATGTTTCTGGTTCGAACTGCAAGCTGGCATCGTTAAGCTGGAGTTTTTCCAAGGCTTCACGTAAGTCATTGTACTTGTTGGAATCAATCGGATAGATACCTGCAAAGACCATCGGGTTCATCTGCTTGTAGCCCGCTAGTGGCTCACTGGCAGGATTTTCAGCTAAGGTCACCGTATCACCGACACGGGTATCTGCAACTGTCTTGATAGAGGCTGCAATGTAACCAACATCACCAGTCGCTAAGTAATCACGACCGATTGCTTTTGGTGTGAAAATCCCCACTTCCGTCACATCAAAGGTCTTGCCATTGCTCATCATCTGAATAGTATCGCCAGGTTTTACCACACCGTTGACGATACGAACTTGCAGGATAACGCCTCGATACGGATCGTAAACCGAGTCAAAAATCAAGGCTTGCAATGGAGCTTCGACATCACCAGTCGGTGCTGGAACCTTCTCCACGATCTGCTCCAAGATTTCCTCGATACCAATACCTGCCTTTGCTGATGTTGGCACTGCTTCAGAAGCATCCAAACCAATCACATCTTCGATTTCCTGACGAACACGTTCTGGGTCTGCTGCTGGTAGGTCAATTTTGTTAATGATTGGCAAGATTTCCAAATCATTGTCCAAGGCTAGATAAACGTTAGCCAAGGTCTGTGCTTCAATCCCTTGAGCAGCATCCACCACCAGAATCGCCCCTTCACAGGCAGCCAATGAACGTGAAACTTCATAGGTAAAGTCAACGTGTCCAGGCGTGTCAATCAAATGGAAAATGTAGGTCTCACCGTCTTTGGCCTTGTAATTGAGCTGAACAGCATTTAACTTAATGGTAATACCGCGTTCACGCTCCAAGTCCATGCTATCAAGCAACTGGGCCTGCATTTCCCGACTGGAAACTGTTTCTGTTTTTTCAAGAATACGGTCTGCCAAGGTTGATTTTCCATGGTCAATATGGGCAATAATGGAGAAATTACGGATTTTCTCCTGTCGTTTTTTCAATTCTTCTAAATTCATGTTTCTTCCTCTACAAGAGTATTACTCCTCATTATATCAGATTTAGTGATAATTTTCCATAAGAAAAACACCTAGAAAACTAGGTGTCTGCTCTGCTATTTTCCCAGCCAAAGATCAATCTCTCGTTCGGCTGCTTCTGCACTATCTGAGCCATGAACGACATTTGCCACAATACCATCAACTGGGGCTGTTGCAAAATCTCCACGAATAGTTCCTGGCAAGGCATTGACTGGATTGGTAGCCCCCATCATATCTCGCCAAGATTTGACGACTTCCGGACCTTCTAAAATCCCAGCAATGACTGGTCCGCTGGTCATGTAGTCAACCAAGAGCGGAAAGAAAGGTTTGTCTGTTAAATGCTCATAATGTTGAGCGACTAAGTCCTCCGTCGCTGTCATCATATTTAGGTCACGAATGACAAATCTACGACGTTCCACTCTGCTGAGAATTTGCCCAACCAGTCCACGCTTGATAGCGTCAGGTTTGATAATGAAAAATGTTTGTTCCATAGAAAATTCCTAAATCTCACTCAGGATAGCATCCCAAGCCTGGTCATAACCATGGCGGGTTTCGGACGAAAAGACGACAAACTGGTCATTTTTATCGAAATCCAATTTCTTTTTGATAATGGATTCATGCTTATTCCATTTACCACGTGGAATTTTATCTGCCTTGGTCGCAACGATGATGACTGGAATTTCATAGTATTTTAAAAATTCATACATTTGGACATCGTCAGCCGATGGCTCATGGCGCATATCAACCAAGCTAACTACCACTCGTAAATTATCGCGGCTAGTCAAGTATTCCTCGATCATCTTGCCCCATTTAGCACGCTCAGTCTTGGAAACCTTGGCATAGCCATAGCCTGGCACATCGACGAAACGAATTTTGTCATCGATATTGTAAAAGTTTAACTGTTGGGTCTTACCTGGTTTTCCTGAAGTGCGGGCCAGATTTTTTCTTCCGAGTAAGGTATTGATGAAAGATGATTTTCCAACATTTGATCGGCCAGCCAGGGCGATTTCTGGAATATCGTCATCTGGGTATTGGGCCTTTGAAACTGCACTCAGCAGAATTTCAGCATTGTGTGTATTGATTTCCATTCTTTACCTCTCATAAATAAGGGGGAGAAAGCTAGTCGCTTATCACCCCTAATGATCATTTTTAGGCAGTTTCTAGCAATGGCTTTTCCTTACCATCAACTGCTGCTTTTGTCACTCGTACACGTTTGACTTCATCTTGACCTGGAACTTCAAACATGACATCCAACATGGTTTCTTCGATAATAGAACGAAGTCCACGTGCTCCTGTTTTCCGCTCAATCGCTTTCTCAGCAATGGCCAGCAAGGCATCCTCGTCAAAATCCAACTCTACATCATCGTATGACAAGAGGGTTTGGTATTGTTTAACCAATGCATTCTTAGGCTCTGTCAAAATGCGAACCAAGTCTTCCGTAGTTAATTGATCCAAGGCAGCGAATACAGGCAAGCGACCAATCAATTCTGGAATGATACCAAATTTTTGAATATCATCAGCGATGATGTGTTGCATATAAGACTCTTTTTCATCGATAGCACGATTGTTTTGACCGAAACCGATGATTTTCTCACCTAACCGTTGCTTGACGATTTCCTCAATCCCGTCAAAAGCACCACCTACGATGAATAAAATGTTTTTGGTATCCACATGGATCATTTCTTGGTTAGGATGCTTGCGTCCGCCTTGTGGTGGCACGCTGGCTACAGTTCCCTCGATGATTTTCAAGAGAGCCTGTTGGACACCTTCGCCCGAAACATCGCGGGTAATGGACACATTTTCACCTTTTTTGGCAATCTTATCAATCTCATCCACATAGATAATCCCTCGTTCTGCCCGATCAATATTAAAATCGGCTGCCTGTAAGAGTTTGAGAAGGATATTTTCAACGTCCTCACCGACATAACCCGCCTCTGTCAAGGCAGTTGCGTCTGCAATGGCAAATGGAACATTCAGACTTTTGGCTAAGGTTTGTGCTAAGAAGGTCTTACCAGAACCAGTTGGACCAATCATCAGGATGTTTGATTTTTGCAAATCGACATCGTTTTCGTCCCGACTATCTTGGAAATTGATGCGCTTGTAGTGGTTGTAAACAGCTACTGCCAAGGCACGTTTTGCACGGTCTTGCCCAATGACATAATTGTTTAAAATATTAAGAAGTTCTTGTGGTTTAGGTGTATCGGCCAAATCAGTCAACACTTCTTCTGCCAATTCCTCACGAATGATTTCCTGAGCTAATTCCACACATTCATTACAGATGAACACATTGTTTCCAGCGATAATTTTTTTTACTTCTTCTTGATTTTTTCCACAAAATGAGCAATAAATAAACTCATGTGTATGCTTAACAGCCATGTAATTCCTCTTTCATATCTCTTATCTAAATAAAAAGCCGTAAATGGCATGAATGCTATTGACCAGATTAGTAAAAGCATTCAATAAAAATAATATTGCTAAACCGAAGCGTTTTTTTCTAAAAGCTTGAAGCGCACATAGAACGCAAATTCCACAGAGAAATGCTGTAAATAGTCCGAATAAACTTCTCTCCATGCTTATTTTTCTCTTCTTTCGTAGGTTTTAATTGTAAAATCAAAAGCATTTTCCTCATCTTTTGGACGAAATTTCGAATTTTTGAGGCAAAATTGATCCATTGGAAAATCTTTCGGAAAGAAAACGTCCCCTTCGAATTGACCATGAATGTCGGTTACTATTAATTCTTCAATGTAGGGTGCAAAGGCTGTAAATATCTTACTTCCTCCAATTACAAATAGAGTGCCATTTTGTTGCTGGTACCAGTCCAAGACCTGATCAATACTATTTAGTATCGTGACGCGACCGCTCTCTATTTGATAGGACTTATCGGTCGTCAAAACAATTGTGTGACGATTTGGAAGAGCACGCTTACCTATGCCATCAAAAGTCACACGCCCCATTACAATAGTATGACCAGTGGTCGTTTCTTTAAAATGAGCCAAGTCAGCAGGTAAAGCCCATGGAAGCCTATCCCCTTTTCCAATCAATCCATTTTCATCTTGTGCCCAAATTGCAACTATCTTCTTTGTCATTTTCTCTCACTTTCCGTCCTATCATTCTATCAAAAAAACATAAAAAATGCACTTAGTAAGTTGTTATCTAAGATATTTTCTCAAATCACAGTTTGATTACATAAATTGACAAAAATTCTCAACTCATCACCATTGAACTTGGTATCAATACTTATACAATTGTCCGGTGCAAAAGAAAAGAGGCTGGGCTCAAGCCCAGCGCCACTTCTTAGAGTTCGTGTCAACATCTCAGCGCAGTGGTTGATTGTCAGATTTGTTCGTGTTTTACACTCCAAATCTGACCACTACGACTGATGCGAACTTTGTTCGCTATATCTCCAACCTCCAACAGTCACTACTCTGACTGTTGGAGCTATGCGGGGGTGGGAGTGAAACAGTCTGGGGATAGACTGTTTCAGCTCAACAACTGGAAATAAGGACTTGTTGACGAACTCTTCTATGAATGGTCGAGTTCTTATACGAAAACTCAAAAGAATACAAAAACTCCCTCCCTATGATATAATCAAAGCGAAAATTTTTTTATGTTAGGCTACTAGCTCGTCCCTAGTAGTCTTTTTCTGTGCTAAAAATTCAGGATACGTTATCTGCTCTTTTAAGAGGATATAAGCTATTTTTAATAATTGATGTGCGAGTGCAATTGTTGCTTTTTGTGAACCACGCCGACTTTGAATCTGATAAAATCGGTCTGCTAGGGGACTTCCTTTTTGGTTCCTAGCGGCGAAAGCTGCTTGGCATAAACATTTCTTCAAATAAGAATTCCCGTGTCGAATCTTGGTACTTCGTTTTTTACCAGCACTCTCATTATTACTTGGACAAAGTCCAGTCCAAGAAGCTAAATGTCCAGATGTTGGAAACTGACTCATGTCAACACCAACCTCTGAAATGATAACAGAAGCTGTAATGACATCAATGCCTGGGATGGAATCCAATATTTCTACATGGTTTTCATATTGTGATAGATAGACATTCATTCGCTCTTCCAACAACTCAATCTGCTTCTGATAAAAATCATAAATCTCTAAGGACTGTTTTAACATGAAGCGATGATGGTCAGAAAAATAGCCATCCAAGGCTTCCAGAAGCTGCGGCACTTTCTTCTTCAAGCTGGTATAAATGGATTGATGGACAATGCGAGGTGTAATAGGCGTCCCATCAACCAGTAGCTGAAGGAGATTACGACCAGATAGCCCCATAATATCTTCAATATAGGTTGTTAGCTTGATACCACCTGACTGAAGAATTTTATGGATACGGTTGGTTTCTCGATTGCGACTTTCCACATAATGTTTTCGTTGTCTGGTCAACTCCCTCAATTCTTGAATGGTTTCATCGGGAACGAAACTCCGAGGAAGCAGCCCAATCCGTGTTCATTTGGCTATCCAGTGAGCATCCTTCTTGTCGGTTTTATGACCTGGAATAGCCTTCATGTGGGCTGGTTGAGCGAGTATCAACTTGAAGTCATCACATAGAGCATGCCAGACAGGTCGCCAATAAACACCTGTGCTTTCCATACCAACAGCTTCCACATGAAATTGACTGAGAAAATCGTGGCAAGCACGTAGGCCTTTAGTCGTTGTATCAAACGTAGCCATCTCACGCTTTGGACGAGTCGAGGTGAGTGGTCCGTGTAGGATACAGACAACGATATTGGCTTGATGGACATCAATACCTGCACAAGATTGATAGAGAACATCCATGACAATTCCCTCCTTCTAAAAATATGAGAGCTTATCTACCAAATTTTAGTCGTATTTTTATACTCATGCCTATCGCATATTTTGGGGTGCTCGTCAGTAGAGTGGGTTAGTTTTTCCCGCGATGACTAACATCATTAACTCGTCAACCACAAAGCCCTCACTAAGATTATACACCTAGTGAGGGCTTTATGTTCGTTTTCATTATTCTGTGGGTGAGGGCGGAGCCATCATAGATGTCTTTCCCACTCCCCCTAACAGAATAATTATTTCCGATACATCTTAAACTGTAAATAAAGGTCATTGTACATTCCCAGCATCTCTTGTCCAAGATTATCATAGACTTCCATCTTCTTCATTGTTTCTTCTGAAGGATAGAAGGATTCATCGTTCTGAGTTTCTTCATCCAACATGGCTTTTGCTGCAGGAATTGGTGTTGAGTAACCAACATATTCAGCATTGCGAAGCGCATTTTCAGGACGGAGCATGAAACTCATAAAGGCATAGGCACCGTCCAAATTCTTGGCGGTTTTAGGAATGACCATGTTATCAAACCACAGGTTTGAACCTTTTGACGGTACAACATAGCGCAGGTTCTCATTGCCATCCAACATTTCACTGGCTTCACCAGAGAAAGACACCGCAATTGCTGCCGCATCCTGTATCATGTAGCCCTTGATTTCGTCAGCTACGATGGCCTTGACATTTGGAGTTAAATTATAGAGATGTTCTGCAGCTTTTTCAATTTCAGCTGGATTTCTAGAGTTTAGGCTATGCCCCAAGGATTGTAGGCCAAATCCCATAACTTCACGAACACCATCAATCAACATGATATTGTCACGGTATTCTTCAGACCACAAATCTTCCCATTCCTGAGGAGGATTCTCGACCATGGTTTCATTATAAACAATTCCTAAGGTTCCCCAGAAATAGGGGATGGAATAATCATTGTTCTTATCAAAACTCAAGCCCATGAATTGTGGATCAATATTTTCCAAACCTTCGATTTTCGACTTATCCAATTTGATGAGCATATTCTCTTCGGTCATCTTGGAAATCATATACTCAGATGGAATAGTCAAATCATAGGTTGTACCACCCTGCTTAATCTTAGTGTACATGGATTCATTGGAGTCGAAAGTCTGGTAATCCACCTGAATACCTGTTTCAGCAGTAAACTCTTCCAGTAATTCTGGGTCAATATAATCTCCCCAGTTATAGATGACTAACTTGTCAGTTGTTCCTTGAGTTGAATCAGCTTCTAATTTACTAGAAATTCCCCAAAGAATGAGAATAATGGCAATAATTCCTAGGAAAAATGAATATAAACGTTTCATTAGTTGGCCTCCTTTTCACGTGAGATGAAATAATAACCCACTACCAATAAGATTGAGAAAAGGAAGACAAGGGTTGATAGGGCATTGATTTCCAAAGAAATACCTTGACGAGCCCGTGAGTAAATCTCTACAGATAGGTTTGAGTAACCATTTCCCGTTACAAAGAAGGTCACGGCAAAGTCATCCAAGGAATAGGTAAAAGCCATGAAATAACCTGCAATAATCGCTGGTGTCAAGTATGGCAACATGATTTCTTTCAGCATTTGCGGCTGAGTTGCACCCAAATCATAGGCAGCTGAAATCATATCGGCATTCATTTCCTTCAAGCGTGGCAAAACCATCAAGACCACGATAGGAATGGAAAAGGCAATGTGACTGAGCAATACCGAAATAAATCCAAGCTGGAAACCAATCATGGTAAAGAGAATCAGGAAGCTCGCCCCAATCATGACGTCTGGTGCCACCATCAAAATATTATTGACAGACAAGAGCGCATTTTGAAAACGAGGTGTTGCCTGATAAATGTAGATAGCTCCAAAAGTTCCGATAATAGTCGCAATCAAAGAACTCAAGAAAGCCAAGAAAAATGTTTGCGCCAAAATCAGCATCAGACGGCTATCGCCCAACATGGACGAAAAATGCTCCAAGGTAAAGCCTGTAAAGCCGTTCATATCTCCACCCGCATTAAAAGCGTAGAAAATCAGATAGAAAATCGGCAAATAAAGAAGAAGAAAGGCAACTGTTAAGTAGATATTTGCAAATTTTTTCATTATTTCTTCCTCTCTTTCGTCATCCACATAATCAAGAGCATGGCCAAAATCAAGACCACACCGACGGTTGAACCCATTCCCTGGTTTTGTGTGGTCAGGAAATGTTGCTCGATTGCTGTACCCAAGGTTATCACTCGGTTACCGCCAATCAAACGGGTCAACATAAAGAGGCTCAAACTCGGAATAAAAACTGCTTGTACACCTGAACGAACGCCATTCATAGAAAGAGGGAAAATAACTTTTGTGAAGGTCTGCCAAGATGTAGCCCCTAAATCACGACTGGCATTGATTAAGTTTTTATCCAAATCATCCAGGGCGTTAAAGATTGGCAAAATCATAAATGGAATTTCAATATAGGCTGCAACAGCAATAAAAGAGAAGTCCGTAAAAAGAATTTGCTGGGCACCCAAGCCAATAAACTCTAAGAATTGGTTAACCGAGCCATGTTGTCCAAAAATACCGATAAAGGCATAGGCTTTTAACAAGAGATTGACCCAGGTTGGCAAGATAATCAACATGAGCCAGAGTTGTCTATGTTTGAGCTTGGTCAAGAAGTAGGCAGTTGGATAAGACACCAACAAAGTGACCAGAGTAATAATACCTGCGTAAAAAATGGAGTTAAAACTCATACGCAGATAGGTCATATTTGGCGAATGAAAATAAGTTTGATAATTGGCCAGAGTGAAATTGCCATGAATATCAAAGAAGGATTTGAAGATAATCAGGGCAACGGGCGCGAGTACAAAGAGAAAGACCCATAGGGCATAGGGAATTGCAAAGAGCCTAGAGGTTTTCTTCATTGCGTTCCTCCTCGATAGCGTTAATCAAGCCATCTTCCACTTCTTCCACTTCCACATATTCTTCGATACGGGCATCAAATTCCTCTTCCGTTTCATTGAGACGCATGATATGGATATCTTCTGGCTCAAAGTCCAGACCGATGACTTCTCCCACGATAGCTTTACGAGTGGAGTGAATCATCCACTCATTTCCTAAATCATCGTAGGCAATGATTTCATAGTGAACGCCACGGAAGAGTTGGGTATCTACTTTTACCTGCAATTTCCCTTCTTCTGGAAGTGTAATCTGCAAGTCTTCTGGACGGATAACGATTTGAACTTCTTCATTTGGACGCATACCACCATCCACAGCTTCGAAGCGTTTGCCGTTAAATTCAACTAAATAGTCTTTAATCATGCGACCAGACAGGATGTTAGACTCCCCAATAAAGGTAGCAACAAAATGGTTGATTGGCTCATCATAAATATCCACTGGCGTTCCTGACTGGACAATCTCACCTTCATTCATGACAAAAATCCAGTCACTCATAGCCAGTGCTTCTTCTTGGTCATGGGTAACGAAGACAAAGGTAATTCCTAGACGTTGTTGCAATTCACGTAGTTCGTACTGCATTTCTGTCCGCAGTTTCAAGTCAAGGGCTGATAAAGGCTCGTCTAGTAAGACAACGCGAGGCTGGTTGATAATCGCACGTGCAATAGCAACCCGCTGGCGTTGACCACCTGACAATTTCTGAATGGAGCGTTTCTCGTAACCAGAAAGACGGACCATTTGAAGAGCCTCTGTCACACGGCGTTCGATTTCAGCCTTGTCAACCTTACGCAATTTAAGAGGAAAAGCCACATTCTCAAAGACAGTCATGTGTGGGAATAGGGCATAGGATTGGAAAACGGTATGGACATCCCGCTTGTTGGTCGGGACATCATTAATCCGTTGACCATCCAGATAAATATCACCTGAACTTGCATCCAACAAACCAGCAATAATATTCAAAATCGTTGATTTACCTGAACCCGAAGCTCCTAAAAGGGTATAAAATTTCCCCTCTTCCAATTCAAAACTAATATCCTTTAATACAGTTGTTCCACTGTCTTCAAATACTTTTGAAACGTTCTTAAATTCAATAATTGGCTTTTTCAATTCTCATAAATTCCTTCTTATTTGTAAGAGCCTGATGGCTAGAGTGTATCAGCTGGGTCGCCGATAATACGCACTTCTCTCTCCAGCGTGATACCTGAAGATTTTTCAACAACTTCGATAACGTGGGCAATCAGATTTTCATAATCCTTTGCTGTACCATTCTCGACATTGACCATAAAACCTGCGTGTTTTTCAGATACTTCAACACCACCAATACGGTAGCCTTTCAAACCAGCTTCCATTATCAACTGACCAGCAAAATGACCTGGAGGACGCTTAAAGACCGAGCCACACGATGGGTATTCCAGAGGTTGTTTCAATTCACGCAAATGGGTCAAACGAGCCATTTCATTTTGAATAACAGGGTGGTTACCAGGTTTTAGGGCAAATTTAGCAGAGAGAACGATTGCTCCATTTTCTTGTAAAATTGACGAACGGTAGCCGAAGCGTAACTCACGATTATCAAGGGTTTCTACATAACCTGCAGGAGTCAAAATCTGAGCAGAAACAAGAATATGTGCTATCTCTCCACCATAGGCACCAGCGTTCATATAAACTGCTCCACCTATGCTACCCGGAATCCCACAGGCAAATTCAAATCCTGACAAGGAATGGAAGAGGGCAACCTTTGTCGTTTCAATCAAATTAGCCCCTGCTTCTGCTTCAATCGTATAGCCAGAAACAGTAACAGAATTCAGCTTATCCATCCTGATTACAAAACCACGAATACCACCATCACGTACAATGATGTTACTTGAATTACCAAGCACCTGCCAAGGAATGTTTTCACGCTTAGCAAACTCGACAATACGGACAATTTCATAGCGATTTCGTGGGAAAGCTAGATAGTCAACAGCCCCTCCAACTTTTGTATAAGTATATTCTTTTAAGGGCTCATCGAAGCGGATATCAATTCCTTCTAATTCAAGCCTAATTTTATCTTTCATCATCTTCTCATTTCAATTTAAAATATACAGAACATATTATACCAAAAATACGAATAGAAAACGAATAAAATTTATAACTAAAAATAATCTTTCATTTTACCTAAAATTCTCAAAGTAATTTCTAGTCTATCGAAAAATCTGGAATTTTGAGTAAGAGAAAAAATAAGGTAAAACGTCCTAAAAGACAAGTTAGTAGCTAACAACGAAACATAAACTATTCGCTCTTTTTTACTAAAAAAATTATAGAGCGTGTTTTATCATATTGTAACGTTTATATCGCCTATATCCGATCACGCAATTTCTCAACAAAGAGGTAGGCAGCAGGGCAAATTAGGGTATTCTTTATAGTTAAATTGTTGATTTGGTATATCTTCTTCCGATCAGTATGCGGAAATTCTCGACAGGCTTTAGGACGAGCACCATAGATGCTACAGAGATTATCACCTCCAAGGAAGGGGCAAGGCATAGCTTTAAAAACCTTATCACCATCTTCGTCAACCCGCAAATACATATCCTCAAAAACAGGTAATTTCATACGCAAATGTTTGGCAATTCGAGTAATGTCAGCTTCGGTAAAAAGCGGTCCCAGGGTCTTGCAACAATTGGCACATTCTGTGCAGTCGATTTCCGAAAAGACCTCCGCATGAATTTCTTGAACAATTCTATCCAGATTTTTAGGAGCTTTCTTCTTAAGATTTGCAAGAAATTTCCGATGTTCGCCTTGCTTCTGCTGGGCCAATTGCTTGTATTTTTCAATATCTACAGTCATAAACTCTCCTTTTCGACCTACATTATAACACAACCATTATCCAGCTCTGCTATTTTACAAAAATGCTGAGCTAAATTATAGCATCACTTACTAAGGTTGGTGTCAACATCTCAGCGCAGTGGTTGATTGGCAGATTTGTTCGAGTTTCACACTCCAAATCTGTCCATTATAACTGTTGCGAACAAAGTTCGCTCTATTTCCGACCTCCAAAGGTTTCCCAAACCTTTGGAGCTATGCGGGGGTGGGAAGACGAACAATTTTAGATTAGTAGAGTTCTTTCCCACTCCCAAAAATCCTGCGGGATACTTCGGCTACAGGAAGTCCTATAATGGTGTGAATATCTCCTGAAATTCCTGCCACAAAGCGTGGATCTAGTTCTTGAATGCCGTAGGCACCTGCCTTATCAAGCGGCTGTTTTTCATGGATATAAGACTGAATAACTGCCTCCAACGCTGGATAGTAGTCTACAAAATCGATCTTTGCCACTGTGTAAAAAACGTCAAGTGATTGAGACGTTCGCAGGCATACAGAGGTCACTACATGGTGGCTCTTACCAAAATAGGAACGAAACATCCTATCTGCTTCCTTCAAATCTTGAGGTTTGTTGAAAATTTGTCCGTCGGCAACTACTATGGTATCAGCAGAAATATAGAGATGACCTGGTAATAATTCTATATCTGACTTGGCTTTAGAAATTTCACAACAGGTTTTAGCTGCTCGAGTAAGAAAATCATCACTAGCAAATTTTTCCATAAAATACTCTTCAATCCCTCGTTCATCAACTTCAACGGATTGAATTTGAGGGTCTAGAAACTCCAATAATTGCTTACGTCTAGGTGAATTGCTGAGCAAAATATAGGAATTGACGATTGGCTGACTGCCTTCTTTTTGATAGTCAAATACAGTTTGCATATTTCCTCCAGTCAAAAACAGAGTCCGAAGACCCTGCTTAAGAAAAATGTTATTAGTTTGCTTTACGACGACGTACAGTTACTGCCAATCCTGCGAGACCTAGACCGAACAGACTAAGCGCAAGGCTAGAATTTTCACCTGTATTTGGCAAGTTTGTAGTTTCTTTTGTAGCAGTTTTGCCTGCTACACCAGTTTTGGTATCTGGTTTAGGAGTAGCTGAGTTTTGACGAGTGTCAGAAAGCACTTTGTCCTCTTCTTTAGTAGTAGAAGTATTTTCTTCCTCAAGGACTGTTTCTGGATTTGATTTCACATCATTTGGATCAGTTTCCGCCAATACCTCAATATAATCAGGGTAGTTATCACCATCTGTATCTAAAGTTGAGTTCACAGAAACTAAACGAGAGTTTGGATTCACTTCCTCATATACTGACAAATCAGCTGTTTTTAGGTAGTCTGCAAATACACTATCCATTGAAGGACCTTCTTCACGGGCACCACCAAGCATGGTATATCCATCACCACCAGCTGCAAGGAAGTCATTGGTTGCTAGGTAGTATGTTTTTGTTGGATCTAACTCTTCGTATAGACCAGTTTCTGGATTGAGAATACCAATCAAGAGAACACGCTGGTCAGCTGGTAAGGTTGTATCATAGAATACTTGGGCACCTGAGATATGCAAGAAACCACCACTTGCTTCCATAAGTGGAAGTCCATTTTCATCCAATACAGGAGCGCCTGTTTCCTTATCAGCCTGCAAGGTTGCAGATAAGGACTTGGCAAACATATCTGCAATCTGTTGACCAGTTACAGTAATTTGAGAAATGATGTTACCGAATGGCAAGACAGCAATGATATCACCTTTAGTCACAGGTTGGTCTTTCGCAATAGTTGCTCGAAGACCACCTCCGTTAGTAACCGCAAGGCTTGTTTTATTAGAGAATCCTGTCTGACCATAGGCATAGAGTGCATCTGTAACCGCATTTCCCAAATTTGTTTCACGTACACGAACATTAGAACGCTCACCGTTCAATTCAACTGGATTGTTAGCGATAACGACCTGAGCATTCTCAGCTTCGTATTTAGCTTTGATTTCAGCCACAAGAGCCTCAATTTTGGCATTTGGTGTAACAGTCTTAGCATCAGCCACAGAGATGAGACCAGCTTCAGCCAATAACTGATTTGATTTCAAAGTTACTTTACCAATGTTGTTCAAGTATGAACCTGTTTGGTTGTAAGTTACGTTGTTGCCATAGGTTGTAGACTCAACTGTGTGGGAATGTCCGTCGATAACAATAACACGTTTGCCAGCCAACTTGCTGTTTTCAGAAAGAGCCTGTGCCAATGTAGAACCTCTCCACTCAACAGGAGTTGTTGTATCAACACCCAGGTGAGCAAGGATGATATAGTTGTTATAAACTCGGTTATCAGCCAAGGCACGCGCTTCTACTTCGTCAATAACCTTGTTGACCTCAGTGATTGGATCCGCAAAAGTAACGCCTTCAACATTTTTAGGGTGCGTTTTAGTCGCTGTTTCAGGCGTTGTCACACCAATAACAACAAACTCATCACCAACTACAGTTGGAGTTTTATCGACAATAGTTGAAGCTTCAAAAACACGAGCACCATTAACGTAAGTGTTAGCACTCAAAAGTGGGAAATTCAAGGTTTCTTTGTACTTGATAGCCTGTTCCATACCAAAATCAAATTCATGGTTACCAACAGCCATAGCGTCATAACCAACTTGATTCATGATATTGGCACGATCTTCACCCTTAGTAGAGTTTGAAATCGGTAAACCTTGAAAGGCATCTCCAGCATCCACAACAATGGTATTTTCAACTTTTGCACGTTCTTCTTCAATGACTGCCGCAGCCTTAGCGTCACCGATGACATTCTTTTCTTCAAGAATGCGACCGTGTACATCATTAGTATGAATAATGACTGCTTCTATAGTTTCTTCTAAAGCAGTTGGAGCTGATGTTGTTTCAGATGCAGTAGTTTCTGCTACAGTCGCATCTTGTACTGTTGAAGTTGTTGTCTCTGTTGTTGGAGTCGTTTCAGCAGCTTGAACTTGTTGAGCTAAGACGAATGGCGCCAACAAGAGTGTAGACATAACTGGTAATAAGAAATCTTTCTTTTTCATAAATTAACCTTTCTTGTACTAAATTAACAAGACTATTATACACTTATTTGATAAAAATAGAAACATTAAAATCGCTTACACGTTAAAAACGTTCAGAAAAAGAGAGTGGGATAAAAATCGATAACCCGAAGGGTTCGATTTTTTCGTCCCACCAACGCACAGTTATGTAGGGCTGAAAAGCTGATAACATCAGTGAATTAGACCCCCTCAACCACTGTGTCAAGTTTAACAATTGAGAAAAACTAGTGAGGCCAGGACTTTCTCCCAGCCTCTTTCTGCTTATTTCTGAAAAACAATCTTGCCATCCGATATTGTAAAATGAACCTCTCCATTCAAGCTATCTCCTACAAATGGAGAATTGGCTGACTTAGATGCAAAGTCTGCAGTAACCAAGCGATCTGCATGTGGATCAAATATAACAAGGTCTGCCGGACCGTTTTCAGACAGATATCCAGCATCGAGTCCATAAAGCTTGGCAGGGTTAATAGTCATCTTTTCCAGCAATTGCAAGAGAGTAAGGTGTCCATCTTCTACCAAATGAGTTAGACCCAATGACAGTGAGGTTTCTAAACCGGTCATACCAGACGGAGCTTGAGTAACATCCTCCACATTTTTCTCATCAGCATGATGAGGAGCATGGTCTGTTGCAATGACGGTAATGACGCCTGATTTCAAACCTTCAATCACTGCCAAGCGATCACTTTCTAGACGTAGGGGCGGGTTCATCTTAGCATTGGCACCTTTGGTCAAAAGTAAGTCCTCAGTCCGTGAAAAATGTTGTGGTGCTACTTCTGCAGTCACCTTAGCTCCTAGGCCTTGAGCAAATTCGACAACCTTGACTGACTCCGCTTTGGACAAATGTTGGATATGGACACGCGCACCTGTTTCATAGGCAATCATAACATCACGCGCAACCATGCTGTATTCTGCCACGCCAGTTGCTCCACAAACATGGAAATGCTTTTCAGCTACTTGCTCGTTGAGCCCCAAAACACCATTCAAATCAGGGTCTTCTTCATGCAGACTGATAAGACAGTCATGTTCTTTGGCCAATTTCATAGCTTTTCTAACCACGCCAGCATTTGTCAATGGAATACCGTCGTCCGAAAAAGCCACCGCTCCAGCTTCTAGCAAAGCAGGAAAATCTGTCAGGTTTTGCCCGTCGAAATGATCTGTAATGGTTGCCATGCTATAAATGTGAATGGCTTCTTTTTTGGCAGATTCTAATACTTCTTTCAGTGTTTCGACAGTCGAAATCGTCGGACTAGTATTAGCCATCATGACAACAGAAGTAAAACCACCCGCTGCGGCAGAAAGAGCTCCTGTATGAATATCTTCTTTATGGGTCTGACCTGGCTCACGGAAATGCACATGTACATCGACTAAACCCGGCGCAACCACCAAGTCTGTCGCGTCAATGACCTGCTCAACGTATTCTGTAATCATATCAGCAATCTTGACAATTTTCTTGCCATCAATCAAGATATCGCATACTTTATCTAGACCAGAGAGAGGATCTACGACACGACCATTTTTAACTAATAACATTCGACTTCTCCTTTTAACAGCCAACTACTTTTAACGCAGCCAGTCAATTCCTGTACATCCCTTTGAGATTAAATAGGCATTTGCTTGCGAAAAGGGCTTGCTCCCAAAAAATCCTCTATAGGCCGACAATGGACTTGGGTGAGCCGATTCGATAATCAAATGGTTGGGGTTAGTAATTAAGATCTTTTTCTTGCGAGCATAAGCTCCCCAAAGAATGTAGACGACAGGCTGGTCTAAGCTATTGACCACCTTAATAACAGCATCTGTAAAAGGCTCCCAGATTTGCCCTGCATGCCCATTTGCCTGACCAGCTGGCACAGTCAAACAAGCATTGAGTAATAAAACCCCTTGCTCTGCCCAGCCTGTCAAATCGTGGTCCTGTTTCACCCCGATATCATCTGCCAATTCCTTGAGGATATTTTGGAGAGATGGCGGAGCTGGTATCGAATTGGGCACAGAGAAGGACAGGCCCTGTGCCTGACCAGGTCCATGATAAGGATCCTGCCCCAAAATAACCACCTTGACCTTTTCCAATTCCGTCGTCTGAATAGCCGCAAATACCTTCTCACGAGGCGGGTAAACTGTCCCGCTTGCATAAACTTGGTCCAAAAATTGATTGATTTTACCGAAATAATGTTCTGGCAACTGTAACTTAATCAATTCATGCCAGGCTGAATGTTCCATACACAACTCCTAGTTTGAACTTTTTTCTTTGACAATATAAACAGGGCGTTTCTTGGTTTCTAAGAAGACTTTGGCCAAATATTTACCAAGAATACCGATAGTCATTAACTGCAAGCCACCCAAAAACAAGATGATACAGATAGTTGAGGGCCACCCGATAGTCGGATCGCCAAATACCAAGGTTTTAACCACCACAATGACCATCAAAACCAAGGACAACAAGAAGGTGAAAAATCCTGTATAAGAAGCAATATTAAGCGGTGTATCTGAAAAATTGATAATCCCTTCAATCGAGTAGGAAAGCAACTTCCAGAAAGACCAACTTGTTTGACCAGCCACGCGCTCAACATTCTTGTAGGGAAGGTATTCAGTTTCAAATCCTACCCAAGCAAAAATCCCTTTTGAAAAGCGATTGTATTCAGAAACTGACAAAATGGCATCCACCATATGGCGGCGCATAAGTCGGAAATCACGCGCACCGTCTACTACCTCGACCTGGCTGATTTTATTCATCAATTTATAAAATAATTTGGCAAAAAAGCTACGAATAGGAGGTTCACCATCACGGCTGACACGACGGGTTCCCACACAGTCCAAATCTGCATTAGCTTCAAGCATGGCCTTCATCTCTATCAACATCTCAGGTGGATCCTGTAAGTCTACGTCCATAACAGTAACCAAGTCACCTTGAGCCGCCTGTAAGCCAGCGTAGAGGGCTGCTTCTTTACCAAAATTTCTTGAAAATGATAGGTAGCGAACAGCTTGGTCCTGACCAGACAACTGACGCAAGACTTTTAAAGTACCATCCTTGGAACCATCATTAACAAAAATATATTCAAATTTTTCTCCCATTTCCTTACGAACCTTTTCCATAGCCTCGTAAAAATAGGGGATTGCCTCTTCTTCATTAAAACAAGGCACGATAACTGAAATCATGTATTTCTCCTCATACGGTCAATTTGTATGTCAAACATACTTAGAAACCATTATACCATTTTAAAAGATAAGTTCCCAGAAATCGTGCGTTTGAACATGACTACTTAATCTTCTAACCAAGTTTCTTGGTTTTGGCGGAACTTCTTGAGTAAGGTCAAGCCATCAGCATTGATATAGCCCTGTACTTTTGCGACCTTGATAAGTTCGGAATAATTGCTGAGCGTTACCAATTTCACACCAGCATTATCAAAATTACGCTCTGCTTTTGGTAATTCATAAGTGAAAATGGCCACCACACCAATGACATCTGCTCCTTCGCGCTCTGCCGCTGCAACAGCGTCCAGTACAGAGCCACCCGTTGAAATCAAATCTTCGATGACCACCATTTTTTGTCCCTTGACAATGCGACCTTCCAACTGATTGCCAACACCATGTTCTTTGGGTTTGCTACGGATATAGGTAAAGGGCAAATTCATACGGTCAGCAATAATAGCCCCGTGTGGGATACCTGCTGTCGCAGTACCTGCAATGACTTCAACTTCTGGAAACTCTTCTTCGATACGCTGAACAAAGCCATCTTCAATTAAGTTCCGTGTTTCAGGATAAGAAAGGGTAATGCGGTTGTCTGTATAAATCGGAGATTTAATACCTGATGCCCATGTAAATGGCTTTTCTGGACGCAGGTGAACTGCCTTAATGTCCAACAAGTGTGATGCGATTTCTGTTGCTAGTGTCATAATAGACCTCCTTATAAATGCGTGCCATTCCAACATGACCATTCCGCCGAATAGCCTGTCACTCCTAAAGTACTGGTTCAATCTATGAACCCTACAAAAACTATATTTATCCCTGTTAAATTCTTACAGACTTCTCCTAGTCCACCATTTCAATCCATGAATCAAAATACTGTTCAATGAAATTGGTTTTCTCTTTTATTTCTGTCACGGTAAGTTTTTCATCAAGACCTGTCAGAACCCATTTATCCTCGACATCGTCTCTTCGATGGATAATCGCGACCAATTTTCCCTCGAAAGCTGTCAAAGGCTGCTGGACATCTTTGGAAATGATGTAAACATCTTGCTCTTCACCATCTCCAGCCAATAGATTTGGAACATAGCCGTAATTGATGGGATACTGGTTGCCAAATTTATCAATAAAGCCGATAGGTCTATCGATTAGAACCTGATAAACCTTATTCACGATTCCACTCCTCCTTAATGGCCAAATAGGCCTGATAGGGATGGATGGCTCTTGTAATCGGACGACCAACCACAATATAGTCACTTCCAATTCTCGCCGCCTCAGCCGGTGTCATCACTCGTTTTTGATCACCTACATCGCCGCCAGCTGGCCGAATCCCTGGTGTCAAGCAGACAAAATCAGAACTCGTAGCACCTTTAATCAATGCAACTTCATGTGCTGAACAAACGACTCCGTCAAGACCAGCTTGTGCCGCCTTTTGAGCATAGTGAACAACCGCATCCTGCAAACTGGTCTGGATATTTTGGTCGCTTCGCATTTGCTCTTCGGAAGTAGAGGTCAGCTGTGTGACTGCGATTAAGACAGCATCCGCCCCTAATCCTATACGGGCAGCCTTCATCATCTCAACCCCACCTGCAGCGTGAACATTAGTCATATCCACACCTAGTTTTGCCAGAACCCGCATAGCAGATTCGACTGTATTTGGAATGTCGTGCAATTTTAAATCTAGGAAAATACTGTGTCCGCAGTCTTTTAAATAAGAAATAATACTCGGACCTTCCGCATAGTAGAGTTCCATACCCACCTTCACATAGAGCTTTTCATGGGCTGGGAATTGTTCCAGGAAGGACTGAACTTCCCCTTTACTCGCAAAGTCTAAGGCAATAATTGGACGATTCTCTTTCATAGGTTCCTTTCCAAATCGACACAAAAACCCTGCCAGATTGGACAGGGAGGTAGACGAAATCAGCCTGAAAATCAACTTCCAAGCTATTTTATTCCACCTTTTCAGCCTCTCTGGACTTGGTTAAAGGACGATGTTACTCTAATGATACTATTTTATTTTATTTTTGTCAACGCTTTCCCAAGTTTTCTCTCACTTCTTGGCGTAAGCTCTCTAAGGTGTCAATTCCATAAACATCCATACGTTCGGGTAAATCCTTGATAATGGTTGGACAGGCAAATGGGTCTGTAAAGTTGGCCGTTCCGACACCAATCGCTGAAGCTCCTGCAATCATCATCTCAAGTGCTTTATCTGCTGAATCCACACCCCCCATGCCAATGATTGGAAGCTTGGTCATCTGCGCCACCTGACGAATGAGCTTTAGGGCAACTGGAAAGACCGCTGGACCTGACATACCACCTGTCCCATTTGCCAAGATTGGCTGGCGATTTTTAAGATTGAAACGCATTCCAACCAAGGTGTTAATCATGGTCAAACCACTGGCACCAGCATCTTCAGCCGCCTTGGCCAAGAGGGTAATATCCGCCACGCTCGGTGTTAATTTGACATAGACAGGCACAGAGGAAGCCTCTACCGCAGCCTTTACAGCATCGTAGGCCAATTCTTGCACCTGTCCAATCAAGAGACCATTGTTTCCGTGATCCACGTTTGGACAGGAAATGTTGAGCTCGATGGCTTTTACATTTGGAGCTTGTGAAATTTTCCCTGACACATAGGCATATTCTTCATTGGAAAAACCTGCCACATTGGCAATAATTGGCAAATCTGGGAAATGTTGTTCAAGCCAAGGTAATTTTTCGGATAAGACCGCGTCAACACCCGGATTTTGAAGTCCAATGGCATTGAGCATACCTGCCGGTGTCTCGGCTACACGGGGAGTCGCATTGCCATAACGAGGATGACGGGTTGTCGCCTTAATCATAATGGAGCCCAACTGGTTGAGGTCATAATAGTCCGCATATTCCTGACCAAAACCGAAGCAACCAGAGGCTGGAATGATGGGATTTTTCAAGTCCAAGCCTGGCAAGGAAATGGCTAATCGTTTTGTCATCTCAACCTCCTATAAAATCAGACTGCCGGTCGTAAAGACTGGACCTTCTTTGCAGACACGCTTATTCTCATGTTCTTGTCCCTGCCTTGGTTTGACCACACAGGCATAGCAAGCTCCCATCCCGCAAGCCATGCGCGCCTCAAGGGAGATGTAGGCGTGGGGATGGTTATGAAAACGTTGGTCAACGTAATTCATCATAGCAGGTGCTCCACAGGAATAAATGGCAGCAAAGTCGTTTGTCAGCTGTTCGACAACTGTTGCGACATTCCCCTTACGCCCATAAGAACCATCATCTGTTATGACATAGACTTGACCGTAGTTTGCCAATTCTTCTTCCAAAATGACTGCCGCTTTTGTGGCAAAGCCAATGACTGACGTGACCTTGACACCACAGAGCGCAGCCTGTTTGGCCACTTCCACCAAAGGAGGAACACCGATTCCCCCTCCAATAATTAGAATATGGTCACCTGCTTTAAGAAAGTCCACTTCAAAACCTTTCCCAAGAGGTCCCATGACATCTAAATGCTGTCCGACCGTCATCTCAGAAAAGACTTTCGTCCCCTGACCTTCCACTCGATAAATGAGCCTGCATTGAGATTTGTTCTTATCAATCTCGGAAATAGAAATCGGCCTGCGTAAGAGCATGGAATCATCCGGAACACGAAGATGGATAAACTGCCCCATCTTCATATCCTGAATCATTTTCCCCTGTAAGGTCATAGCAAAAATACGTGGGGCAAGTTGGACTTGCTCAACCAGTAACATCTGTTCTTTTAAAATCATCTTTTCTCCTATTCTATGAAACACAAATAGCAAGAAAGTCGATATAGAGAAAAAACCTTGCTGGCTAGCAAGATTACACGAAAAGAAGGCAGCACTTGCCCTATTTATCACGTTCCCTTCTTCGCCTCTCTGGACTCAGTTAAAGGATATATTTTTCAGCATTATACATTTTTTAGAATTATTTGTCAAATCATGTTAAAATAGATGTATGAGAATACAACAATTATTTTACATTATCAAAATCGCAGAAACTGGTAGTATGAACGAAGCTGCCAAGCAACTTTTCATTACCCAACCCAGTCTTTCCAATGCAGTACGTGACTTGGAAAAAGAAATGAATATTAAGATTTTTCTTAGAAATTCCAAAGGTATTACACTTACAAAGGATGGAATGGAATTTCTTTCTTACGCCCGTCAAATTGTTGAACAGACGGAGCTTTTAGAAGATCGCTATAAAAATCCGAATGCAAAACGCCAACTCTTCAGCGTGTCTTCCCAACACTATGCCTTTGTGGTCAATGCCTTTGTCTCGCTATTGAAAGAGACTGAAATGGAGGATTACGAGCTATTCTTGCGTGAAACACGGACCTGGGAAATCATCGATGACGTCAAGAATTTTCGCTCAGAAATCGGTGTACTTTTTCTCAACCAATTCAACCGTGATGTCTTGTTGAAACTCTTGGATGACAATCGACTAACCTATACCCATCTATTTACAGCCAAGCCGCACGTCTTTGTGAGCAAGACAAATCCTTTGGCACAGAAAACATCAATAACCTTGGAGGATCTAGTCGATTTCCCTTACCTTAGCTATGAACAAGGTATTCATAACTCCTTCTATTTCGCTGAAGAAATTTTGTCTCAAGAACACCACAAGAAATCCATTGTTGTGTCTGACCGTGCTACACTTTTTAATTTATTGATTGGTCTAGATGGCTACACTATCGCTACCGGTATCCTTAATTCCAATCTCAACGGAGATAACATTGTTTCCATTCCTCTAGAATTTGATGATGAAATCGAATTAGTCTATATTCAGCATGAAAAAGCTATGCTGTCAGACATGGGCGAAAAATTTATCAGTCACTTATTAGAAGAAGTGAAATTTAGTAAAAAATAAATCCAAATTTATATAGACTCACACAAAATAATATGTTATAATATATTCATGAAAGCTTTTGAAAGGGAAATTGAAATATTTCAATTTCTATATAGGAAACGCTTTCATTTTTTTTATATCTATGTTATAATTTGCTTATAATATATATTAAGGAGTGATTAGATGGCTCAAAATAAAATGTTAGCTATGATTCTTGCTGGTGGTCGTGGAACACGTCTAGAAGGTTTGACCAAGAAAGTCGCCAAACCAGCGGTCGCATTTGGAGGAAAATATCGTATTATTGATTTCCCTCTTAGTAACTGTGCCAACTCAGGTATCGACATTGTCGGAGTATTGACCCAGTACGAACCTGTACTGTTGAACTCTTACGTTGCCCAGTCACAACGATGGGGCTTGGATGTTCAAGGCTCTGGTGTCTTTGTACTTCCTCCAAGTGAGAAAATCGAAGGTTTTGGTTTATACAAAGGTACTGCTGATGCTATTACCCAAAACATCGACTTTATTGACTTAAACGACCCTGAGTATGTCTTGATTTTGTCCGGTGACCACATCTACAAGATGAACTATGACAAACTCCTTGATACCCACATTCAGAAAAAAGCAGACGCTACGATTGCCGTTATCGAAGTACCAATTAAAGAAGCTTCTCGCTTTGGTATCATGAATACTGACGAGGACTATCGTATCGAAGAATTTGAAGAAAAACCTGCAAATCCTAAGAGCAACTTGGCATCCATGGGTATCTATATCTTTACTTGGAAAACTTTGAAAAAGTATCTCCAAGAGGATGATAAATCTGAGACGTCTTCACACGACTTTGGTCATGACATTATTCCTAAATACTTGGAAGACGGGCGTACCCTTATCGCCCATCCATTCCGTGGCTACTGGAAGGACGTAGGTACTGTTAACAGCCTTTGGGAATCAAACATGGACCTGATTGACCATGCTGGTGACTTGGATCTTTCAGACCGTTCATGGAGAATTTACTCAGAAGACAAGGGCTCTCCAGCTCAAGTAATCGGTGCCACCGCAACTGTTAAGTCAGCCTACATTGACAAAGGGGCTATCATTGACGGCTATGTAGAACACTCTGTCATTTCAACTGATGTTCAGGTTCATAAAGAATCTGTTGTGAAAAACTCCGTCCTTCTTCCTGGGGCTATCATCGGTGAGGGAGTTGAGCTAGACTATGTTATCGTTGCTGAAAATGTTAAGATAGCTGACGGAACTAAACTCTCTGGTGACGCTGATAATATCCTCTTGATCGATAAGAATGTAACCAAGTAAGAAAGGACTGCTATGTTAAGAAATACTCTAGGAATTGTAAATATTGAAGGAAACAATGTACACTTTGGTGACGTAATGGACCATCGTGGTGTCCAAGCCTTTGGTTTTTTGGGACGTTATCGACTAATTGACTTCGTTCTATCAAACATGTCAAACTCAGGTATTACAGAGTTCCAAGTTTATATGCCTGTTCGTATGCGCTCAACTATCCAGCACGTTGGTACAGGTAAACACTACAACATCAACAGTAAACGTGGTTCACTTCGTTTGCTCAATAGTGTAACGGATCCAAACTCTGTATATCAGCATGATATCAATGCCTTTTCCGATAACCTTCATTTCATTGAAAACTCAACCAAAGAATATGTGTTGATTGCACCTTCTTACTTCATCTACAGCCAAGATTTCACCAATGTCATGGATGAACATGAGAAAACTGGTGCGGACATTACTGTACTTTATAAGAATATTACAGACGCAAAAGAAAACTTTATCGGTTGCCAAACCTTAAAATTCGATGATAACAAGCGAGTAGTGGCCTTTGAAGAAAACCATGGTAAATATAAAAACCGCCCTGTTTCATTAGAAGCCTACATCATGAAACGTACAACCTTTATAGAGTTGATCAAACGTGCCAACAAAGTTTCATCACTCTACTGGTTAAAGGATATTCTTCGTGATACAGTGGATCAATACAAAATCATGGGCTATGCACACCGTGACTTTGTAGCTTGTATCAATAATGTTGAGTCATATTTCAAAACACAGATTGATTTGATTGACCGCGATACACGTAAACTTCTTTTCAAGAATGACTGGCCAATTCATACGCAAACAAGTGATTCTTCTCCTACTCTTTATGGTCCTTTAGCAGAAGTCAAACGCAGTTTGATTGCCAATGGTGCCAATATCAATGGTCAGGTAGAGAACTCCGTGATTGACCGCGATGTGATTATTGAAGAAGGTGTTGTCGTCAAGAACTCAATCATTCTCAATGGTGTAACTATCAAAAATGGTTCAACAATTGAAAATGCTATAATTGACAAGTCGACAAAGATTGTTCATTCTACAGATATTAAGGGCAGTGAATCAAATCCAGCCTACATCAAAGCACATCAAATCATCTAGGAGAAATCATGACAAGAAAATCTGTTCTTTTTGTAGCATCTGAAGGACTTCCATTCATCAAGACTGGTGGTTTAGCCGATGTAATCGGTTCCTTACCTAAAGAATTGGTAAAACAGGGGTTGGATGTCCGTGTGGTTTTACCACTCTATAAGAAAATTGCTATCAATAACCATGCTGATTTTGACTATGTGTCCAGTTTTGATGTTCGTGCAGGCGACATTCAGTCCATGGCTAATGTTTACAGCCAAGTAATCGATGGTGTTACCTTCTATTTCATTGAACACCGTGACTTCTTTGAGCGCGATGAATTGTATGGATACGATGATGATGCCATGCGCTTTGGTTATTTCCAACATGCTACCTGTCGTCTATTAGAAGCCTTGGATTTCTTCCCAGATGTCATTCACACGCACGACTGGCACACTGCAGCTCTTCCATTCCTCTGCCGTACTTTCTATAGCTACCGTGACGAATTCCGTGCTATCAAGCATGTCTTCACCATTCACAACCTGGCTTTCCAAGGTATTTTCAATAAGCAAGCCCTCTGGTCAGCTCTGGGGATGGATTACAGCTATTACTTAGACGGTATTGCTCGTTTCCATGACGAATGCATTTCCTTTATGAAATTAGGAATCTTGTACGCTGACAAGGTAACAACCGTTTCAAATACTTATGCGCGTGAAATTTTGACTGAAGAATTCGGTGAAAATATGCAACACGTGCTGGAACTTCGTAAGCATGATTTGTGTGGTATTGTCAATGGGATTGATTACGATAGCTGGGATAGTCAGACAGATACATATCTTGTAAAGAATTATAGTCTTGAAACAATTGCAGACAAAAAAGCCAATAAATTGGCCTTGCAAGCTCAGTTTGGACTTCCTCAAGATGAACATGTGTTGATGATTGGTATCGTATCTCGTTTGACTTGGCAAAAAGGATTCTATCTCTTGACAGAGGTTCTCAGCCATCTACTTCAAGCCCACGTTCAATTTGTCATCTTGGGCAATGGTGAAGCAGATGTTGAAAACGCCTTTAACCATTTCAAACACGCTTATCCTGAAAAATTCGCCTTCTACCGTGGCTACAATGAACCACTTGCCCACCAAATTTATGCTGCAAGTGACCTCTTCCTTATGCCGTCCATGTTTGAACCATGTGGTATCAGCCAATTGATTTCTATGCACTATGGAACACTTCCATTGGTTCGTGAAACTGGTGGTTTGGTAGATACGGTGACACCATATCACATCGACAGCAAAGAAGGCACCGGCTTTACATTTGGTGGCCGGGATGCCTACAATATGCGACAAGTCTATGATTTGGCTCTACAGACCTACTATGACCGTCCAGAAGACTGGTATTCTATGGTCAATCAGGCTATGGAACGTGATTTCAGCTGGACTGCTTCCGCTGAAAAGTACATCTGGCTCTATCGTGAAATTAGTGGCTAGGTAAGATTTGACAACAAACTGAAGGGGAGTGCGACCATAGTCCACTCCTTTTCAACAAGGAGATTGCTATGACAGAATTTACTGATTTGGATTTATACTATATGAATTCCGGTGAGCACACCACACTCTACGAGAAAATGGGGGCTCATTTAATAAAGGATCGCAATATGATCCTTGGCACCCAATTCCGTGTCTATGCTCCAAATGCAAGAGAAGTTTTCTTGGTTGGAAACTTTAACGACTGGCAACGTAGCCATCCAATGCAATGGGAAATTGATGGTGTTTTTCAACTCTATGTAGAAGGTTTAAAATCACTTGAAGATTACAAGTACCTCATTATAACCCATGATGGACGTGAAATTTACAAGGCTGATCCATATGCCTTTTTCAGTCAAGTGCGTCCTAATACTGCGTCGACAACCTACAATCCTCGTTATAAGTTTAAAGACGATGTCTGGATGTATCATCGTGTCAACTATGACTTTAAGGAGCAACCTGTTTCTATCTACGAAGTTCATTTGGGTTCTTGGAAACAGAAGTTTGCCAATAAAAATGAAGGCGGTGCGCCACTTGAGGCCTTCAATAGTTACAAAGAAATTACACCGCTACTCATTGAGCATGTCAAAGAAAATAACTATACCCATATCGAACTGTTACCAATCACTGAGCATCCTCTAGACGCTTCTTGGGGATATCAGGTTACCGGTTATTACAGTCCAACTAGTCGCTATGGCAAGCCAGATGAACTTAAATATCTGGTTGATCAATGTCACCAGGCTGGCATTGGTGTCATTCTTGACTGGGTCCCACTACATTTCTGTAAAGATGCCCATGGTCTCTATCAGTTTGACGGTAGTTGGTTATACGAATATCCACACGAGCAAGACCGTGAAAACCACCAGTGGGGAACCGCAAACTTTGATTTGGGTAAAGGCTTGACACGTTCCTTCCTTCTCTCAAATCTCAAATATTGGTTGGAATACTTCCACTTTGATGGGATCCGCGTTGACGCCCTGTCCTACCTGCTCTACTGGCGTGGTGAAACGGAAGATGACAAGATAAACCATGGAGCGATTGATTTTATCAAACGTGTCAACGCCATGGTTCACACCGACTATAAGGGTGTCATGATGATTGCAGAAGATTCTTCAAGTTTCCCAAAAGTTACTCATTCTCTTGAAGAAGGTGGTATTGGCTTCGATATGAAATGGGATTTGGGTTGGATGAATGATACGCTCAAGTTTGTAGAACGTCCGTCAGTCTACCGCAAATACCATTCTAACGAAATTACTTTCGGTATGTACTACAACCAGAATGAGCAATTCCTCTTGCCCTTATCTCATGACGAGGTTGTCCATGGAAAGCATTCCATCATTGATAAGATGAATGGAGATTACGATGATAAGTTCCATTTGGCCCGTGTCTACTACAGCTTCTATTTTGCTCATCCAGGTAAGAAATTACTCTTTATGGGCAATGAATGGGGGCATATCCGTGAATGGCATGAGTACACTGAAATGGATTGGAATTTACTAACTTATCCAAATCACTCAAGTTTCTATCAAATGATGAAGACCTTGTCTACTTTTTATCGTGAACATGACGCTTTTTGGAAGTATGATTACCAGGCCTACGATAAAGGATTCCAGTGGGTGAAAATTGATAGCGAAGCTAGTCTCTATGCCTTTTCGCGTATGAGTGATGACCAAGAAATCTTGACCATTCATAATTTTAACGACCAAGAATTGTTCGATGTCCACCTAGATTTGCCAGCAGATAGCGAATACAAACTTGTCTTCTCTTCTAATGCCATTCCAATGGAAACATTCAGCCTCTTTCCTAATGAAAATGGGGCTACAATAACTGTTCCACGATTGACTAGTCTGTATTTAGAGCGGGTGAAATAAGAACATGTAAAGAATGGAGTTCAAAAACTTCATTCTTTTTTGCATGAAAAAACAACCACCGTTTCCGATGATTGTTTGTCTGACTTATTCAACAGCTGTATAAGTTGCTGCTTTTTCAAGGAAGGTATCAAATTCGCCACTTGCTTTTATTTCTGCGATTACCTTGTCAATCTCAGTTTTTAAATCTGTACTTCCTTTTGGAAGGGCGATAACTTTTGAGTTTTCATCAATTGTTGGGAACTGAGCTGATGCAATAGCAAGATCACTATTTTGTGATACATAACCTGCCGCAACTGGAGAATCCATCAAGACAGCTTCTACCTTACCAGTTTTCAATTCATTTACCGCTTCACCCATTTGTGTCAATGAAATAATTTTGGCATCTGCCATATTTTCTTTTGCATAGGTTTCTTGAGTAGAACCTTTTTGAACTGCCAAGGATTTTCCTGCAAGTGCATCAACACTTGAAATAGTTTCAGCATTCTCTTTCTTAACAAGAAGGACATCTGCGATTTGGTAATAGCTTTCTGAGAAGTCAAAGACTTTTGCACGTTCTTCAGAGTATGATAGACCAGCAATTGCAATGTCAGCCTTTCCTGATTGGACGCTATTCAAAACATTGTCAAAGCTCATTGCTGATACTTCCAACTCCACACCAAGTTCATCCGCAATTTTTTGTGCCAGCATAATATCCGCTCCAACAACTTCGTTTTTGCCATCTACAAGCGTTTGAAATTCAAATGGTGCATAGTCAGGACTTGTCGCTACAACCAAGGTTCCTTTTTCTTTAATCTTCTCGAGTGTTGATTGGCTTGAAGATGAACTAGTCGAAGAACAAGCTGCTAGTGTAAATCCTGCTACAAGAGTTGCTGCTAATGTTAATATTTTTTTTAATTTCATAATCTTTTCCTCATTTTCTATTATATGTTATTGAATTACCAGTTACGGTCATCATCGGACTTTTAAATTATTTTCTGTCATTTCCCTCTCCTATTTCATAAGTTAAATCAATTATATAGTGTTTTTATACAATTGTCAACTATTTTTTGTATTTTTATGCAATTTAAAAAATAATACCTTTTAATTCTAAAATAAAAGGGGATACTCTCCCCAAAGTTCAACCAGTAAACTACCTAAAATTCCTATCCCACTCTCCATCAGAATCCTTTTTGGTATAAAAGAACTCAGATATGTCTTCATCATCCATTACTTTTAAAATTTCTAGCAAATCGTAGGCTAGATCCATCTTAGGAAGGTCAATCTTTTTAACCCAACGCACTTCTCCTTCTTCTGTTGACCGAAGTGTGCCAGAAAAATTCGTCGCCTTATAGAGAAATACCAGATAGCGATGACCTTCCTTGTCAGGCCAATGTTTGATACCAACTAAATGAGCATTGGTAATTGTCAAACCAGTCTCCTCTAAGACTTCACGGACAACAGAGTCATGGAAATTTTCCCCTTCTTCTACGTGGCCTCCAGGAAAGGCAGCGCCAGACCAACGATAGCGTTTCGGATCACGAATTTGCACTACTACATTCCCAGCCTTATCCTCAATTAAACACATATTGGTCAAAGTAACTGTTTCTTTTCGAGACATTTTAACTCCCTTTCTCAACTCCGCGCCATGATGACAGACAAACTTACCTACTGTATACTCTATAATAACAAAAAAAGCCAAGGCAGACCAGCCTTGACTCATATAGAATCCCTGAATAAATGGGAGTGGGAAAGACATCCATGATGGCTCCGCCCTCACCCACAGAATAATGAAAACGAACACAAAGCCCTCACTAGGTGTATAATCTTAGTGAGGGCTTTGTGGTTGACGAGTTAATGATGTT
>NZ_JAMWEL010000060.1 GCF_024509555.1 Streptococcus suis
AAGGACAATACACCGTTGAAACCTGTTGATCCAGAAGATCCAAGCAAGGGCTACGTTCCACCAACACCAGAAACACCAGGTGAGGATACCTTGATTCCTTACGTGCCTGTTAAGGGTGATGTGGTGATCAACTATGTAGATACTGATGGAAATATTCTGAAGTCACCTGTTACAGATGAGGATGATGTTCTAGCAGGTACTAAGTACAACACGACAGACGAAGGTGACAAACCAACTGAAATCGTTCGTAACGGTGATAAGTATGTTCTTGTACCGTCTAAGACCACTGCTGTTGATCCAGCTGGTAAGTCAGTGGAAGAAACAGGCAACGTGGTTGAAGGCATAACAACGATTACTTATGTTTACCAAAAAGTAGCTAACTGGATTCCACTCATTCCGAATGTACCAGAGAATAAACGTCCTAAGACAGAATACCCATTTGACCCAACTGAGCCAGATAAGGAAATTCCG
>NZ_JAMWEL010000061.1 GCF_024509555.1 Streptococcus suis
CTCCCGGAAGGCGCGCTCCAGCTCATCGAGCGATACTTCACCCGGACGCAGTTCGCGTTCCAGTATCTGCGGCACCAGGGTGCCTTGCGCGATCGCCGGTGCGGCGGAAACGGGGGTTGCAGGCGCCGCCGGAGCCGGCGACGCGGACGCGATCGGCGGAGCCGACGCGGACACGATCGGCTGCGCCGACGCTGACGGCATCGGCTGCGCCGAGCCTGACATCGCCGCCATCCCGTGCTCGACCATCTCGTGCAATTTGACGATCAGATCCTGATCGGAGCCTTGCGGCTCGGCCTCGGTCGCCTCAAGTCCGGCGAGAATTTCCTTGATGCGGTCGATGCTCGCAAGAATCAGGCTGACGGCTTCGCCGGTGACCGGCATGCCGTCGCGGAATTTGCCCATCAGCGTCTCGCCGGCATGGGCCAGCGCTTCCAGCCGCGGCAATCCCAGAAAGCCGCAGGTCCCCTTGAT
>NZ_JAMWEL010000062.1 GCF_024509555.1 Streptococcus suis
TCTTGGACAAAAGTGGGTTTACGATTCAGCACAAATTGAGATTGAGCCAGTTTTTCGGCGTCAATTTGATCTGTTTTCCTCACACGCAAGCTATCCAGTTGCTTCTTAGCTTCTAAGGGATTAAGCCGTGTATAAGCGTAGCCATGTTCATCCAGAAAAGCTTGAAGACGACGAGAATAGACACCTGTTGCTTCAAAGATGATTTCTGGCTTATGGACGGTTCTCAAATCGCCAAGTAGCCGAGCAAAGCCTAAGGCGTCATTGGACATGGTATAGCTGTGAACTTTCTCACCATTGACTAGAATGGCCACTTCTGAACTTGCCTTACTCATATCAATCCCAAAAACTGCACGCATGATATTACCTCTTTGTCTTGAATGATTCCTTGTTTTAGTGATGTCATTTTCAATACTCGACGTCAGGCGTCCCACATACTTTGATAACATTCTTTCTAAAACA
>NZ_JAMWEL010000063.1 GCF_024509555.1 Streptococcus suis
TAGCTTTTTCGTCATCAGTCAAGTTGTTCGTATCCGCAACTGGAGTCTTAGTTGGGTTAGTCAAATCGTTCTTCTCTGCATCCGTTTGTGGAGTTGGAGTAGTTGTTACGACTGTATCAGTACCTGGAATAGTATCAACGGAGCCGTCTGGGTAAGTGATCGTCACTGTTCCATCGTTTCCAACTTCTACTGTTGTACCTGTTGGAAGGTTTGGATTGGACTTCTCTACTTCTTCCTTAACTTTAGCTTTTTCACCGTCAGTCAAGTTGTTCGTATCCGCAACTGGAGTCTTAGTTGGATTTGTCAAATCGTTCTTCTCTGCATCCGTTTGTGGAGTTGGAGTAGTTGTTACGACTGTATCAGTACCTGGGATAGTATCAACGGAGCCGTCTGGGTAAGTGATCGTCACTGTTCCATCGTTTCCAACTT
>NZ_JAMWEL010000064.1 GCF_024509555.1 Streptococcus suis
GTCGTAGCCGGTGGTGAGCCCGGCCATCTGCAGCTTGTCGTCGCCCTGATCGCTCCAGAACCAGGGATGACCGTCATAGGGCTTCTTGTCGCCGGTCAGCCGCGCCGCCACGCAGCGGGCGTGGTCGGTGGCGTTTTGCACCGATTCCAGCCGCAGCGAACCGCCGAAGCGCGGGCTCGCGAACAGCGCGCAATCGCCGATCGCGGAAATGTTCGGATCAGCCGTCGCAAGATACTCATCGACGATGATGCCGGCGGCGACGGGTAACCCCGCTTCGGCTGCGAGCTCGATGTTCGGCAGCACGCCGACGCCGACCACGACGAGGTCGGCGGGCAGATGCCGGCCGTCGCTCAGGGAGACGCCGGTCACCTTGCCGTCGGCAGCCTCGATGGAGGTTGCCTGCACGCCGAGGTGGATGCGGATGCCGGC
>NZ_JAMWEL010000065.1 GCF_024509555.1 Streptococcus suis
CTGCTGGAATTGTGACTGCGCCTGTAGTAGGATCTACAGTGACACCTGAATCTGCTGGAACGGACCATGTACCATCATCTTCTTTAGTAACAGTTACTGTTTGTTCTGTTCCATTTTCATCAGTGTACGTGATGTCAACGGTCTTAGTATCATCACCAGCTGTGGTTGATGGAGTTACAGTGACTGAGCCATCTTCGTTAGCTACTACTGATGGTACTTCTGGTGCTGTTGTGTCTGGATTGTTCTTAGCAGTGTCTGTTGCTGGGCTTGATGTGTTGCCTGCTTCATCAGTTGATGTGGCAGAAACTGTTGAACCATCTTGAACTTTATCTGCTGGAATTGTGACTGCGCCTGTAGTAGGATCTACAGTGACACCTGAATCTGCTGGAACGGACCA
>NZ_JAMWEL010000066.1 GCF_024509555.1 Streptococcus suis
GAGGCTGACTCGCTGGCTGATGTACTTGCTGAAGTAGACGCACTGGTCGAAGCGGACGCGGAAGAACTTGTGCTTGCCGAAGTTGACGCACTAGTCGACGCTGACTCAGAAGCTGATGTACTTGCGGAGGTTGACGCACTAGTCGATGCGGATTCGCTGGCTGACGTGCTTGCTGAGGTTGACGCACTAGTCGAGGCTGACTCAGAAGCTGATGTACTTGCTGAGGTCGACGCACTTGTAGAGGCTGACTCGCTGGCTGATGTACTTGCTGAAGTAGACGCACTGGTCGAAGCGGACGCGGAAGAACTTGTGCTTGCCGAAGTTGACGCACTAGTCGACGCTGACTCAGAAGCTGATGTACTTGCGG
>NZ_JAMWEL010000067.1 GCF_024509555.1 Streptococcus suis
CCAGTTTCATAATGATGGTTCTTAATATCCAATGTTGCCTTGAATTGTCCATCTGTTAATCTCGATGCCTCATACCATTTTATTTCATCCTGACCATTGGCATTTGACCAGATCGGCACACGGACAGTCTTGAAATACTGAGGCACTCCAGAAATTAGAATGTCAACACTTGTATTGCTTGTTTGAGTGAGAGTATGTTCAATTTTAGGACTTGGCAAAGTATAATGGGTTGCAAATAATCCAGTTAACTGACTATTTGGCAATAGACCATAGGCATGGATATGATATAGTCCAGTTTCATAATGATGGTTCTTAATATCCAATGTTGCCTTGAATTGTCCATCTGTTAATCTCGATG
>NZ_JAMWEL010000068.1 GCF_024509555.1 Streptococcus suis
TTGTAAGGCAGATGCTCTCCCAGCTGAGCTAAACTCCCATTTGGAGATTTCTCTCCAATTTGCTAAGCGACTACCGTATCTCACAGGGGGCAACCCCCAACTACTTCAGGCGTTCTAGGGCTTAACTGCTGTGTTCGGCATGGGAACAGGTGTATCTCCTAGGCTATCGTCACTTAACTAATGAGTCTTGTCAACTCAAAATTGAATATCTATATTCTAACAAGAAACCGATCGCTTGTCAATATTGACTCTAGTTTATTTCTTTGGATAAGTCCTCGAGCGATTAGTATTGGTCCGCTACATGTGTCGCCACACTTCCACTTCCAACCTATCTACCTGATCATCTCTCAGGGCT
>NZ_JAMWEL010000069.1 GCF_024509555.1 Streptococcus suis
TTGATTCAAACTCAAGCTATTGCTAGCTTTCCGTTTTATTGTTTTTCTTTTGTCATTGACGATTTATCTATTCGATAAATCACCCTGCACGTTTGGTTCGTCTTCTTTAATTTTCAAAGGTCTTGTTTGTCGCTCTCGCGACAACTATCTTAGTTTATCATTTCTTCAACTGATTGTCAACACTTTTTTGAAACTTTTTTAAATTTCTTTTTTTGTGTTGTTTTGTTTCAGATTTGACAACTCAATTATTCTATCATCTTCAACTTGCTTTGTCAACTCTTTTTTGAAACTTTTTTTCGTTTCTTTTTCGTGATAACTTGGCTTGTTTTGACAACTCATTC
>NZ_JAMWEL010000007.1 GCF_024509555.1 Streptococcus suis
TACGATATCCTAGAAAGGTTAGAAATCAGGTCAAAGTGATTACCATGGATATGTTTAGTCCCTATTATCAACTTGCTAAACAGCTTTTTCCGAATGTAAAAATCGTACTCGACCGCTTTCATATTGTGCAACACCTTAGCCGTGCTATGAACCGTGTCCGTATTCAAATTATGAATCAATTCGACAGAAAATCGCAGGAATACCGAGCCTTGAAACGCTACTGGAAATTGATTCAACAAGATACCCGTAAACTCAGCGATAAACGATTTTATCGCCCTATGTTTCGCATGCACTTGACTAACAAGGAAATTCTAGAAAAACTCCTATCCTACTCAGATGAACTCAGACAGCACTATGAACTCTATCAATTTCTCTTGTTCCATTTCCAAGAGAAAAACTCAGTTCATTTCTTTGACCTTATCGAACAGGAAATAGCCAATGTTAATTCTATTTTCCAGACGGTATTTAAGACATTTCTAAAGGATAAAGACAAGATTGTAAATGCTATGGAATTGCCTTATTCCAACGCCAAACTGGAAGCTACTAACAATCTCATCAAAGTCATTAAGAGAAATGCCTTTGGTTTCAGAAACTTTGAAAATTTTAAAAAACGCATTTTGATTGCTTTGAACATAAAGAAAGAGAGAACGAAGTTCGTCCTCTCTAGGTGTTAGCTTTTCATCTACCCACTACAGTTGACAAAGAGCCAAAAAATTGTAATGTTTGAATGCAAAAAAGACTAGCACATAGCTAGTCTTCCAATGCGGAGAGTGGGACTTGAACCCACACGATCTAAAGCGATCACAGGATCCTTAGTCCTGCGCGTCTGCCAATTCCGCCATCCCCGCTTAACACAAGAACTAGTATAACATTAAGAATTGACCTTGTCAACACTTTTTTGAAAAAAATTTATTACTAAATTCTCAGGTAAATTCTCAAAGTAAGTGAGAGTTCTGATAGGATTAGTTGCTTGAATTAAGAACAGGACAACTTTGAGTGGTCGTGTTAGGAACCCGCTCCCAAACTAGCTTTAGAATTCTCAAATTTATAAACGTAATCATTCCCTGTTTCTCATTCATTTTACTATAAAAAAACAAGCTACCTCTATTAAATATTGTTACTAGAGATAGCTCGGCTTTTTTAGGATAGGTAATCAGTAAAAATCAATTAGATGGTCCGCGCTTTTCCGCTATCAGAATCCCCTATAGAAAATACATACTTATGACCTTGAGTTAGGCTGTGATAAAATCCTTTGCCTTCGTATATTTGAAATACCTGCATTAAATCATCACTGGTATCCTTATAAATATGCTGATAGTAGGGATTGTTTGAAAAAATCTTTTGTAAGTAGTCATTATCCACTTGTCTTGCAAGACCCTCTACTCTTACCACTTGAATCAGATAACCTTCCTCTTTCATGGCTGTCATAGCTACGTGATTATTTGAAATTAGCTGATTATAGAAGTGGGTTTCTTTGCTTGTCATAAAGAATATGCCACTTTCATTAGCAGCGACTATATGTATATGACGAGCGTGTGGCTTTCCTTGTTGGTCTACAGTCGCAAATACTCCAAGCTTCATTTCTTCTAGCAACTGCATTATTTCTCTTATTTCCATAACGTACACCTCTTGAAATCGTTTTCTGTATATACTTGTAGTATATCAAAATTTTCATTTTTAGTTAAGTCTATTTGTTGCGATATCCCATCATAAGACGTTAAATTTCTTCTCTCCCTTAGAAATGGATGTAGTATTTCTACTATGACACCTGTTCGGGAGCTGTCCCCACATCCTTTTCCCTATGATTATCAATATACCCCTTAAAAGCAACCTTCTTACATATTGAACCAGATGGATAAATCATCATCGGAAGTATAGTATTTCCAAGCAACCGAAAAGCAAGTTAGATGCTGATAGTCTTCTATCCATTCACGAAAATAGGGAATTCCTAACATGTTTTCATCTACTTCTTCTTCATCGTATGAGTATGGGTGCGCGACAATTCCAATATCATAATCGCCAACTTGCCAATTGTTCCCGTATTGATGTTCACCGCCTAAGTTGTCAATCAGTCTGGTAGTTCTAAAGTCAATATCTGTACAAATCGATAAACTCTTAAAATCAACAAAATTCGTATCAAAAGGTTTTATATGGTAAGAACCTTCCACAAAGTACTTGTCCTCAGGTTTTGGATATAAGGCTATAATTGACATTTTTATGGGCTGACCGTTTAATTCCAACCAGAAATTGCCGACTGGAGTTTTCAAGAGGTCGTAAGCTACCGATGAATCGGCTGGGATTTTTTCTTCCGATAAATCACATGTATGGCTGTGAGTTAGTAAATGCTCCAATTTTTCGGCAATCATTTCCGACCACTCTCTTGATTTTCCTAGTACGGTTTTTATTTTATCCAAAGGATAGGGAGGACGGTCTGCTGGAGCAGTAAAGATAGCCACTACTGGAACATCTTTTTTTACAGCTTGCTTGCCAACTGAAACTTGCACCCAATCTCCCTTATTTATGGTTTGGTCAGGACAATAGTAGGTATAGGGTTTGCCGTCAACTGAAAATTGTACCTGGCAAAACCGCAACATTTTATTGGGTTTCCATAAAAGTTCCGGCTCGAGAGTACGTTTTTCAAAGTAGTGCACCTCATCCCTGTCCCACCAGTCCTCTGTCATCCAGCTATTACAATAAGGACAAAAATGTTCGTCATAATCATCTAAATAACATGGGACTTTACCACAAGACGGACAAAGCTTCCCATCCTCATCAATAAAACCATCCAATTCAACCCCATTGATGTAGAGACCATATTCGTCCTCCAGTTCATACACATGCGTTTTAACCGAATGGTCTGCATAACTCAACCAATCATTTAAGGATTGACCTGCTATACTGTAGATTACTACTTCGTACCATCTTTCTCTCAAGGACTTCCCATCAAACAGAGGAGAAGAAAATAATGGGGCAGAATTCGTAAACCTTCTTTCATCCGTTTGCTTGTTTTCCCTTATCCAATATGGTTGCTCCACCTCTTTTGAATAACCAAATGAACGGAGCTCACTTTCTTCATCTGTTTCAAAAGAAAAATTGATTTCTCCAGGCATCATCCCCGCCTCAAATTCTTGCAAGAAATAATCATACTGCAAACGAGTAATGGCTGGATGCCTTTCTGTAGTCGGTTTATGGGGAATTCCCAACTTAAAACTTTCTGCTGAGAAGGAAAAATAGCCATTCACAAGCTGAAATTGGAAAGTAGTGCCATTATATAAAACTTCATAAATCCACCAGCTTGAAATCCCCTCCATGTCTTGCATTCTAAAATCTGTTACTCCCTGGCATTCCAAATCCCAAACCAAGGCTGGCTCATTGGAATGACTTTCCGCTAAACAATCCTCCTCAATGGTTAAACGTAGACTAGCTGACTGACTATCATAGGAAAAGGAGCCAATCAAATAATCATGAAACTGTCCAACAGATAAGAAATAATCAACCAATTTCCCAGGATCGGTAATGTAGCCTATTCTTTTTGTCCACATGATATTCTCCTCTCACAAATCACTCCTCATAATATCTCGGTAGGTCCAACAAGGTAGCCCTGTCGAGCCAGTTAATCTTATTCTCCAATAGATAATACCAGACAATATGATCTGAGTCGGCCAGTGCTTCTTCAAACTCATATCTAGCCTCTGCCCATATTCCAAAGTCATCACCTAACAAACAAATCGCTTCTTTGATACCATGATTCCAATAAAAGCGAGAAACATAGATACAATTCTCTTCAACCGCGTACCACTCTAGGTTATGGTCCATCTGAATTGCCGCTTTAATAGCAGCAATGGGATAGGAACGTTTGGTCGCAAATGTGACAACCATCAAACCATCCGAACGTATCTGGTAGGTGAAACCATAACCATAATAGATATACTCACCAAAAAGTTCTCCGTACTTGCCAATGTTTTTAACACCCACCAGTTTGTTAAAACTAATATACGGTGGATCAATCCTTTTTTCGTCTATCGGGTAGTAATCTAAAAAGTAGGTTTCAAAAAAATCTTTGGAACAAATGACCTGCTGATAAACATAATTTGCCATAACATATCCCCCTCCATTCCTAGTTTTAGTATAGCACCTTATCTAAAAAAACTTGCCAAAAATGACAAGTTTTCCTTCAATATTATCCAAAAGATTTATCTATCAACCCCTACATCGTACCTTCCTTGGCATACGGAACAGTATCCACTTGTAAGAAGTTTTTCCGACTGATGGTGTCAGGTAGGGTGCCAAAGATGAACTCCAAAGCGATCTTCTGGATAATAGCCGTTGGCGCAAAGCCGTAAACTTGCTCTTCCAAGATATGCTTGAGCCGCTCATGCCTTTCTGGAAAGGCTATAGGAATCGTTCCTTATCCGCTGTCACTCTCACCTCTCAACATATGCAAAACAACCAAGGAAGCTTTTCAAAAAAACACGAAAAAAGCACCCATGAGGTAAACTCTTGAGTGCTTTGAAACGTTGATATATCGCAGTATATTAACGTTTTGAGAATTGTGAAGCTTTACGTGCTTTCTTAAGACCTGGTTTCTTACGTTCAACCATACGAGCGTCACGTGTAAGAAGGCCTGCGCGTTTCAATGAATCGCGGAAGTCTGGGTCTACTTGAAGCAATGCACGCGCGATACCGTGACGGATCGCACCTGATTGACCACCGTAACCACCACCGTTCACGTTAACGAAAACGTCGTATGAACCTTGTGTTGAAGTTACTGCGAATGGTTGGTTGATAACCAAACGAAGGTCAGCGTGTGGGATGTACTCTTCTACATCTTTTTTGTTTACTGTGATTTTACCAGTACCTGGGACCAAACGTACGCGTGCAACCGCGTTTTTACGACGACCAGTACCTGTGTATTGTGCTTGTGCCATTTAGATTACGTCCTTTCCCTTAGATAAGACCTGAAATATCAAGTACTTCTGGTTGTTGTGCAGCGTGAGTGTGCTCAGCACCTACAAACACTTTCAATTTCATGCCTTGTGCACGACCAAGTGTGTTGTGTGGAAGCATACCTTTAACTGATTTTTCAATCAAACGAACAGCGTTTTTAGAACGCAATTCACCAGCTGAGATTGATTTCAATCCACCTGGGTGGTTTGAGTGAGTGTAGTAGAGCTTATCAGTTGCTTTTTTACCAGTTAATTTCACTTTCTCAGCGTTGATAACGATAACGAAGTCACCAGTATCAGTGTGAGGTGTGAAAGTTGGTTTGTTTTTACCGCGAAGAACGCTAGCAACTACTGCTGAAAGGCGTCCAAGAGGTACATCAGTAGCGTCTACTACATACCATTTACGTTCAACTTGGCCTGGTTTAGCCATAAATGTTGTTTTGTTCATGATTTCTCCTATACGAATCGTTTTTGTTTACTGGGCGGATGTTCCGGTCCGCGGGTATTTGGAAGGTTCCGGGGCCTTTCAAATGGGGTAAACAATACCGTCTACCATTCTATCAAAACTACTGTTCTCCGTCAAGTTATTTTACTTTACTTTTTTTATTTTTTGAAAGATAGCAGAGCTGCCGAGAATGAAAGCCTTGGCATCTACTACTCTTCTCTAGTTCGCTTCCAATCAAAATGTGTCCCACTTACGCTATAGGCATGATAACCTCTCTTATTTAGAAAGGCCGCCGCCCGATTGGCATAGGTACAGAATAATCCCCTACAATATAGAATAATTGGTTTATCGCGCTTTAGTTCCTCTAAATGCTCCTCCAATTGACTGAAGGGAATATTCACCGCTCCATCTACATGCTCCAGCTCAAATTCACTAACGCTTCTTAGATCAACTAGTTGTGCCTGGCTAGAAAAGACCTTATCCTTGGCTTCATCTAAACCAATTGTTTGGATTGCTTTATCTTGCTCAATATAACTCTTTTCAATCCACCCTAACATCGGCGACCGTTCTTCACTAATGGAATGAATATCAGACAAGAGTTTTTCTACTATCGGGGTGGAAATACTGTACCAAATATATTTTCCGTCTCTTTCAATTGAAACGAGGGATGCTTCCTTCAGAACTTGCAAATGCCTAGATGTATTAGCGGTTGTCATATCGGTCATTCTGGTTAGCTGTTCTACCGTCTTGGGTCCATGAATTAAACGGTGAAGTATCTCCAAGCGTTTTTCACTAGAAAGGGCTTTGGCGATCCGAACATATTCTAAAAATACTTGATCCATATAGTCACGATCTTGACTCATGATGACTCCTTGCTAAACTTACTGTCTCCATTATAGCATATAGTAAAAATACTCTGCTAGTCAGAACTAACAAAGTATTTGTCCTTAATAATCTAGGAATTAGAGTTCTAATTTCTTGGCTACCGTATTACCTAGCACTCCACCCGTAACCAGAACAACTAAGAAAATCCATCCCGACAGAGAATAATTCGCAATCGGGGTAAAGAGAGCCCCTACATTACAGCCATTAGACAACCGCGTTCCAAAGCCCATCAATAAACCACCCAAGGCAAAGAAGAAAGCCTGTTTTGGAGTAATTTTCAACTCTGATTTGGCTACTTTGGTAAAGGTACCTGAAGTCAACAAGAAGAAAATTGTCCCTAACATGATTCCAAAGTTTTGTGTGCTAATTGGGTGTTCAAAGAATGGTGTTGAAAATGCTCCCTCTGGCATCAGGGTAAACTCCGCCAAACTACTTGCATCTATACCAAACAGCATCAAGAATTGGCCAAACCATAAACCGTAGGGAGTACTTGCACCCCAACCTGCTTTTGTCACTCCCATTAAGAGAGTAAAGAGAACGGCAAGAATAACCGCAGCTTTACGCAAAGACCATGCCTTTACAAACAAGCGATCATACCACCCTGCCTCATCCGCTGGACTTTCCAAAGACTCTGCCACTTCCATATCTTGAATTTTCTCGCCAAAGTGACCAGTATAGGTACCGGCTTGCTTGCGTTTGTTTTCATAACGATAAGAAAGCCAAATGACAATTCCACAGAGGAGACCGGTAAACATCAATGCTCCTAGATATCCACCCAGTCCATCAAATTTGAACAAGTCTGGTAGATAGACCCCTCCATATAATTTAGAACCCACTTCACTTGTAAACCAAGATTGTGTAATCCAACTAGCTGAATTCTGAATAGGGAATCCAATAAATACGCCAAAGCAGAAAAAGACCAATGTAATCAATCCACGAGGCAAGGCTGTCACCAAATCAGTCAATACGCCTGAGGCACAACAAGAAGAGAAGGTCATCCCAAATCCAAATAAAATCCCTCCCAAGAGAAGACCTAGATTAATGGGATTCACCCAAAGATCGTAAGAAGAAGCATCTGCATTAAATAGAAAAGCGGTACTCAATAAAGTTGTAATAAAGAACATCATCATCATGGTCCGCATCAAGCGTGTAGAGCCTGTTCGATAGGCACGATTGACACTACCTGCAAATCCTGTATACCCTCGACTGAGTGTGTAGCCAAGAGCCACACCTATCACCAGCCGAAAGAATAGCATATCCGATGACAATAATTTCGGCCCCAAAATCAGAATAGCTGCTCCTAATAGAAAACCGCTATAACGTTCTACATGTTTCATAAAAACTCCTTTTTATTTTGTTTATTCTTTGAAAAATGAAAATAAAGAAATCCTAAACCGACCCAAATGCCCAAAATTCCAAATGAATAAGGAGACAACTGGCTCGGTGAATTTGGGAAAACAAGCAATAGTACAAACACAATCCCCACTAGCATTCCCAACAAACTTTGATACTTCATAACTCGTTTTTCTGTCAGCCGACTACTCACATAACAAACATAAGCGTAGGTGACTGCCGCCATCAAACTGGACAAATCAACGATATAAGAAATAACACTTCTCCCCAAGAGTGGCATCAGAATACTTACAACCGTTACAAACCGTAAAGCATTTTCTGGTATCTCATATTGATTTTCCTTAGCAAAGTGAGCAGGAAGTAATCCATGCGTCGCTAGAGAAGCTAATACTCGGCTACTTCCAACTAAAAAGCCGTTGATTCCGCCAACTACTGCAGCAAAAAGAGCAAGGCATAGACCAACAAAACCAACCCAGCCTGCATGTTCTAAAATGGCACTCCCCAAAGCCCAATCAAGTTGACTAGCCTGACTTGGAGAATAGGCTAAGGCTGTCATCACATTCAACATATTGTAAATGAGCATCCCAATTATAGTTGCTAGAATCGTCATTCTTGTTGCGAAACGGAAAGGGAAACCAAGATCAGTCAAGACCTGCGGTACAATATCAAATCCAACAAAAAGAAAGGGAATAATGGCCAACACCTTCAAGATCGCAACGCTATCAATCTGAGACTGCTCTAAATAACTAGCCGCAAACTGAACACGATTTCCAGAAACGAGCATATAGATACAACTCACCACTACAATGGCTACCAGACTTATGATCAATATCTTTTGCAAACGCATGGAAAGAGAGACTCCCTGCAGATTGACCCAATAAAATACCAGAATTACTACTGTAGAAATCAGTACATCCGTGATATAGACTGAATAGGAAGCCGCAGTATAAAGATATCCAAAAGAAATGCCTCCGAAAAGTTGTTTCAGAACCAGTACCACCGCAGTAGCATTCAAGGGAATCAAGGTCAGATAGCAAAATGTCAAGGCCCAGCCTACTAGAAAACCATGACCTCTTCCTAAATGTACGAATACATAGGAAAATTCTCCGCCACGTTCATGATGGTATTCAATCATGACATGGTAGCCCATCTGAATAAAATAAATCAGTACAGCTCCAAGCAAAAATGCAACTGCCGTGTTAAGAACTCCTGCTTCGGGCAGAAATTTATTCCCTGGCAGATAGAAGGCACCCCAGCCAATAACCGCCCCAATTACTAAGGAAATAACATCTAATTTTGATAAGGTCTGTCTGCCACTAGTCAAAGTTATACCCCGTCACGATTGGTCTTCTATCAGTCGTTTTATCCTTGAAATATTCATAATAACTCAAGGCAAGAAAGGAACCTTGGATATTGATAATATTCTCAAAGCCATAACCTTTCAAGGCGCGGATAGCATAATAGCTATTCCAAGAGGTCCGACAATGGATGTAAACCGGTCTGTCTTTCGGAATCTCCCCTAAGCGTTGTCGAATTTCATCGAGCGGAATATTTACTGCACCGATAACATGAGATTTGTCAAAGGCTTCCTTCCCACGAACATCGAGAATAAACGCACCTTCATCTACCAACTGACGAACACTTGTCACAGGTACTTGCTGATAGTCCCCATTGAGATAGTTGAGGCCGACAATTCCAGCAAAGTTCACCACATCTTTTGCAGTTGAAAAAGCAGGAGCATAGCATAATTCCAAGTCTTTCAAGTCTTCCAGATAGCCCCCGAAACTAATCACCGTCGCAATGACATTGATGTTCCTAACAGGATTGCCCTTGCTGATGGCCTGGGCACCTACTATTTTTCCAGTCGGATACTGATAAAGTAATTTAAAGTGCATGGGTGCTGCATCTGGCATCAACCCAACACGGTCGTTTGGGATAACCAAGGCAACGCGATAATCGATACCAGTCTTTTGGCAGTCTTTTTCATTTAACCCAGTACTAGCCGCATTCAAACCAAAGACACGGATGCAAGAAGAACCAATCACACCTCGATTGCGATTTTGTTTGCCCGAAATCGCATCTGCCACGTTTCGAGCTTGTTTTTGGGCAGGTCCCGCAAGAGGTAGCCTTGTCTTTTTACCTGTAATCTGATGCACGACTTCAGTAGCATCACCCACAGCATAGACATCTGGTAAGTTTGTTTGGTAGCGGTAGTCTACTTCAATCGCCCCTGTCTCCCCTAATTTTATGCCTGACTTGACTGCAAAATCAACATCTGGGCTGACACCGATAGCTACGATAACTGCTTGAGCGGGCAATCGTTTGCCACTCAGTAACACAACTTCCTTCTCTGTAATCTCGACAACACTATCCTCTAATATTAGTTGCACACCATTGTCATAGAGTTCCTTGTGCAGCATCTGAACCATATCATCATCAAACGGAGTCATGATTTGAGCACTAGCTTCAACAAGGCTTACCTCTTTGCCGGAATGGCGCAAACATTCTGCTGCCTCGACACCAATAAATCCGCCACCAATCACAACGATTTGCTCTGCTTTTGAATACTTTAAATGCTGATCGATGTTGCGAACATCTGACACATTCTTCAATGCGAAAACATGAGGAGCATCAATCCCCTTTATGCTAGAGGGACGAATTGCCCTTGCCCCAGGTGACAAAATGAGGGCATCATACCAATCTTGAAACTCTTCGCCAGTCTCAAGATTTTTTACGGTAACCTTATGTTCATCTGCAAGAATCTCTATCACTTCATGACGAACTTTGGCATCCAGATTATAGGTTTTCTTAAAACTCTCAGTATCATAAAAAACTAAATCCTCTACATTTTCGACTTCTCCGCTGAAATAGTTTGGCAAGCAACAGTTAGAAAAGGAAATGTCGTAACCCTTATCATAAATCTGTATCTGACTCTTTTCATCAATCCTACGAAGACGAGCTGCTACAGAGGCACCACCTGCAACACCACCTACAACTATATATTTCTTAGTCATCTTGACCTCCTTTGTGATTTTTTTCTCAAATACATTCTAACATTCAATTGATTGTTTGTCAACGGTTTCAAAATAAAAGAATGGACTTCTTTCCATTCTTCTAAAATTTACTCACCTACTGCCCTAGTTGTCCAGGCAAGACCAACTTTTCCTTATAAGGAAAGGTTTTATCAAATTCTTCCAAGATCAATTCATCCACCGTCTAGCCCGGCAGATCTGTAAACCACCAGTCCCGGCCATCCAAGGCTTCTGGTTGGAACAACTTGACCAAGAAATAATCGGCCTCTGGGTCTGCCTGATAGCGAATGCCGACCTCCTTACCCTTGACAAAACCAAATCGACTGTAGTAGTCAGGAAAGCCTGTAATGGCCACCAAGACCGCTCCGCTATTTTCCGCCTAAGCCAACGAATGCTCTAAAAGTGCCTGACCATAACCACAGCCTTGCTGGTCTGGCGAGATGCTAAAGGGACCAAAGGTCAAGCTAGGCAGGCGAGTGTTGTCCGCTGTAATCTCCGAAGCGACATAGAGGATGTGCCCCACCAGTTGCCCGTCGGCTTCCGCGATAAGATTGAGGTCAGCCACCACATGATCCTGCCCACGCAACTGGTGGACAATCAAGTGTTCCGTCGCACTCAGATAATAGGCCTTCAGTTTACTTTTAGTACAAGGCAACGAGTTGCAGACATTACTGGAGTACGGCAAAACGAGTTAACGATGTAATAAAAGATAAACTGACGGATGAAAGACATTCCAAAAGGCGTCACGTGCTTTCTCTTCAACCGCACGCTGATCTTTTTCTTCTTTTCTGATGATGAGTAACATTCTATCTCCTCACTGACTGCCCCATTCTAAAATAGGTGTGCCGTTTGCCTCTGACCGCCAAGGACAGGGCCAAGATATTTTCAGGGTCGGGCATACGACCGTAGCCCCCGTCTCCGATATGGTGGATGTCCGAGCCCACCCGCTTGTTGCTGAGTCCAAACTCTCGCACCGTCTGGCTGTCCGCACTCTCCTGACTGGTTCCAATGGTCGAAATAACCAGACCACCACGCGCCTTGACCTGACTGACAATCGGTGCCACGATTTCCTCCCGCACACCCGGTACTGTTCCGACCGCAGGAATGAGGACACCGTCTGCCCCCAGCTCCACAAAGTCCAGCAAGGCTTGACTATCCACGACCGACTCTCCCAGACCTGCACCGTGCATTTTTCCTGCAAAGATGAGACCTTCAAAGTGTTCTTTGGCAAGGCCAATAGCAGAGCGGATTGTAGCCATAGACACACCCGTAGCAGGATTACCTGTCAGCATGATGAAGTCTACGCCAAGAACTTGGGCCTGTCGTAGACTTTCTGGACTGACCTGACGACCTGTTTTTAAAAAGACCTGCTGGTCTTGGACCTCTTGGCTGCTATCCACAGGCTCCAAGTTAATCCCAACCAATCGACCCGTCAACCGCTTGATTTCAGCGATAGGATTGTCGCAGTCGTAAAAATCAACAATCTCCGGATGAAAAACATCTAATTCATTGAGCACTAAGAGGTCGCAACCAAAAGCAGCCATCATCTCCGCATTGGTCACCCCCGCAATCAAGGGAGCCGCTGTGACCACCGTTTCTCCCATGAGAATCCGACCTTCACTGGACAAAATGGACTGCTTGAGCTCCTCCTTGGTCGCTCCCAGCAAGTCACTAGCATAACAAGACAACAAGCGTTTCATAATAACCTCCAAATTGATATCGTTTTTGTAACCGCTTTCTGTTTCAGTAAAAAGAAAAGAGATTATCTCTCTTCTTTATTGATAGATAGGATAGCTAGCACCCCTGTACCTGTATGGGTGGCAATGATCGGCCCCAACTCAGTCAAGAGAACATCGGTCACACGGCTATCTTCCAACAAAGTCGCTTTAATAGCTTCAGCAGCTTCCAAATCACCTGTATAGGCCACCATGACCGTAGAATGATCCAAACTATCCAAGGTCAGGTTCAACATCTCCTTGATTCCTTTTTTGCGACCACGGATTTTAGCAATCGCTTCTAACTTTCCTTCCGCATTGAGCGCAAGGAGAGGCTTGATATTGACTAGACCGCCAATGAGGGCAGCTGCCTTGGACAAGCGACCCCCACGCACCAGGTGGTTAAGGTCATCGACCAAGAGGTAGGTCCGCAAGCGAGGCACCAGTTCCTCAATAAGTGCCTCGGTTTCTGCCAAAGTCTTACCCGCAGCACGCGCTTGAGCCGCCTGCATGACCAAGTAGCCTTCACCGATAGAAGCCGCCTTAGTATCTACAATTTCAATAACAGCATTAGGATAAGCATCCAAGACCATATCGCGTGCAATGGTTCCACTCTGATAGGTTCCTGAAAGAGCAGATGAAAAGGCTAGGTAAAGCACTTCTTTGCCTTCCTTGGCTGCCGCTTCAAAAACTTCTTCAAACTGACCAACATTGACCTGACTGGTTGTCGGAAGACCTCCAGTCGCCATCTTCTCCAACAGTTCCGCTGAGGTCAAGCGGTTTTCACCGACTGTTTCATAGGTTACGCCGTCTAGGTTAATGGTCAGACCAAGCACGGTCACATCATTTTCTTGGACCCAGCTGATTGGCAAGTCCGATGTCGAATCGGTTACGATTGTAAATGTCACTCCTTCATTTCCTCCATCATTTCTTTTAAGGCTTGAAAATTCCCATCTGACCAGGGATTGAGCCGTGGAGTATCGAGTTCCACCTGGTCCACAAACTTGTCCAAGTCCTTTTTGATGACCTTGGTTCTCTCCTCCAACTCACGTGCCGAAACCCGTAAAGCGCCTTGGGAGAAAACCACCCACTGTTCATTGAGGTCGCTGGTTGCGACGGAAACCTGCTTGCGACGGTCACTATTGAGCTGGGCACTAAGCCGTTCGATGTAGCTATCTGCCGTCTCTTCCTCATCTGTAAAAATGACCGATACCTTGAATTCGTCATACTGCTGGCGAAGACCTGGTACATGGTGAGCATCAAAGACACAAATGACCTCAATCTGTTCAAAGGCTGCGTAGTGAGACAAGGTGCGAAGTAAGGTCGTTCTGGCCGCATCTAAGTCTCCCTTTTTAAAATCCTGCTTAGTCGATTGCCAAAAGGCAATCATATTGTAGCCATCTACAATGAGAACTTTTTCTTTCATTTAGATTTTCTTCCGAAATACTTCGTACATGAGCACAGCGGCTGCCACACTGGCGTTGAGAGATTGGACATGGCCCTTCATAGGAATGGTAATCATCTCATCCACCTGCTTTTTGATATTGCTGGAGATGCCCTTGCCTTCGTTGCCAATAATAAGGGCTAGTTTGCCAGTCGTATTCCACTTGTGGCTTGGGGTTCCGTTCATATCCGTGCCAAATACCCAGAAACCAGCCTCCTTGAGTTTGTCTAGGGTTTGACTGAGATTGGTCACTCGGGCAATTGGGACATGGGCCACCGCCCCTGTTGAGGTCTTTGCCACAACAGGCGTCACGCCAACTGCTCGGTGCTTTGGAATGATGATGCCAGCTACCTGAGTGGCATCTGCGGTCCGCAAAATCGAGCCGAAGTTGTGGGGATCTGTCAGTCCGTCCAAGATGAGAATGAGGGGATTATCTTCCTGCTCTGCCTTTTCCAAAATCACCGAAAGGTCCGCATAGGCAAACTCAGAAACCCGCAGGACAAAGCCTTGGTGGACCGCACCTTCTGTCATGTCCGACAGGGTCTTCTTGGGCGTCCAAGAAATTGACACCTTTTTCTCTGCCGCTAGAGCCTTGATTTTTTCTACATTTTTTCCGCGTAAATCATCCTGAATGTAGAGTTTGTTGCCGGTGTTGGCATCCAAACTCTCCACTACAGCATGTACGCCATATACAATATCATTATGTTCCATGGTTTTATTATAGCATATTTTTGAAAAGGAAAAAGCCGAGAATTTCTCAGCTTTCTTAGTTCACACTGTTTTCCAGATAATAATGTTGGGCAACATACCAGTTGACACCCCCTTGTTCCGGATCTGTATCATACTCACTAGCTTCCAACTCCCCACGACTATTGATCCGATAACTCCAATCTCGTGGTTCAAAATTAGGGTCTGATGGTACAGTTACATCTGCATAAACTAAACCATCCTCAGCCATACGAACACTTATGACAACCTGGTCTTTTCGATACTTTTCAATCATGACGCTACGGCTAAATAAATCATCCATGACCCAAGCCTTTACCTGATCTGTCGTTAAGTTTTTGGTATCAACCTGCGGTACAGGATTATGCAAATCTGTCAACGAAATCCAACCCTGTCCTGACTTTAATCTGCCCCAACTATGTCCTTCCTTTTGAGTCGTCTCAACTATCGTGTACATTCCAGGTTCTATATTGGTCACAACTTCTCCAGATAAACTAGGTTCCTGACGAATAACCAGTCCTTGTTTTTTAATATCCACAGTAAACAATTGAACGGCGCTACCTACCTGAGACTGACTGGAAGACTGCAAACTTCCAGCGGTCTTGCTAGTTGATACTTCGCTAGTCGAGCTCTCTTCAACCACAATCGTTTCATCTGTATCTTCTGCAACAACTAGATTGACTGAACTTCCTCTCTTTACCTTATTTCCTCCACTTGGAGAAGACATTGAAACATTCCCAGGCTGAACCGACTGTCCACCAACTTCTGTTATTGTCCCGACCTTTAACCCCTCTTCATACAGTATAGCCTTAGCTTCAGATAGCTCAATACCATATAATTCAGGAACTGTAACTTGAGAAATATCTTGGTAGACAAAATATAAACCAGCCATTCCTAACACAGCCACAACACTTGAAATGATTAGCCATACCTTTCGTCTTTTTGCGTCTGCCAAACGTTTCTCAGCTTGCTCTCTTTGATAATTCTCATAATCTTCCTCAGCTTCGCTAAGCATTTGCTGGATGACAAATCGTTGACTCTCATCCGTAACCTGTGCTAAGTGCAATCGTAATTGAAAAATTCTATCCTTAAACTCTTTTTCAATTTGACGCTCATGCTCTTTTTGCAAAATGTTATTTTGTTTTTGAAGTGCTATTGCTTGAGAGTTCATAGCAGAGGTTTGAGCATCTATTTTTTGCTTCAATTCATCATGTCTCTGCCGCTCTTCAAAATCTCGCATCCATTGATCCATAATAATCATCTCCTCATAAAATATTGGTTATTATCTATAAATAAAATCTATTTTATTTTAGTATAGCATAACACCTTAATTTGTCAATCCTCATTTTCACCCCGTTTCAATCTAACTTTTGACAAATAGTAAAGCCTATGATATTCTAATGTCTACTATTTGTCCGTACAAACGGAATCGAAACAGGAGATTTTATGACACTTATTTTTGGAATTGTGGCAGGTCTGATTGCCTTTGCTATCGGTGGTTTGTGGTATGGTTTGATTTTCCGCGATGCTTGGATCAAGGCTTCAGGCATTGACATGGCCAAGGTGGAAGCTGACCGTCAGGCTGGGAAAAATGGCCAGAAGGAAATGATGATTTCCTTGGCGATTGAAGTACTGACTGCTGTTGTGGCGATTTTCTTCATCAAGACCCTTGGTGTTTCACCACTCCACGCAGCTGGTGGCATGGGTGTGATTGCAGTCCTTGCTTCATTGAAAAACTATGTCTTTGAGCAACGCCCTCTTAACCTCATCCTCATCAACGAAAGCTACAAACTGGTCTGCTATTTGGTAGTTGGAATCATTGCCTTGTTTGCTTAAAATTAACCCTCCTAAGATAGGAGGGTTTTATGGTACAATAAAAGGAAGACTAAGACCAAAGGAGCCAACATGTCCCTCTCCCTCCGAACGATTAAACTGATATTTGCTACCGTCCTAGCCATTTACCTAGCGACCGCCCTGGGCTTGTCCTATGCAACGGCAGCTGGCATCATTGCCATTCTCAGCGTCCTCGACACCCGCAAGTCCAGCTTCAAAATGGCCCGCAACCGCCTCTTTTCCACCCTCCTGGCCCTGACCATAGCCGTCCTGACCTTCACCCTCTTTGGCTTTGGCATCTGGACCCTGGGCATCTACCTGGCACTCTACGTCCCTCTGGCCTACCGATTCAACTGGGAGGCCGGCATCGCCCCCTCGACCGTCCTCGTTACCCACCTCTTGCTAGAGCAGGATATTTCGCTGATTTTTTTGGGAAATGAGCTGGCGCTTTTTCTGATTGGGGCAGGCCTGGCACTCTTGTTTAACCTCTATATGCCCTCACAAGAAAAGCAAATCCAGGCCTATCACGACCAAGTAGAAGACCTGCTCAAGCAGATTCTCCTTCGCTTTGAAGCCTTTCTGCTCAACGGCGACGGACGAAACGAGGCAGAATTGATTACGCAGCTGGATAAGACCTTGGATGAGGCCCTGAAAGTCGTCTACCTAGACCGCCACAACCAGCTCTTCCAGCAGACCAATTATCAGGTCCATTACTTTGAAATGCGAGCCGCACAAAACAAAATCCTGCGAACAATGGCAGGAAATATCAACAAATGTTTACTGGAAGGCAGAGAAAATATTATCCTGTCCAGCCTCTTCGAGCGAGCAGCCCAGCAACTGAGCCGAGAAAACTCCGCCAAGGAACTGCTCCTGGACATCGAACTCTTCCATGCCACCTTCCGCGAGCGACCTCTGCCGCAAACCCGAGAAGAATTTGAAACCCGAGCCACCCTCTTTCAGCTCCTACACGATATGGAAGCCTTTATTCGCCTCAAGGTTGATTTTTATGAGGTTTATAAAGATGAAGATGAGGGTAATGAGAAAGGAAATTAAAATGAATCGCAATTTTTACTTCTATCTTTCAAAATTGATGTGCCTCTGTAAATAAATATCTATGACTACTATATTATACGGAGGGACCATGACTATTATTACTTATGCACTGATTCTTGGTATTTCAACAAGTATCGATTATTTCCTAATTTTATTCCTTTTATTTTCACAGGCAAAGAAACCAGGTGAAAGACGCACAATCTATTTTGGACAACTACTTGCTAGTTTTATACTCATTCTCTTAAGTTCAATCCTTAGCCAAGTTGCCAATATTTTTCTAGCTGACTGGATCCTTGGTCTGCTCGGCTTCGTCCCTATTCTACTAGGGGTTAGAATCCTTTTTGAAAACGAAGCAGAGACAGAAATTCCTGATAGCAAAATCGGACTACTATCTGTAATTTTTATTTCATTAGCATCGGGAGTAGATAATTTAGGAATATTTACCCCCTATTTTACAACTTTAAGTACCTTAGAAACACTCTTAACTGCTGGCCTGATCTTGCTAGAGACAGTCGCCATTTGTTACCTAGCAGAAAAATTTGGAAGTCTCCATAGCATTTCTGAATTCATGGAAAAATATGAAAAAATGATTCTTCCAACCATTTTTATCATATTAGGAATCTACATTTTATTCGAATTCGGAACAATGACCTACCTACTACAATTACTAACATAAGAAAAGAAACCGTCAGTTTAAACCGACGGTTCTTCTATTTTCCCATGAAATTCATCTGATACTTGGTTGTGCAAATGCACGAAAGACAGCCCCATCATGACCGCATTCCCTGCGACAGCAATGATGAACTCCTCTTTGGTGGATACCTTACCCATCCAAATGCATATAATCAAAATAAGGTTGTAAAGCAAAATATACAGAGCAGTTATCCGAATTTTTTTCAGTAGTATTTTCATGGGAACCTCCTGTAAAGTATATTTTTATATTTATTATATAGAATTCAACACACAAAAACAAGAAATGATATGTTCCTAGCCAAAAACCGCCAGATTTTCATCTGACGGTCAGGTGTTTTATGAACAATTTTATACGATGGCCTTGCTTGTTGCATCATCGAAGAAATGAGCTTTGTTGAGGTTGAAGGTCAAGCGGACTTTATCGCCTGGGTTGTGATAATCACGCGCATCGACACGAGATACAAATTCAGTGTTTCCAACCTTAGAGTAAAGCATGGTTTCTGCACCGAGAAGCTCTGAAACGACTACTTCTGCTTCTACGATAGAAGAAGGGTAAGTATCCAATTCTAACTGAGAAGCCTTGATGTCTTCTGGACGAATACCAAGTGTGAAGCTCTTACCATTGTAGCCTTTTTCTTCCAAGTGCTTGCGACGACCTTCTGGAAGACCCACTTTGAAGCCATCTCCAACAAGAACACCATCTTGAAGCGTTACTGCGAAGAAGTTCATAGCAGGGCTACCGATGAAGCTAGCAACAAACTTGTTGGCTGGACGGTTGTATAGCTCTTCTGGGCTACCGATTTGCTCGATACGACCGATTGTACCTGTACCTGCTGGGTTTTTAGTTGCAGACATGATAACGATACGGTCAGCCAAGGTCATAGCTTCTGTTTGGTCATGGGTTACGTAGATGGTTGTCGCACCAATACGGCGGTGGATTTTAGCAATCTCTGTACGCATGGACACACGCAGTTTGGCATCCAAGTTTGACAAAGGCTCATCCATCAAGAAGACTTTTGCATCACGAACAATAGCACGGCCCATGGCAACACGCTGGCGTTGTCCACCTGAAAGGTCAGCTGGTTTGCGTTCTAAAAATTCTGTCAAACCAAGGATTTGTGCAGCTTCTTCCACACGTTTCTTGATTTCATCCTTGCTGTATTTACGCAATTTCAAACCGAAGGCCATGTTGTCAAATACAGTCATGTGTGGGTAGAGGGCATAGTTCTGGAATACCATGGCAATGTCACGGTCTTTTGGAGCAACATCGTTCATCAACACGCCGTCGATGTAAGCTTCCCCTTCTGTGATATCTTCCAAACCAGCAATCATACGAAGAGTTGTGGACTTACCACATCCTGAAGGACCTACGAATACGATAAACTCCTTGTCCTTGATGTCCAAGTTGAAGTCTTCAACTGAGTAATGCTCGCTATTTGGGTATTTTTTGTAGATATTTTTTAAATTCAATTGAACCATGTTCAATCCTCGCTTTCTTTGATGGTTTTATTATAAATGAAAACGCTTTATTTTTCTATGTCAAGTTGACCAAAAGAAAAAAGATATTCTGTGCAAGTTGCACAAAATATCAAAATTGTCTATCTAATAATACTTGATAGCAGAAACTCAAGTCAGTCAGATCTTTTAATTGGAGTCCCGTCAAATCCTGCCACTTTTCCAAACGGTATTGGAGAGTATTGCGGTGGATATAGAGGACTTGAGCGGCCTTGGTAACCACAGCTCCTTCTGTCCATAGGGCTAGAATGATAGCCTGCATATCTTGCTGATCTATCAGCTCTAGCATACTGGCTTTTATCAGGCTAAGTTCCAAGCCTGCTCTGCCTTGTCCCCAAAGAAAGAGTTGACTAAAGGAGAGGACGGTTGACTGCTGGTAGCGTGCCCGCCAGTGAGCAAAGAGTTGGGCTTCTGCTTGATAGAGTCGAGGCCAGTGGTCTGAGACGTGTTTGGGCCAGACCTGCCCAACAAAGAGGGTCAACCGCAAGCCAAAGTCAAACTCCAAGGCCGATAGGGTGTCCTGTAAAACGGTCTGATGATCCATCCAGGTGCCCTGCTCCAAGACAATGAGATAATCTTGAGGTGTCAACTGTACCTGAGCCAGTTGACTGGGCAAGAGGTCGGTCATCATGGCCTGCCAGGCATCCAGCTGGGCTTCTTTTTGTGACCAAAGGTGGATATGGATAAATTGAATGGCCTCAACTGTCTGAGGAATCCTTCCCTGACCTTGTAGATAGGACTGCCAGGGACTTGAGTGGACCTGCTTTCGAGGATGAGATAGCAAGGACAAAAGGTAGCCTTCCCGATCCGTCAAGTCTGCATCAGACAAGTCCAGATAAGATCCGTCGCCCAATTGAAGTGAGCATTCACCCTCTACTTGTGACAACTTTGCCTGCGGAAACCAGCTTACAAGTTCCTTTTCGTCCATCTTATCCTCTTTCTATTTTGTCAATACACCAATTCACCAGTTCATCCAGGCGTTCCATCTGCTCTGTCATGTGCAAATAGCCCAAAACCGCCTCAAAACCTGTGGACATCCGATAGGTGACCACGTCCGCATTCTTGGCCTTGGTGTGGCTATTGGTATTGCGGCCCCGCTTGTAGATTTCTTCCTCTTTTTCGGTCAATAGTTGAGCTTCTAAGAGGGCAGAAATCAGGCTTGCCTGAGCCTTGGCCGATACGTATTTGTTAGCCTCTCCGTGCAATTGATTGGGCTTGGTCAGCCCCTTGAAAATCAAGTGACGTCTGACATACATGGAATAGACAGCATCCCCTTCAAAAGCCAGGGCAATACCATTGATAAGATTGACATCTACTGCCTTAGTCACGTGTCCACCTCACACCATCCTTGGTATCCAAGAGCTTGATGCCCTGGGCCGCCAATTCATCACGAATTCGGTCAGCCGTCGCAAAGTCCCGATTGGCACGCGCTGCTTGACGCTCTTCTATCAAGGCTTCGATCTCACTGTCCAAAACTTCTTCTTCAAAGACAATACCAAAGACGGCGAGCATCTTGCCAAAGGCTTCTTTTACAGTTTCATCGTAATTGCCTGAGTTGATCCATTTGGCAAAGTCAAAGATAGCCGTAATGCCATTTGCCGCATTAAAGTCATCATCCATGGCTGCTTCAAAGGCCACCAGATGTAATTCAAGACCCGGCTTATCCACAGAGTTTTGCACAGGTTGTGTATAAGTATTTTTCAGATATTTGAGATTGATTTCCGCATCTGAAATAGCCTTCTCAGTATAGTTAAGTGGACGGCGGTAGTGCTGGGTGGCTAGGAAGAATCGCAAGACCTGACCGTCAATTTGTTCCAACATATCATGGGCTGTCAGAAAATTGCCCAAGGACTTGGACATCTTCTCATCGTTGATATTGAGCATGGCATTGTGCATCCAGTAGTTGGCAAAGGTTTGACCTGTCTTGCACTCAGACTGGGCGATTTCATTGGTATGGTGAGGGAATTCCAAGTCCGCTCCACCACCGTGAATATCAATGGTAGCTCCCAAAATCTCTGTCGCCATAACCGAACACTCGATATGCCAACCTGGACGACCCGCTCCCCAAGGACTTTCCCAAGAAACTTCGCCTGGCTTGGCAGTTTTCCACAGGGCAAAGTCGAAAGGATGTTCTTTCAGTTGACCTTCTCCCTCAACCCGACCAGAAGCACCAGCTTCTAAGTCAGACAGGGTTTTGTTGGCCAAACGAGCATAGTTTTCAGCCTTTTCCACACGGAAATAAACATCTCCAGAAGCTTCATAGGCGTAACCCTTGTCAATCAAGACCTGCACAAAATCAATGATTTCATCCATGTAGTCGATGACACGAGGATTTTTGGTAGCAGGCTTGACACCCAGTTTTGCCACATCTTCCTTGAAAGCTGCGATAAATTTATCAGACAGTTCCTTGGTTGTCATGCCAGCTTCATTAGCAGCCTTGATAATCTTGTCATCCACATCCGTAAAGTTGGAAATGTAGGTCACATCATAGCCACGGTATTCAAAATAGCGGCGGATGGTATCAAAAGCCACGACACTACGGGCATTACCAATATGGATATAGTTGTAAACCGTCGGACCGCAGACATACATCTTGACCTTACCCTCTTCCAAGGGTACAAAGTCACGCAGACTGCGAGTCATGGTATCGTAAATTTTAATCATAGTTTCTCCATTACTTCTGAGTATTCTTTAGGACTTGATACTTTTGATACAATTTTACTAGCCAATAAGCTGTCGCGGCCAACCAAATCATCCCTACCTGCCAGCTTCCTTGGGAGAATTTAAGGATAAACATGATCGTCCCAGCAATGGCGGTCACCACATAAGGCCAGTTTTGTCTTACTAATTTTTTTAACATGATGTACTTTCTAATGTTCTTGCAATGGCTTTGTCCGTCAGTTCAATGACAGCAGAGGTTTTTTCAAATTCTTCTAGTAGCATATCATTCTCCTTTTGGGTCTAGATAAACTACTTGTGTCTGCTTTGTAAAACCGATATTTTCATATAGCCGCTTAGCGATGAGGTTGTCATCTTCGACGGCGATTTGAAAAGGTTTGTCGTTTTTCCTGATAAGGTCATTGATGACAGCTTTGACTAAGTAAGTGCCGTAACCTTTTTGTTGCTGGTCTGGTGTTATAGCTAAACCGTAAAGATAGTTATCATCGCTCGATATATCTACTGTGCAAGAACCGATAACCGCTCCGCTATGTTCCAAAAGATAAAGCAAGCTGTCTGCATCAGCGATAGCCTCACGTGCGTAACGAAGAGCCACCTCATAGTCGCTATCAAAGACCTTTGTCTGGAAACACGCAATGTCGTCTGCATGGTGAGCCTGTGCCAAACTTACTGTGAGTTCAGCCTGTTGTGAGAACTGATAAGGCTCTCGCTCACGTCCCAGCCATGTCTCAGTATCCGTATCTTCTACCAAGTTCCATGCTGGCGCAAGGTCTGGGTGCTTGTCCAGAATGACACGTTCCGTCTGAAAGGTCACACTAGCGATAGGATAGTTTGCCGTCTTCGTCAGATAGCAGTCATAGAGCTTGCGTGCCAGACCCTGTCTGCGGTAGTCTGGGTGCACGATAATCGCAAGCTCCACATCCTCATCATCGGCATACACAGTCAAGAGCCCCACCAACTGTTCGTCTTGATAAGCCAAGAAAAAAGCTGGCATTTCAGGGTCAAAGTTGAGCATATTTGACAGGTAAGGGGCACGATAGGTTCCGTCATGGGATTGTACAGTGCTTATCAGAGTTTTTGCTGCAGATAACTGCTGGGGATTTAGCACATTAGTTGCTAGTATCATGCTTATTTTTCCTCTCTGTGGCTAACTCACATAGGACTTACCATATGTGGCTTTCCTACAAATGCGACGAATGGTGGCTGGCTTCTCTCAGCTCTGCCAGTTTGGTCGTGTAGTGTTCACGACCACCTTCCATGTCATGAATGACCTTCTCATCTTTTTGACCATGCACACGGACGATCTTAGCTGGCATACCGACCACTGTCACATCTGCTGGAACATCGGCTAGGACAACGGCAGCTGCACCCACTTTAGCATTTTCCCCAATCTCAATAGGGCCAATGACTTGGGCGTGGGCAGAAACCAGAGCTCCTCGTCGTACAGTTGGATGGCGTTTACCACAATCCTTACCCGTACCACCAAGCGTTACGCCGTGGTAAAGCATGACACCAGACTCAATAATAGCCGTCTCACCAATAACCAAACCAGCTCCATGGTCAATGAAGACCCCCGAAGCAATCTCAGCGCCTGGATGAATTTCAATATTGGTCCAAAAACGCCAAAATTGGCTGTGCATCCGAGCTAGTAATTTAAAACCTTTTTTCCACATCCAGTGGGACAAACGGTGGGCAGCTAAGGCCTTGACACCTGGGTAGGTCAAAAGAACTTCCAAGGTCGTCCGTGCTGCCGGATCTTTTTCTTTTACAATCTCAATGGTGTCCTTCCACCAACCCATAGTCACTCCTTCTAGCGAGAAGACAAGCCCGCTACCGAACTTGTCTACTCAGCTTATTTCTTTTCAACCTTGTGGAATTTGAATTCACCAAAGTTGTTGTCTTTTTTCTCTTTGTTGTCTTTGTGACGGCGTGGTCTGTCCGAACGCTCGCGTTTTTCTGGCTCCACATAACCTTCTGGTTTTGGAAGAAGAGCCTTCATAGAAGCATCAACACGGCCCTTGTCATCAATCTTGATAACTTTAACATCGACAATATCGCCGATTTCAACTAAATCTTCTGGTTTATTGACACGGGTCCAGGCCATTTCAGAAACGTGGACCAGAGCATCAGTCTTGTCGAAAAGGTTGACAAAGGCACCGAATTTCTCCAAACGAACTACTTTTGCTCGGAAGACTTCGTCCACTTTTGCTTCACGAACAAGACCTGCAATGATTTCTTTGGTCCGTTCAATCGCATCGCGATCTGGTGAGAAGATAGCCACAAGACCGTCTTCGTCGATATCGATTTTCACGCCAGTTTCTGCAATAATCTTATCAATAGTTTCGCCACCCTTACCGATGACAATCTTGATTTTATCCACATCAATCTTGATCGTGTCAATCTTCGGTGCGGTTGGTGCCAAGTCAGGACGAACTTCTGGGATAGTTGCTTCAATCACATCAAGGATTTCAAAGCGAGCTTTCTTAGCTTGTGCCAAGGCTTCTTCCAGGATTTGCGGTGTGATACCGTCAATCTTGATGTCCATTTGAAGAGCTGTGATACCATCACGGGTACCAGCTACCTTGAAGTCCATGTCGCCGAAGTGGTCCTCAAGACCTTGAATATCGGTCAAGACGGTGTAATTGGTACCGTCTGAAATCAGACCCATGGCAATCCCTGCAACTGGTGCCTTGATTGGCACACCACCTGCCATGAGGGCAAGGGTACCAGCTGTGATAGATGCCTGTGAAGACGAGCCGTTTGATTCCAAAACTTCTGCCACCAAGCGGATAGCGTAAGGGAAATCTTCCAAGCTCGGCAAGACTTGCTCAAGAGCACGCTCACCAAGGGCACCGTGACCAATCTCACGACGACCAGGTGCTCCGTAACGACCTGTTGATCCCACTGAGTATTGTGGGAAATTATAGTGGTGCAAGAAGCGTTTCTTGTACTCATCATCCAAACCGTCGATGATTTGGGTTTCACCCATTGGGGCCAAGGTCAAGACAGACAAGGCTTGGGTTTGACCACGGGTAAAGAGACCTGAACCGTGAACGTTTGGCAAGAAATCTACTTCTGCATCCAAGGGACGAATCTCATCGACACGGCGACCGTCTGGGCGGACCTTGTCCTCTGTAATCAAACGACGAACCTCTGCGTGCTCCATGAGCTCCAAGATTTCATGAACGTCACGCATGATGCGGTCAAATTCTTCGTGTTCAGCGTATTTTTCTTCGTAAGCTGCGATGACGGTTTCACGCACGGCATTGGTCGCATCTTCACGGGCCAATTTTTCTTCAACCTGCACCGCTTTTTTCAAATCGTCATTGTAAGCTGCGACAATCTCAGCCTGCAATTCTGGATCAACCTGAAGAAGTTCCACATCTGCCTTTTCCTTGCCGACTGCTGCTACGATTTGATTTTGGAAGTCAAGGAGTTCTTGGATGGCCGCATGACCTTTCAAGAGGGCTTCCAACATGATGTCTTCTGACAATTCTTTGGCACCAGACTCAACCATGTTGATGGCGTCCTTGTTACCAGCCACTGTCAAGTCAAGGAGGGACTCTTCCATCTGAGCCTTGTCAGGGTTGATGATGAGCTCACCATTGACATAGCCGACTTGGACACCTGCGATTGGACCGTTGAATGGAATATCTGAGATTGCCAATGCCAATGAAGAACCAAACATAGCTGCCATTGGGGCTGAAGCATCTGGATCGTAAGAAAGCACTGTGTTGATGACTTGGACTTCATTACGGAAGCCTTCCGCAAACATTGGACGGATTGGACGGTCAATCAAACGAGCTGTCAAGGTCGCATCGGTTGATGGACGGCCTTCACGTTTCATCCAGCCACCTGGGAATTTCCCAGCGGCGTACATTTTTTCTTCATAGTTGACTTGGAGGGGGAAGAAGTCTCCCGTTGCCATTTTCTTAGACATAACAGCCGCAGTCAAGACTGTGGAGTCGCCATAGCGAACAACAACCGCACCATTGGCTTGTTTGGCAACTTGACCTGTTTCAACGACCAATTTCTTACCAGCAAAAACCGTTTCAAATACTTGTTTTGACATGAATTGTCTCCTATTTTTCTGAAATTTTTTCTTGCGTGTTTTCTACAAAAGACAATCAAACAAGCTTGTTTCACTCTCTTTTGCACAAAACCACGCATACCCCATATTTTATCATATTTATGGATTTTTTAAAACAATAAAGAAGTCCCCAAGAGAAAATCTTCATCTCTTAGGGACTATAAGAATCTGGCAACTAGTTAGGCTTGCAGCTAGCCTTTTCTTTTACGAACGGCTGTGCCCAACATGCCAAGAACGGTCAATCCAACAAGGGCTAGGCTTGAGTTTGTCTCGCCAGTCGCAGGCAAGGTACTGTCAGCCTTACTTGTTGATTGAGTCGTCTGTGAAGCAAGTGGTGCTTGTTTCACCAAACTTGCTGGATCAATGGTTGGAAGCTCCTCTGTGAGAGGTGCTTCATTTGGTACCAAACCGCCATCAAAGGCAGGAATGAAGTGAGCGAGAGAGTCACCTTTGGCTGTCACCAAGTCAGGGGACTGATCATTTTCCTTGATAAGTCCTTCCAGCCAAGCTTCTATATCAAAAGTAGGAACTTCATGATAGGCAGGCTCTGTCTTAACTGTTTCAATCGCCGGAGTTGAAACAGCACTGCCATCGCCTGTATCTTCAGGGCTTGTGCTGTCTGTACTACCAATTCCTGTATCTCCTGGAGATGTAGTATCAACGCTACCGCCTGTGTTGTCTGGGGCTGGGGTCTCGGTGCTACCACCCGTATCACCTGAGGTTGTGCTGTCTGTACTACCTGCTCCTGTATCGCCTGCGATTGGACTCTCTGTACTGCCGGTTCCTGAATCGCCTGCGGTTGGATTATCTGTGCTACCGGTTCCTGTATCACCTGCAATTGGAGTCTCGGTGCTACCGGGTCCTGAATCGTCTGCGATTGGATTCTCAGTGCTGCCGGTTCCTGAATCGTCTGCGATTGGATTCTCGGTGCTACCGGGTCCTGAATCGTCTGCGATTGGATTATCGGTGCTACCAGTTCCTGTATCGCCTGCGATTGGATTAGCTGTGCTACCGGTTCCTGAATCGCCTGCAATTGGATTATCTGTGCTGCCGGTTCCTGAATCACCTGCAATTGGATTCTCGGTGCTACTACCCGTGTCGCCTGCAATTGGATTCTCTGTACTACCTGCTCCCGTGTCACCTGAAGAAGTGTTATCACTATTACCGCTATTAGAAGTTTCTGATGGCTCTCCTTGGGTCGTTTCTAGAGAAGCCAGTGCACGTTCTATCCAGGTATTTATCTGTTCAACGGCTGCTTTAGTCGGTGCTTGTCGAACTGCCTCAATCGTTGCTAATGCATTCGCAAGAGTTGCCTTAGTTCGACTATTCTCCTCAGTTTCTGGCAGAGCATTCACTCTATCAACCAGAATCTTAAGTTGGTCTTCTCGGATTGCAAAATCAGTAGCATCTACTTGATCAGAAACAGGTGGCTGACTAGTGTCAGTAGGCTTGTCTTCTCCTACACTCTCAGCAGTCACTGGCGCATGATAGGTCGAAATTTCATAGACTGTCGCAGGTCCACCAGTCCACTCAATCTTGACATCCAACAAATGAGCAATTGGCTCACGAACAACAAAGGTCTGATAGTTGCTGGTCACAGCACCAAGATCAATCCATTCAGTAGGAACTTCGCTTGTTCGTGAACTTGGACCATCCTTGACTACACGAGCTGAAACTCTAGCAGTCGCACCTTCTGGAAGATCTGAAATCAGCTTGATATGATTGACAGCTGTGTCCTCAGACAAATGGTAGACCAAATTGCCTTCATTAGCAGTTGCTGTATAAGCTGTTAATACCTTACCATCCACCAAGTAATTTCTCTTACTTGTATGGTTTTCAGCTGCTTGACCTTGAACAGTTGGATCATTTACTGTTGCTACATACTCACCGTCATTAATGACCATTTCTGTAAAGCTCACAAAACGATGATCGTAGTTAGCCGTAAAGAGAACACGGAGGTATTTGGCTTGAACAGGAGCTGCTAGGCTTCCTTCAATATAACGATTACCCGGTTTAGCAGAATCATGGGTCCAACCATCTCCAAGCGAGTCATCTTTCTGAGCATTGGCTACGCCATCACCCACTGTCACCACATCGGTCCAAGTTTCTCCATCTGGACTGATTTGAATCTTACCATCACGCAGATAGTTGGTAGTACCATCTTGGATATAGGCTCTAATCTTATGAATTGGACGTGGGACACCTAGCTCAAGCAAGATATGACCATCCTTGGTTGGCGTATTTGAAAACTCAACCGTGTTGTTGTACACACCATCAAAGAGTTGGGCAAGGTTCTTGCGATTACGAACATCTGGTCCACCATAAACGTTATGAATGGTCAAGCTGGTTGATTTGAGTTTATCCGGATGAATTTCCTTGGTTCTCACAAAAAGGTTATTGGCACCAATCACTTGATTCTCATTGCTGGTATTAATCAAACGAATGTAACGAGCCAATGGTTGCTCTGCAATCTCTTGAACACTATACCACTCAACAAGGTTTGGAGAATATCTCAGTTCAAGGTTAGAACCGGTTGCATCAATAGACTCCAACTCGTGCAAACGTTCCAACTTCAAGCCGATGTACTGATTTGGAGCTAACTGACTTGTCGCTGGGAGAACAAGATTATAGGAGCCTAGACTGGTAAGTGCCTTGCTGTTCGCCAGAGTGGTGAGATTGGTATCCGTCAACTCTGTCGTACCCTCATTGGTTTCGACTTGGAAGTCTTTAATCCGCCACCAAATATTGACTGCCCGTGTATTTCGAACACGAACATAACGAGCGGTAAGGTCCTGACTGATTTCTTTCGTTTGTTCTCCAGATAAGCGAGCCAATTCAGTCCAGTTTGTACTGTCGCTAGAATATTCAATAACCCCTGCAGCAAGCTTGTCGCCAGTTCCTTGTACCAAACGTACTTTAGAGATTGGTTTTTCTGCACCGAGATCCAATTGTACCCATGCATCTACTGGTGTATTATCAGCTCCAGAGCTATTAGCCAACATGGCTTCTGTCGCATCATTTTTATCTGTAATCTGACCAACATTGGTGTTGAGTTTGTAGACCAAATTATTTGAATGGGTGATCGTAACAGGGCTTGCCTGTGCAGTAGCCAACGGACGGTTGACTGCAATTTCTCGAACAGCAAACCAGGTATTGCTACGGTCGGAGGTTGCCCTCATCCGAACAGCCTTAGCAGTGACTGACAAGTCTGACAACTGAATCACTGGTTCATTGCCGACAAAATTGTGTCCTTCCAAAGCAACCCATTGTCCTGCTTCATTCAGATATTCAATCGCTGCCGCATTGAAGGTATCACGAGGATTGGACACAGCACCCATAGCAAATCCTAGACTAGTCAATTGAATTGGCTTGTTAAACTCTAAACCGACGTAGTCTCCTGTACTGATTGTATTCGGATTCTTAAAGATTAGTTGAGTTGATAGGTCTCCATCTGTTAAGTAGTCTGTACGTCCTTCTGCACCAGTTCGGTTGGAAATGAAAGTGCTTGAGACTTTATTCGGATACAAATCTTTCTCAATTTCACTTGCCAAACGCTCTAGGAGATTGAGAATAAACGGTCGGATGTGCTGAACACCGAGTTCGGCTTTTTCATAGCGACTGACATACCAGAACTTGTGAGTCTTAGACTGTTCATAGAGACTGAGACCGCGGTAGTAATTGTTCCAAAGTGCCGCACTGTCCCCACCAATATGCTCTGTGGCTGTTAGCAGGGCATCCAAAGCATTCATTTGGTCAATGGTGTTGTCCAACCAGTATGAAATCTGCCCTTTCATACGTTGGTTGCCACTTGCCTTGTAGGTCTCTGCTGCTTGTTTCAATTTGGCAAATTCTGCTCGTAGTTCTGCTCGCTCTGTGGTCAATGCCTCCCCTGCAGCCAGTTTGTTTGTAAAGGCAGTCAGCTTAGGTGCCAATTCAACAGACTCTTGCAACTTGACAACGCGATTATCCATATTCTGGTTAATCATGTGTTTACCAAGTTCACGGAAGGCTAGTGACTCAGGCGTTTCTGTAAAGCGACCTGTTTCAATGAAATTGAAACCTACGTCGTTTACACGGCGAGCTTCTTCTTCTGATTCCCAAACATTCCAAGTATACTCAGCTGCTGAGAAGAGAGCGAGTTTAGACGGTTCAGATTGTTGCATCGGATTGAGCATAATACCGCCAATTAAGCTTGGATCAACATTTGGATGAAGGAATTTCTCCCCGCCACCTAAAATCAAATGCTCTTTAGAATTGTCTGTACATGGCCAGTTGATCCACAATTGAACTGGACGATAGGTCTTGCCACCTGACTCCAGATTTGTTTTCAGGCGATTGAGGAAATTACTTGAAACTTCACCCCAAATGCGACCACCTGTCAGGGTCAATAGTGATGTCGCTGGCAGTTTTTCATTGAGGGAGCGAAGTTCAGCCTCATCACCATCTCCCCAGTATTCATGAGGGACAAAGACCATTTCCTTGCGTAGACCAGGATATTCTGCCTGCTTGCTCTCCAACCAATTGGTCAAGTCTGTCATCAGACGGTTGTAGCTTTCGAAACCACCTACTGGGTTTGGTGCATCGTCTGCCAAGATACCGAACTCACGCACACCGGCACCCATCAACTGAGTGAATTTGGCCTTAATAATACCTAAATCTTCTTGATAATGGGCATCATTTCCAAAGCGAACACGATTGTTCATGAATGGGTGGAGGGTCCACACGTAACGGGTCTTATTCTGATTACCCACACGGGCCATTTCACGAATCTCAGCTAATTTGCTTTCTGGGTAGAGGTCACGCCAACGGCTATTATGGTACTCATCGTCTTTTGGAGCAAAGAAGTATTGGGTTAGTTTGATATCGCCACCATAACGCATCAACTCCATCCGGTCTTCATTACTCCAAGGATTTCCATAGTAACCCTCGATAAATCCACGGTTCTTAATATCCGCATAGTCTTCCACCTTGACTTCACGCAAGACTGGAACTGGACTTTCATTTAGCATATGCTTGAGGGTTGTCAAACCATAGAAGACAGCATCTGTATCCTTACCAACTACTGAGATCGCATTGTCCTTGATGACAAGAGAGTAGGCATCAATCTTACTGTAAAGGTCTTGGGAAATAGCAGAGCTAGCTTGGTGATTGCTTGCCGCAGACGCTTTCCCTTGGATACCAATATAGACATTGGTTGCATCCGCCACCGCTACATTGCTAGTTGTATAGGAAATCTGGTTAGCTTGTAGGGTATCTTTTAGACGATTGCGGGTATAGATATCAACCTCTTCACCGATTACTAAATTGACAGTTCCTTGAAGAGCAACTGTGCCTGTACCATAGGTTACACTCTGTGGGCTTGGGAAGATAGTATACTCTTTTCTGAGGTAGTCTGAGCTGGTTTTAGCTGCAGCGATAGCCTCAGCACTAGCCGGCTTCGTAGCTCTAAAGCTTGCCGCAGTTTCAACTGTACCATCTCCACTTTCTACAACTGGAGGAGGGGTAGGTGTCGTTGGCTGATTGTTTGGCGCTGTATTTCCTGTCTGAGGAGCAGTCGGTTGATTTGTAGCCCCTGTATTCCCTGTTTGAGGACTAGTTGGTTCTGCCTGAGTTCCTGAAACAAATTCACTGACACGAATTTCACTAGCCGACATGAATCTGTCTGGTCTATTTCCATCTCCCAAGGTATGAACGGCCTGTAGTTTGACATAACGTCCAGCTGTAGGGTCAAAGCTTACTTCCTGCCACTCACGGTTGTTTTCTTCAAAACGACCTGTTTTCACACGAGTCCAGTTTTGGTTGTCTCTGCTTACATAGACTTCATAATCAGTCACCTTACCGTTCGGGCTACCATCTCGACGGTGCATGTAGGCCAGACCATTTAGCTGTCGTTCCTTGCCAGTATCCACTGACAACCATAAGTTGGACATCGGAGCACCAGCCCAGGCAGAATGCCAAATGGAGTTGAGATTGAAGTCTTTAGCATTGTTAACAGCATTCGCTGGACCTTGCTGAGTAGAACCGGCTGTCAAGGTCATCTCAGATCTTGGTATGTAGTTACGACCTTCTGTCGTTGGACTATCTGCCACAACCGTCAACGTATAGACTTCTGTACGGCTCTTGTCCTCTGACTCTGTGAAGATTTTATAGGTATCCTCATCAATTTTCAGGATGGTAATACCTGGGTTATTGCTTGTATGTCTGGCAGTCAATTCACCACTGCCAGAAATGGTCATGTTATTTGAAATATCTGAACCAGTATAGGTGCTATTGCCAAAACGAATTTCGTTGATACTTGCATCGCTTTGTTGCGCAAAACCTTCCAATACTGTTTTCAGTTCTAGCTCAACGATACCAACTGATGGTTTTGCACGCATTCCAGATTCTTGGTCAGCATTTTCAACAGTCATACTGAATACAACCGCTGGAACTGGTCTAGCAAGTTTGTAGGTAATCTTAGTGACTGTTCCTGTAGTCGAACGATTTACTTCAGTAGCCTCAATTCTTTCCGCTTGATCACTGCTACTGCGAGCCCACTCAAAGGCAACCGACTTAGGATTACGTAAGGAAAAATTATCACGATGATAATGCGCAACAACTTCGCCAATATTTTGGGCAGTGTCGTATGTAAACGTTAATTTAGCTGTTTTAACACCAGCTTGAGCAGCATTGTAATTGGACCAAATCGTTGGGTTTGCCCCTCCACTATTATTGGCAGAAGGAACCAGAACACCGTCCTTGATAGCATTGAGAGTATCTGATTGTTGATTGGTTGGAATATCTTGAGTCAAGCTAGCCGCAGATGGTGCCACGTTTTGGTCAACTGTCATCGTCTTGCGACCAACACGGACACTGGCTGTTACCGGCAATTCTGTACCAAGTACATTGGCCTTACCAGTCACAAGTACAGTTCCTTCATTGTCATATGAACCTGGTGCTGGGCTTGTCCAAGTCACTGGGAATTCAGATGACAGGAGACTGCCATCAGCTAGGAAGGCCTGAACCTTATCTGGCAAACTTGGTTGAGACCCAACTTCGACAGCTGTACTGATGTTCTTCATAGCTGCCACTTGGTCAATCACTGATACTAAGATTTCAGCAGGAGTTTCAAGACCTGCAACACTACCACGCGCCACAAAGCTATTACCAGTCGCCAAATCTCTGTTTACTTGAGCACGGTCAAAGGTTAACTGCTTATCTTCTTCTGTCTTATCACTGTAGCGTACTCTTGCAGTAGTCGGTAAGGTTAAATCTGCACCACGCTTGATGTAAATTGTTTTAGCAAATTTAAGATCTGTTGCTTGTTTGCTACCTGCTTGAGCCAGTTCATTTGCCGTAAATTCAACGGAGCTAGATGCTAAACCTGCTGAACTTGCTGTTACGCGAACTTGTCCTGAACTACCATCTAACTTCACAATCGCCAGTACCTTACCCGCAAAAGCCTTACGGTTACTGTCTTGATAGGACTGGTGATCCATAGCATTACCATTATCCATAGCAACCAAGGACGCAGGTCCCTCTACAGTAATGCTGACAGGATTGGTCGCATTGGCTACTAGATTGCCTGCCGCGTCCTGCACATCAATCTCAATATAGGCTAGTGACTGGTCAGTCGTCACTTGTGGCTGTTTACCAATGCTAGCCTTTAACTTGCTGGCTGTTCCAAAGGTTTTAACTTCTTTTCGACCAACAGTGTCGCTAATTTCACGACCATTGCTGTCATAGGCAATAGCCTTGATAGAACCTGGTCGATAATCCACATTCCAAGTCAAGTAAAGGTTCTTATGTTGCTCTGAACTCCGTCCCTCACCTTGGTAAATCTGGTATTCAAAACCTGCGGTAGTTGTCCGCTTGGTGAATTCTTTGGTTCCTAAATCAGTTTCCCTACCATCTATTCCAACATGAACCAATTTTACCTTGGCAGCATTGGAGTAGACCACAACCTCAACTTGGTTCTGGGCATTCTTGCTGACTACAGATTCTTCCCAAACTGGCAAGACATGGAGGGTTGTGTCTTTCTTATTCCATTGGCTACGGTAGAAATAGTAAGAATCTTTAGGGAAACCAGCGGTGTCAACGATACCGAAGTAAGAACTCTTAGGAGCTGGCCATGAACCAACAGGACCTGTACTAGTACCGTTCCACGGCGTTGGCTCACCTAGGTAGTCAAAACCAGTCCAAACAAATTCACCAGCTACAAAGTCACGAACAATAGTGTCATACCAAGCCTCACTTGCATAGTGTCCCCAACCAACCTTGCTTTGATCGTAGGCAGTCAACTGTTTGTCAGAACGTTGTGTTCCATTTTTTACATTATACACCCCACGACTATTGACTGATGAGGCTGTTTCGGAACCATAAATTATCCAATTTGGATTGGTTTGTCTAGCGGCATCATATTGAGCTCCATTAGCATAGTTAAAACCGACAATACCATTATTGTTCGTTAAAACGTCCGCCATGCCAATCGAATTTGGGTTGCGACGCTTCAGCATATTATCGCCAAAAGTGGCTGGTCGACTCGGGTCAACTGCAGCTACCCAATCAATCAACTTCCTAATAACCTGAGGATAATTATTGACATTAGCTGAGAAACCTTCCATGACCTCATTACCAGTTGACCACATGATAATGGCCGGGTCGTTGATACCACTTTTCACCATTTGCTTGATATGAAACTCCGCCCAAGTCTGGCTAGAGCTTGCACCAACTAATTTATTGGCTGTTTGTCCAATCTGTGTATTGAAGAAGCGGGCATAGTCATGGGTATTCCCATTCTTTGCATGCTCCCAAGTATCAAAGGCCTCGTCAATCAGTAACATCCCTTTGCGATTGGCAATGTCTTTCAAAGCACGCGCTGCTGGGTTATGGGTCACACGAATGGCATTGACACCCATTCCCTTCAGAATTTCAACCTGTCGCTCAATGGCATCATAATAGGCTCTTGCTCCCAGACCACCTTGGTCATGGTGCATCGATACCCCTTGTAGCTTCATCTTCTGGCCATTTAGTTTAAAGCCAGTATCCTTATCAAACTCAATGTAGCGGAAACCTGTTTCTTGTTCACGTGTTTGGAGTTTGGTTTCTCCGTCAAACACTTCTGTCCTGACAATATATAGGTTTGGACTATCAACAGACCACAACTTTGGATTTGTCAGACTAAGATTTGTGGACAAGCTACCACTAGCATTGGCTGCTACTGCCTGTACTGAGCTAGTTGCTTCTGCCACTTGTCTACCAAGACTACCATCTGCATTGCGTTCAAACAAGGTTGTTTTGACCTTAACCTGAGCTGTTGCATCACTCACGTTATTGATATTTGTCGCAATTTCTATGCTTGCTGGCTGATGTTGGCTCTGACTTTCTTTCAGATTTGGTGTTTTAACCACCACTCCATATTCAGCGAGGTGGACCTTAGGAGTCACATTTAATTGAACAGAACGATAGATACCACTACCAGAATACCAGCGGGAACTTGGTGTATTATTGACCACTTTTACAGCCAGGGTATTTTCTTCATTAGCCCGAACATGTCCTGTCAAATCAAAAGTGAAAGGACTGTAACCATTGGTATGAGTGCCTAATGAAGTACCGTTAATAAATACCTCTGTTTCCATATAGGCACCATCAAAGTGCAATTCTACCCGACCATTAGCAACTTCTGGACTAACGGTGAAATTCTTCCGATACCAGCCAGTTCCACCTAATTTATAGCCACTCTCTGCTTCTCCACTTGGGGTATAATCCTGAGTCAAGCTAAAATCGTGAGGCAAATCTAAAGACTGCCAGCTGGAATCATCATAGCCCTTCTGAGCAGCAGTAGCCTGAGCACCCAACTGGAACTTCCAATCATTATCGAAATGAATCGAACGGTCAGTATCTGTGATATGGGTAATCTTGTTCCAAGTTTCAACTGCATTTACCTGGTTACTTGTCTGGCTACTTGTTGTAGAAAGAGGAGTAGACACTGCCCTCTCCTCTGCATTGGAAAGGCTGAAAGAAGGATGCTCAATGCTTGTTTCAGCTGATTGAAGAGTTTCTGGAATATTCTCTTCAACTACTGGGGCTGAAACTTCCTCTGTAACCTCCTCAGATCTTGCTGCTACTTCTTTTTCGGATACTAGTTCAGCTGTTCCTGCCTCTTCAGCTACTAATTTTTCCTCTTTTACATCCACTTCCGCTGTAGCGGGATTTGCAGTATCTAGGGTAGTAGGCTTGCTCTCCTCTGGGGCAACGCTACCTGTATCTGAGTCTAATATAGACTCTACACCTGGATTGCCACCGTCAATTGACTCAGCCTGTGCCAGCTGGGTACCAAACAATAAGCAACCTACAACAACGGATGCAGTTCCTACACTTAAGCGTCGTATAGAAAACCGTTCACGTTTATCAAACAAGTCTTTGGAACTTCGTTTCATCTAGTCAACTCCTTCTATTTTTTCATTCACTCTTATTTTCAATGGCTTAAAAACATGAGTGTAAGCGTTTTTATAGTTTGCGTCAGCTATATTATAACCCAACTTTTTATTTTATTCAATATGTTAATATTAAATGATTGTTAGTTAGAAATATAGTCGAATACATTAACTTTCAGACAAGGAACTAATGAAACCGAGACAGTAGGTTACTCCATTCAAACTACTATATAGTAAAAACAAAAATAGAAGAAAGAAAAAAGACTGGACATATGTCCAACCTCTTCCGAGATGAGATAGTTGATTTCTTAGATTTCTTTTTTCTTCGCAACTACTGCTGCACCAAGAAGACCCAAGGCAGTAACAAAGTATACTGCAGATGAAGCCTCACCAGTTTCTGGAAGTTTTGCAGATGATGTTTCTGTAGTCGCTTTAGAAGCTGCTGCTTTAGGAGCTGCTGCAGGTGTTTCTTTAAGTGTTGCTGGATCAATCGCAGGAAGTTCTGGTGCTGTTACACCTGTACCTTTTGATGATAGGTACTCACCGTTTTCATCTTTAGAAACTTCTACTGCTGGCAATTCTTCTGCTGTTACGCCCTCACCTTTAGCTGTTTCCAAAGCAGGTAATTCTGCTGCTGGAAGAGCAGGTGCAGTCACACTTTCACCCTTAGCTGTCTCTGTAGGAGCCCCAAGTGTTGCTGGATCAATTGTTGGTAGTTCTGCTGCAGTTGTACTTTCACCTTTAGCATATAGATAGTATTCACCATCTTTGCCACCAACTTGCACTTCTGGAAGTGCTTCTGCTTTTGGAGCTTCTACTGGTGTGTTTGTAAAGTACAAACCATTTTCATCCAAGGCAACTGCTACTTCATTCAAAGCAGGTGCTGTTACGCCCTCACCATGTTTAGTGATATCTACTGTACTTGGGTCTAAGGCTGGCAATTCTACTGATGCAGCCACACCTGTACCGTGTGCATAAACATATGGCTCACCATTGTCAAAACCAAGTGCTACTTCTGGAAGTTCCGCAGTCACACCCTCGCCATGTTTAGTGATGTCCACCGTACTTGGATCCAAGGCTGGTTTGTAGTCAGAGTTCAAAACACTGCTACCTTTAGCTGTCAATTCACCTGTATTGATGTTGAATGTTGGAATTGGATCAGCATAAGCACCTGTACCATGTGCTGTTGCAACACCAATTTCATTAGCCGATACAGTAGTTCCTACTACTGCAAGAGCAGCCAATGATACCAAACCGATTGAAGTTTTTCTCAAAAGATACGTTTTCTTTGTTGACATATATGTCACCTTCCCTTTTTTATATAATCTCTATATAGATGAAATACCTCAATAATCTTATATGATTATCCAGGCACAACATTGGCCCAATGTACTTATGTAAACAGGGTCAAAAATATTATACCCCCCCCCGATATTTTTGTCAAGGATTTTATGGCATTTTTTTACAAATATTTTAATGAAGTAAAGTTGGGAATTTTAAAAGAAAAAAACTAGGACAAGCCTAGTTTCCATCATTTTGTTCTGTTGTTGTTTCAGTTGCTGTCCCTGCTGTAGTTACATCTTTAGCAGGATTCATATTTACTCGATGCCACTCGTTGATAACATAAGTCAGGGCAACAAGTTGGTTGTAACCCATCGCATCAATTTCTACGTCATCTTCAGATGCACCTCCGAAATGAGAAGTATAAAGAGCAATACTGTATGGTGTCTCTTCCATGACGATCGCATCAATATTTAAAGCCTCCCGAACAAAGCCCGGTTTCTGATAGATAGTCACACCGTGAACATATTCTTCTAGCCATTGCCCTGTAAAGGCTTGATCTAAATAGCCTAATAAATCGACATATTTATCTTGATGCTTGTACAGATAGTCTAAAACATGAGTGTAATAACTTGTGGTAGTTTTATTTCCATCCAAAGAAATGGTAGGAACTTCTTTATTTTTCGAAACACCGTAACGTTCAAACTGAGCATAGGCCTGATCCATACCACCTATTCTTTCAGCCAAGGCGTAGGCAGGAGTATTTTCAGAAACTACGATTGAACCATACTGCATATCTGCAATAGTCATCTGACCATTATAGTTAGCCACGTAGGCATCGCGCTCGGCTTGATTTTCGTATGTTGTTGCAGTGATATCATAAGATTCCGTTGCCGATACTTCTCCCTTTTCGATTGCATCTACCACCAACATATTCAAAGGTAGTTTATAGGTAGAACCGGCTGTCATCAACTGGCTATCATTCATAGAGAAGACTTCATTGGTCTTCAAGTTTTTGTAGGTAAAGGCAACTTGTGAAGGATCCAAACCTTGTTCAGTCAAGTAGGCCTTCACTGTGTCTTCCAAACTCAAATTAGGGTAGTCATAGTAGAGGTAGAGGCTGTCCATATAGGCCAAATCTTCCTGCATGACCAATTGTTTGGCTTCCTGTGATTTTGCTACTGGTTTAACCTCCTCACTAGAAGACTGTTCAGTTTGGAAAGCTGTGGATGAATCTGTTTTTTCCGTAAATGATTTTAGGCCTCCCATTCCCAAAATCCATGCTATACCAATACCAACTAAACTGATAAGTCCTAAGATAAACAAAGGTATCTTCCACTTCCCAAAGAAGGTTTGAGCCTCTTCCTGATCTGTTTCTTGTATACTTTCTTCCTGGAAAACTTCTGTAGATGATAAACTATCTAGCAAGGATACGTTATCAATAGTTGAAGTATTTTCCAAATCCGATGTTGCAGTTGATTGTGCTAGATTCTCCAACTCAGGCTCACTGTTAAACTGGATGATTTCAATTGATCCATTTGGTCGTGGATAGCGCTGATGAATGCTGGCACGATCATGTTGAGCAGGAACCCGACGTGGTTTCCTATTTTTCTCAATCCGACAATTATTTCTTTTTCCAAATCTACTTTTTGCATTTTTCATAATACTGTCATTATACCAGAAAAATCCAGTATTTAACAATCATTTTATCCTTAAAAGTAAAAATTAGGATGAACCTAGAAAAATCACCTGATTATTTCCTAATCAGATGATTTGCACTATACTTTGATAACTAACGAGTTGGAACATAGTTCAATTTTTCCTTATTGACCGCAAGGAAATCCACTAGTTCTGACTCCGGTATTTCACGGAGATATAGATTGGCACGGATGGTAACATCCTCTTCCCGACAAGTTGATAGAACCAAGTAACGATCGGTTTCACTAATCACAATCGAGTCGTCTTTAGTCACAGCTCCTTCACGTACTGCTATTAATTGTTCTACGAACTGCTGAGAACTATCAAAACTTGTTCGATAGAAAGAGGTCGTTTCTGGAACAATAATCATAAAGGCAACCTGATAATAATGAATTTTTTCTGGTGTACGAACAACGACAAAAGGATGCTGATCAAAATACTGCTGGTCATCATAGAAATTGACATCATTAAACATGCGATTGTCTGGAACCAGGGATCCTCTAGCATGACCAAACAACCAGGTCAACTGGTCAGAAAAATCACTCTTGTTGTCCATATCCATAAAAACCGTCCCCATATAGGGATCTTCACCAGAACCATCAAATAGCTTGTAAAGGTAGGTAGCATTATCCGTCGTCTGTACAACCGGCTCATCCAACTTTGTACCCGGAGCATAAATATAGCCGATCGTGTCAGGATTGATAGCCTTTAAACTATCAAATTGATCTTTCAAGCCCTGCTTTTCTTCATCAGACAGCTGATAAACTTTTTCACTTGAAGATGCAAGCTCCTGGGTGGAGGATGTAGTCTGGATAGCTAGACTTGATTTTTCCTCATTATTTTGTAGGAAAAAAGCCGTCGTCGTAAGACCAAGTGCTATAAGCAGACTTAGAAAAATCAAGATACCTTTTTTATTTTTCATTTGTTTCATAAATCGTAAACCAACCCTGATTCGAAAATGTAGAAGAATGACTAATACGCAATGAAAATCAAAAATAGACTCGGAAATGAATCTAAAGAAAGAACCGGAGTTCATCTAGGCTCCTGACAATGGATAATTTTGATTTTCGAAGAATATATCGTCATTTGAATTACTTTGGTGCATTGTCACTTTCGCTTTGCCGTACTTTAGTAAAACCTGCACCTCAGTTCCGTGTTTGAAAGCTAATTCTTTCAACCATAATTACCTCTATCTTACCACAACTGGTTAACAGACACCAAGTAGAAAAATCCAATTTTCAAACCGTAGGAATGAAGAAAATGCATGTAGCCATTTTCTAGCCACATACATTTCTTGATACATATTAAATACAAGCTATAGGCAAACTTACGCACTATCTCTCTATTGTATCCTTTATCCTTATTTCTTAACCAATGTCTTACGGATATCCAGTGCCACAGCTACGACGATAACGATACCTTGGATAACGTTGGTCATATCTGGAGTTACACCCAAGTAGGTCAAGCAGACTTTGAGCAATTCAAAGACAAAGACCCCTAGGAGAATACCTGGAACAGTACCCTGACCACCGGCAGTTGATACACCACCGATTGTAGCCGAAGCAATGGCATCCAACTCATAACCCATACCAGCACCAGCACCAGCTGAACCTGTCTTAGCAGAAAGTAGGAAACCTGCTAGACCATAAAGCAAGCCTGCGAGTAGGAAAATCTTGATTTTAGACAAGCGAACATTGACACCAGAAACTTCTGCGGCATTTTCATTACCACCGATTGCATACATGTACTTACCATAGCGGGTTTTGTTGTAAAGAACCCACATGGCCAGACCAACTAGGGCTGCTATGATAGTGATATAAGGAATGAAACCAAACAACTTACCTTGACCAATAGCTACAAATTCATCCTTAAAGGTACCGATTGGTTTGGATTGGGAATAAATCAAGACAAAACCATAGGTCATAATCTGGGTTCCCAAGGTCGCCAAGAATGGTGGCACGCTGAGGAAAGAAATGATAGCACCATTGAGCAAGCCGAGTAGGGCACCGACAGCTAGGGCTGCCAAAAGTGGTACGAAAATCGGCATGTCAGGTAGGTCTGGGAAGAATTTTTGGGCAAAGTCAGGACGTTGCACCAAGGTTGCTGTGATAATGGCTGTCAAGCCCACAATCCGACCAGCTGATAGGTCAGTACCACGAATAATCAAGCAACCTGATACCCCCAGAGCAATGATAAAGCGGACAGAGGTGTTGGCCATAATGTTGGCCGCATTCCCAAGGGTAAAGAAATTATCCTGGGTCAGTCCAGTATATAAAATCATAGCTGCAACTACGATATACATGGAGTTCTTGGTTAGGAACTCTCCTAGATGAAAGTTTTGATCAGCTCTTGTCGCTAGTTTAGGCATTGTCATCTCCTCCTTGATTGCCAGTCATAAATTTGGTAGCTAGCTTCATGACAGATTCCTGAGTCGCTTCTTCCTTATCCAAGAAACCAGAAATCCGTCCTTCACACATGACCATAATTCGATCTGAAACGCCCAACAATTCAGACATTTCAGATGTAATCATGATAATGGATTTGCCTTCCGCAGCTAGATTGTTAATGATTTGATAAATCTCATACTTGGCCCCAACGTCAATCCCTCGAGTTGGTTCATCCAAGATGAGAATGTCTGGATCATTAGCCAACCAGCGGGCAAGAATCACCTTCTGCTGGTTTCCTCCTGAAAGACTTTCGATATGAGTTTTGGTGGTCGGTGTTTTCACGCGCAGACGTTCCACATTGTGGTCCACCACTTTTTTGATTTTCTGATCATCTAAGAGGCCAAAGGCACCTAGATATTGATTTAAAGAGGCCACCGAGGCATTATCTGACACAGACAGAACCCCAAAGATACCATTATAGCGCCGATCTTCTGTCACGAGGGCAATCTTATTGGCAATGGCTGCCGCAGGATTTTTGATTTTAACTTCCTTGCCCTTGATGAAAATCTTCCCTTGTTTTAAGGCACGAATACCATAAAGAGCCTCCATCAATTCTGTCCGTTGGGCACCAACCAAGCCACCGATTCCAAGAACCTCGCCTTTTTTCAATTCAAAGCTAGCCTGTTTAAAGGAAAGATGGTTGGGCGATGTCATGCCTTCCAAACGAAGAACAATTTCCTCTTCAACCTTGTTGGTTTTCTCTGGGAAGAGACTGGTCAATTCCCGGCCCACCATGGCTTGAATGATTTTTGCAGTTGTCATCTCCGCTGCTGGCCAGGTACCAACATACTGACCATCACGCATGACGGTGATGTCATCTGAAATCCGAAGAATCTCGTCCATCTTATGGGAGATATAGATGATACCAATATTTTTTGCCTTTAATTGAGCAATGATTTCAAATAATTTTTCCACTTCTGAGCTGGTCAGTGAGGAGGTTGGTTCATCCATGATCACCACCTTAGCATTGTGGGAAATGGCCTTGGCAATCTCTACTGATTGCATCTGCGACACAGTCAAGGCATCCAGCAAGGTGCGCGGATCTACATAAAGACCCACCTCTTCCAAGAGAACCTTAGTATCCTGATTCATCTTGGCGTGATCCACCAGATTAAACTTCCCAAGGGGATAATTCCCCAGAAAGACATTTTCAGCAATGGTCATCATGCGAATAGGTTGAAGCTCCTGATGGATCATGGAAACACCTGCATCAATTGCCTCCTTGGAATCTTTGAAGTCTACTTCCTTGCCATCAAAGATAATAGTCCCTTGGTCCCGATGGTAAATTCCAAACAAACACTTCATGAGGGTGGATTTCCCAGCTCCATTCTCTCCCATCAGAGCATGAACGGTTCCTGGACGCAGTTTAAAGGTTACATCGTCCAAAGCCTTAACACCTGGAAATGTCTTGGTAATATGTTTCATTTCTAAAATATATTCACTCATTCTCCCAGCTCTCTTTCCAAAAAAATAAGTTCTCACTATACGTACAATCACCATTTTTCAAGGGAATCATAGATAGTGAGAACGCACTCATCGTTTTTCAAAATGGATTACTCATTCGTCAGCTGAAGAGGGCTTCATTTGACTACATAGAATGACTACTCTTTTTCACGTTCTGCGTAACGTTTTTTGATTTCTTCGATTGTTTCTTTTTTAGCTTCTGCTTCTTTCAATTCTGAGTCAGATTCTTTTGTAACTTTTACATAGTCAACCCAGTAGTAAGGAGAAACTTCTTTACCTTCCATCAACTCAACTGCAACGTTTGCTGCTGTATGAGATTGGTTGAAGTGGTCATTCAATACTGTACCAGTCAATTCACCTTTGGCAAGAAGTTCCATAGCATCTGGAATAGCGTCTACACCAACAACCAAAATGTCTTTACCAACTGTACGACCTGCAGCCTTGATTGCTGTTACCGCACCAACTGCCATACCGTCGTTGTTTGCAAAAACAACTTCGAGTTTGTCACCAAATTGTTCCAAAGCAGCCGCGGTTACTTCTTGACCTTTAGCTGTATCCCAGTTTGCAAGGTAAGGCTCAGCCAAGGCTTCACGTTTGATACCTGCGGCGTCAAGAGCTTTTACTGAGTATGTTGTGCGTTGTTGAGCATCAACGTTTGCTGGGTCACCAAAGAGGGTAATGTATTGTACTTTACCGTCGCCATTGATATCACCCTTGCTTTCAGTTGCAGCGATGATTTCACCTTGGAAGGTACCTGATTGGGTAGCATCTGCACCAACGTAAGTTGTTTTACCAGGCCAGATTTCCAATTCAGCAACTTCTGGTTCACGGTTGATGAAAACAACTGGGATATCTGCTGATTTAGCTGAGTTGATGATGGAACCTGCAGCTGTTGGGTCAACTAGGTTTGCAAGGATAACATCTTTACCTTGTGCAATAAAGGTATTGATTTGCTCTGTTTGGGTAGCTTGGTCTTGCTTACCGTCTTGGATATCCAAAACATACTTGTTGCCTGTTTTCTCACTTAATTGTTTGAAATAGGCATCTAACTCTTCACGATAGAGGGTCATGAAGTTGTCATCAAATTTGTAAATAGCAACACCGACTTCGTAAGTTTTTCCTGATCCTGAGTCAGAACCGCTGCTAGAATTTTCCGTCGCTTTTCCACAAGCTACCAGAAACAAACCTACAAAAGCAATTGCTAAAAACTTCAGTACTCTTTTCATTCCTTTTTCCTTTCTATTTTGAGCAGTAATCAATAGAGTAACCATGATGTAAACGTTTTCTTTTTATATTGTTATATTAACATTTAAATATACTCTTGTCAATGTATTTTTGAAAAGTTAGTCTATTTAATTTTTCTGAAAATAGGACATCCGAGGAAAAACAGGCCGAAAAAAACATAAATGAAACCTATTCGCTTAGATATCAATCCCTTATTCCTATAATTCTGTCAGCAAGACCTGATCTAGTATCTCCTGGAACTGCTTAGACTGAACCTCTGGGAAATAGTTGAGACAGTTGGCAGTCGCAAAGGCTGCTGCCTCTTTCAAAAAGATTTCTGGGGCTTGCCCTTGGCTGATACCTTTAACTAGCAAGCCCAGGTAAAAATCTCCTGCCGCAATAGGATTGCGTGTTTCTTTTTTAGGCGACTGGATACGGAAGAAACGCTGGCCAATCTTAGCCAAACTTCCCTTTCCACCCATGGTAATGATGATATTCTCATGCGGTGTGACTTCTTTTAGTATCCGCAAAATATCCTCCGGACTTTCCTCATCCAGCTCTGGATAGATGTCCTTGAGCTCTTCATTATTGATTTTGATCAGGGCTGGGCGAGCTTGATAAGCAGCTTGTAAGGCTGGTCCACTGGTATCCACAATGGTCAAGACCTCTGGGTATTTTTCAATAAATCGCTGAATATAATCATCCGGCATGCCCTTCATGAGACTGCCTGAAAAGACTAGGATATCGCCAGCCTGTAGGTTCTTTTCAATCTGTTGGGTGAATTGATTGAGCAGATTCTCTGTCAGTTCAAATCCTTTTTCATAGAAGAGAACGACATCGCCTGTGCTGGTTTCTACGTAAATATTGCAGGTTCTTGTGTTCTGGTCATTTTCAACGACCTGCAGTTGATTTCCCTTTTGGACATTGAGGTCTTGAATGTAGCGACCGATCTGTCCACCTAAAATGGTATGGATTGTGTAGTCTGTCACTCCATTTTCTCGAAGGGCATAGGCTACGTTGAAACTCTTGCCACCTGGATAATCTCTGACTTCCGTCGGACGTAGGGGAATGTTCTTTTCAATCTTCTCCACAAGAAGCGTACGGTCTAGGGCTGGATTGGGACAAATCAAGTGAATCATAGGGAACTCCTTTTTTCTTTTGTACATATTATTATACTATATAAACTGAAAATAAAAAAGATAATTCCACGATGGGAACTATCTTTCCTACATTTTTATGAGGCAAAAACCGAAATACGTTCTTGCTGGTAGCCACCTTTTTCGGCAATATCTACTAAGGCCACAGCATAGTCTACATAACTAATATAGCTTTCACCTTGGGCATTGACCTGGAAAACCTCGCCAGCAAGGGTATAAGCACCTGCTTTTTGACCTTCTGCATCAAAATCAGCGGCTGGGCTGATATAGGTCCAGTTGACCGCTGTCGCCTGACGGTAGATGTCAAGACCTGCGCCCATAGCCTCTGCGACTGGTAGGTAGTCCGCTGGGAAGTCTGGAGCATCCTTGAGCATGCTTGTCTGGCTATCATCAAGATAAAGGCTGCCTGCACCACCGACAATCAAGAGGCGAGTAGAGGTGCCTGCAAGCAAGTCTGTCAAATGGCTTGCTAGACGGCTGTGATCTGGTAGCGTTTCTGGTGTCCAAGCACCAAAGGCGTTGACAACCACATCAAAGCCCGCCAAGTCTTCCTTGCTAAGTGCAAAAGCATCTTTTTGGATCACTTCTTGGGCTGCGCTCTTGTTTTCAGAGCGGACAATGGCTGTCACCTGATGACCACGTTCTACCGCTTCTTTGGCAATGACTTGACCTGCTTGACCGTTTGCTGCAATAATGGCGATTTTCATATTGTTTACCTCACTTGCTGTTGTAATGTCTTTGTTTACAATACTTAGTCTATACTATATTCGTTGTAATGTCAAAGATTACAACTTAAAAGTTTAAAAAAATCATCACGAGGATGATTGTATACCTATAATTCTGCCAATAAATCAGCAATGGTCGTTTGTTCCAACTCTCTTTCCAGAGCCGACTGGGCATTTTCCAAACGGCTATCTAGCAGGGGATGAATATTGCGGCCGACCTGACAGGCTGGATTGGGTTGTTCATGAAAACCAAAAAGTTTCCCCTTTTCTCCAAATAACTCTACAGCCTGATAAATATGAAGGAGGGTAATTTTGTCTGGATCTTGGGCCAAACGTGCGCCACCTACACCACGCGCCACCTGAACCAAACCAGCCTCTTTCAACTGAGACAGAATATTGCGGATGATGACTGGATTGACACCTACACTGCCTGCAATGCTAGTACTGGTCTGTTTTTCCTTTTCTCCCTCCAAGGCTAGCAAGACCAAGATATGACTAGCAATGGTAAATCTACTCGAAATTTGCAATTTTACTTTCTCCTTCCATAAAATTGGTAACTGTCACTCCTAACAAGCGAACACCTTTCTCAGCCTGTCCAACTTCTTCAAAAAGCTGACGAATTTCTTTCTCTATAACTTGAGCTTGATTGGTCGCCTCTCCCAAACTATGTCGCTTGGTCAGGGTCGAAAAATCTCCATAGCGGATTTTCAGAACAATGGTTCGCCCTTGTTTCTCATTGCGCTCCAAGCTGGCAGCCACCCGTTGACAGAGGCTGACTAGCTCCTTCAAGACATCTTCATCACGATAGAGGAGCTTGCGGTAGGTCCTTTCCTTACCGATAGACTTGCGCACCCGATTGGTTTTCACGGGACTATTTGAAATGCCTCTAGCCTTCCGATACAAATCATAACCAAAGCGCCCAAAGCGATCGATCAAGACCATTTCTGGCACGTCTAGCAAATCCTTGCCTGTGTAAACTCCCATATCATGTAGGCGCTCGACCGTTTTCTTGCCGACACCATGGAATTTTTCAACAGGCAGAGAAGCCAATACTTCAATCGCATCCTCAGGCAAAATTAGGGTCAGGCCATGCGGTTTTTCCATATCCGAGGCGATCTTGGCTAGAAATTTATTATAAGAAACACCAGCAGAAGCAGTCAAATGCAGTTCATTCCAAATGTCGTATTGGATGAGTTTGGCAATTTTAACTGCCGAACTTAAACCCAGCTTGTTTTCTGTCACATCTAGATAGGCCTCATCAATGGACATGGGCTCTACTAGGTTCGTATAGCGGTGAAAAATCTCCCTAACCTGTCGCCCCACTTCCTGGTATTTTTCATAATTTCCAGAGATGAAGACGGCTTGCGGACAGCGTTCATAGGCCTCCTTGGAGGACATGGCCGAATGAATGCCAAAGGCACGCGCCTCGTAGCTACAGGTAGACACAACTCCTCGACCGCCAGACAGTCGCGGATCTGCCCCGATAACAACTGGCTTGCCTTTCAAAGCAGGATTGTCCCTGACCTCTATAGCAGCAAAAAACGCATCCATGTCAACATGAATAATTTTTCGAGATAAATCATTGATTAGAGGAAAAATTAACATAGATACTCCTTTCTGCTCCTTACTACTAGACATATTATAGCCTATCTAACAAATTTTTTCATAAAGCGAACATTGACGGGCAAGTAGTACTCAATGAAAATCAAAATCAGACTAGGCGACGCAGATGTAGATAGAGCACCACTACTTCGCATTTTTAGATAGTAGAATTTTCAAATGTATAAACTTAGACGTGTCCTCTTTCTAATTCCATTTTGCTATAAGTTTGCGAAAAGCTTCGATAAACAATACAAAAGAGGCAGGTCCGATACCTACCTCTAATGTATTTGGAGAACAAGCTATGTTATTCTGAAATGACTACTCAAATCGTCTTCTTCGAGCCGCCATAGCCATTAGACCTACCAAACCAGCTGCTAGGAGAAGACCTTGTTCAGTTTCTTCACCTGTTTGCGGTAAAGTAGCTGAAGTAGCTTTTGCTGGTTTTGGACTAGCAGCTTCTTTCGCCAAGCTTGCAGGATCAATACTTGGAAGAGCAGCTGCTGTAGGAGCATAGTTAGGAACTAAGCCTCCATCGAAAGCAGGTAATGGTTCTGCTTTAACACTATCACCTTTTGCAATCACAAGCGGTGGCAATTCCCCTAACGGAAGAGGATCTGCTTTGGTACTTTCTCCTTTTGCAGTGACGATATCCTCATCTTGTTTGACTGGCTCATCAACTGGCTTCTCACCTGAGCCTGGGTTTGCTGGCTCATCAACTGGTTGCTCAACTGTACCTGGATTTTCAGGTTCTTCAGCTGGTTTTTCATCTGTGCCTGGATTTTCAGGTTCTTCAGCTGGTTTTTCATCTGTGCCTGGGTTTGCTGGTTCTTCAGCTGGTTTCTCACCTGTGCCTGGGTTTGCTGGTTCTTCAGCTGGTTTCTCACCTGTGCCTGGCTTAGGTGTCTCAGGTGCTGGTTGAGTAGTGTGGCTTGCTAGCCAATCATTCAACATCTGAGTAGCATCGTCTACCAACTCTTGACTAGTTGACTCTAGGGTTGCCAAAGCATTTTCAAGTAATTCCGTTAGAACTGCTAAATCCTCTGCTGAATATGCTGCTTGGTCTAAAGCCTCTGCTTTAGCAATTGCTGCCTCAAGATTTGCTGTATTAACAGCTGTCTCTGTCGGCTTATCAACTGGTGTTTCTCCAGTATCTGGTGTTGGAGTTTCTGTTGTATTCCCTGGATTTGCAGGCGTTTCGGTAGTAGTACCTGTCGTATTGCCTGGATTTGCAGGTGTTTCTGTAGCATTCAAGCGAGCAACTGTAGCATCTAAGATATTTGCTGTCAAAAGATTTGCAGCTTCGACAGAAGCCATAAAGTCTTCTACTTCTTTGACAAGAGCTGTCTTACCTGCTGAACGTGCGGCCGCAAGGGCTGCTTCATAAGGTGCCTTATCAAGGGTGGCTTCTTCCTGAACAGGTGTCAAGAAACGGAATTCAGCAGCAGACATAAATTGATCTGCAGTATCACCGTATGAGGCGGTACCTGTAATCACAATCTTCTTAGCCTTAATTGTCTTACCGAAATCAATTGTCTTAGTAGCACTTGTTGCTGCCCAATCCGCACCAGTAAAGGTATGTTCCACGTTTTGATCATCAGTAATCACCAATGTCAATGCTTTCAAGATACCGTTGCGGCCTGATTGTCTTGGCACATATTCAAAACGTTGAATGTCAACTGGTCTACGAAGGTTAACTGTCACTGGCTCATTAATATGACGGCCATTCCATGGTGTGTGCCAGATAGTAGACGGATTGCCGTCAAAGGCTTTAGCTATTTCTTCACCTTCTTGAGCGTTAGCCTGAGCCAAGCCAATATCTTCATTTGTAATTGCTGTTTTCTTCACTTGAAGATTTTGACGGGCTGTATTGGCAGTAGCAATCAAGGTACGAGCGTCTTCGATACTAATATCCTCAGGAGCTGCAGACACTGCTAACAAAGCTTCTTTGTATGGTGCCAAACTTGCTTGAGTATAGTTTTCATTCAAGACAGGAGTATTCAAGTTATAGTAATCCGTTGTCAACAAGTGACCAGTCAAGGTAACTTCTTCGATCACCAGATTATCCAGCATAAAGTCATTGTAGCCTCGGAAGTTGGCGTTTCCACTAGTATCTCCCTTGGTATCACCACCACGGCGAGTTGAGAAGATACCAACCCAAGTATTGCCAGACTCTGCACCTGTAACTAAGAAGCTTGCTTTCTTAGCCTTGTCACTATCTTCCCATGAATTGTTCAATGGATTCAGCGTTAGGCTACCAGCATCATTGTTATAACGTCCTTCACCGATAGCAAAGGCATAAGTTCCATTAGAACCTGCTTCATAATCAAAGCTTACACGATAGGCCTTGCCAGCTTCAAAGCGGAAGTTTTGTGGAATAGTTTGGTAAACAATACTATTGCGAGCTGTCAGACCATTTGTCTTGAGTGACCAAGTGCCTTCAATGACATCGTCCACTTTCTTACCATTCCAGCCACGTTGAGTGTATGGAGCATGTTTTTCTGCAAGGTGAGTACGGTTGTCCTCAACTCGTTCAATACCACCGATAACAAATGGGAAAATACCTTGCGGAACATTCTCAAAGTTTTGCTTGAAGGTACCTGCAGTTGTATTGTGACCACCTGCGAACATGGTTGAGTCATTTTCAAAGACACGAATTTCATCAAAATAGGTTGCTGCAGCATCTGCATCGCGAGATAGGGTCAAGCGTACATTATCCACATTGTCTCCAGTTGTGAAGAATACATACATGTTTTGGAAGTAACTTGTATCCTCAACCGTTGCGTTTTGTGGCAATGTATTATGAGCATAGGCTTTTACATAGTTAAGAGCAATAGACTCATTTGTATAGTTTGTAACTTCTGAACTGCCTGTATTGACTGTAATGCTAGCTTTTGCTGTACTGCGGTTGTCTACCCCTACATAAGCTGCATAGCTGGTATTTGGTTTCAGACCAGTCAATTTTTGACTGAGACTAACTTTGGATGTATTACCTTGGATACGGAGCATATCGTTGGCACCTTGGGATTTGACCAAAGTAGCCTTGCTAGTATCACCATCAATTGTCCAATGGTCTAGCTTACCTGAGTTAAAGCCTTGGTCATAGATATGCATGCCGTCGCTCCAGGACATCTCTGGATTTGTCTGAGGAGATTTATAAAGAACATACGGCACATTTGCATCAGCTTGAATGGTAATTTGACCATTTGTTACTGCCAATTCTTGAACATCTGTCTTACCAAGCTCAGTAAGTTTGTAGAGGTAAACCTTGTTACCAGTCCAATCTGAAGGTAGGGTCCAGGTTGTAGCACCTGCAGCAGTGTTGAAGTAATACATCTTATGATCTTTGGCTTCAAGATCCTGACCATTGGCATCCCAGTTCCATGGAACTAAGTAGGCACTACCATCTTGGATTGTACGACCATTCAAGGTTACTGTACGTTGGCGATAGCCTTCATTGCTCACATCATTTGACTTACGTCTGAGCAAGAGTTTGTTACCATCTTCATCTTCTAGACCAATTTCCATTTCAGGTGTCCATCTGTAGGTTTCACCATGGTCTGTCATGGTAACTGGTGTACCGTTCTTCCAGCTTGTTACCTTAAAGTGCTGGATATACTTGGTCATGAGGTTATTAGCAAAGAGGTTTGTGATATAGCCATTGTAATCGCTACGACCTTGCCAACCCTCAAAGTCTTTCATATTGTAACCACCGAGAAGTGGATAGTTGGCCGCACCACCATAAGCCGGGTAATCACCAACCCAAGAGTCTTTTTGGTGGTTGCGAATAAAGCGAACAATGTTACTGTTAATACCTTTTAGACGGTATCCACCATAAGTCAAGTCTGCTGCCCAGTGTTGGAAGGTCGAGTCATACTCACCTGCATAGCCCCATTCAAAGGCATTTCTCCAACCCTGCATATTGATTTCCTTAGAAAGAATATGGGTTTCCCAAGCATTTTCGCCACCAGACTGGCCGTTACCCCATACATCGACATAGATAAAGTCTAAGCCGTCGCCCAATTCTTTCTTCAAATCTTCCCAACGTTTCAGACGGTTGTGAGCCAAATCATAGTGACCACTGATATTGATACCTTGGTCAATCCAGTTCCAGCCATAAACATACTCGCCATTTGCGTGACGACGAAGAATTTCTTCAGAGAAGTATTTAGATTCTGGATAGGTTTCAGATGCGTTAACGTGAATACCTAATTTTGCACCATATGGTTGCGATTTTTCAATCAAAGTCTTGAAGTCTTCTGTGCCACCGATACGTTTACCAATATCTGCATAGTTCAAGTGACCAGAGTCATGACCTTCACTACCATACCCTTTAAGAAGAACACTTTGACCTAGACCATCTGTATGAAGAGCAATCTTCTTAATACCATCCAAGGTCATCAAGAATGGGTTTTGCGCTTGTGAGCCAAAGTTCATGGCAATACGGTAAGCTACCAATTCTGGTACGTATTCATGCCCTTTTGGATTGTTCATAATTTGACGGTAAGCAATCGCACCATCTTGCCAGTCTACCACATTGTCTTCGTTAGCATCTTTTGTAAAGACAACCTTAGCACTTGGTAATTCCAAGGTGTAGGCTGGATATACAACACTGTTATGTGCCTTTTGCCACTGCCAAGGTGAGCTTGCAATACCGTAGTGGACACCTGTTTCACCATTTAGACTGTACCGTTCGCTGTTTGCAGTCAGACGAGTAAAGTCATCTGCACCACCTGTACCGTGTTGTGAATTGCTCCATACCGCAGCAGCTAGCTTATCAGTAGAAACAAATCCATACATAAATCCTGCACTAGAGCTTGGTGTATTGTCTTGCACATCTACGTGACGATCACCTGTTTGGTGAGTATTGGTAGACATACGTGCACCGTCAAACTTAGCACCAGCCTGTGTGCTAGCTACCGATACTAAGTTATTATTGGCAAAGGAGATACTTTGTACCAATTTAGCGACATCATCAATGGTCTGACCAGGAGTTACTTGGTTACGGTTGTTTACTTCTGTCACATCAAAGTGCAACTCATTTCCAGCAACCTCTACCTTAACCTTGATAGCGACATTTAGTTTCTTAGCTTCATCAACAACATCTAGAACATACTCTGCAACTCTGTCACTTACCTTATTGAAAGTAACTGTTGGTGTAACTTCGTAATCATTGATTCTGAGGGTACGGATTGGATTGACTTGACCATAAACCTTTTCACCCTGCATCGTATATTCTTTGATACGTGGGAAGGCACGGTCAATCTTAGCAGTAAGAACATCTGAAGCAAGGGTCTCGTAGGAAACATTGCTATCATTTAGTACAATTGCATCTTCTGCTGTTGTCTCAACTGGTTTGACACCGTCTTGGTTGTCTGCAACCACGTTAACCTTGGTTAGTTGTTGACCATAGGTTCCCAATTTCAAGGCAATGCGCTTGTCATTTGCCAAGGCTTGACGAACTTCTGTTCCGACTGTATAGGTATCAAATAAGTTCTGACCATTGACAGTCGCATTTAATTGTCCGTCTGACTTATAAGAAATCTCTAGGCGGTTGGTGCTTCCCTTAGTTGGTGCTTGAACACTGCGATTGCTGAGGTAATTGCCTTGACCATTTACCTTGTATTCCCAGAACCATCCACCGTTATCATAGCCGACAAAGATATGGTTGCGTTCATCTCTGTGTTTCAAATAGACACCAAAACGACCATGACCTGCTTCTGAATTTTCCACAAAGGTTACTGCAAGGTTGGCGTTGTCCGAAGCATCTACTGTCAAGCCTTCTTTAACAAACAAGGCTGCATTCTCAGAATTGTTATTAGATGTAGTAGAAGCAAGGGCATTATAGCGAACACCATTTACTTCTACAACATCAACTGTCCCTTGAACAGTCGATGCTGGACGCCAGTCTGGACCAATGGTTGTAGGAGCTGTATTTTCAGTTGCTACTGGAGTTGGTGTAGTTGGAGCAGTAGGAGTTGTTGGTGTCCCTGTACCTGTTGTAGCAGGAGTTGTTGGCTGGCTAGCTGTTTCTGAAACTCCCTCTTGGTTTTTAGCAACAATATCTACCACTGTACGATCAGTATTACGGCTAGTAACTTTTAATTTAGCTGATAAGGTATTCTTTAAATCATTCCAAGCTGCTTCGGGAATTTGCTGAGCCGCAAACAATTCCTGTGCCTCGGTCATGGAATCTGAAAGAATGGATGCCGAAATCTCACCAGTAGGTGTTAAATTGACACTTAAATCATAGAGAACATTTCTTTCAGGAGCTGGTACCCGTTGACCTTGATACCACGTGCTTCCGCTTGGAGACTTGTACTCCCAGAACCAACCATCTTTATCATAACCAACTAAGACATGCTTATTCTGATCAGTATGGTTCAGATAGACACCAAAGCGAGCCTGTGCTGGTTCAGAGCGTTCTACAAATGACAATGATACCTCCGCACTGCCATCTGCATTCATCTTCAAGTCAGGATTTTCAAATGTTCCGATATTTGTCGAATTGTCCTGACCATCAACTGAAGACAAGCGGTTGTAACGAATTCCTTCTTCTTCAACGACCTCAACTGTACCAGCCGGTGTAGAAGTTGGCGTCCATTCCGCAGCGACTTCTTGAGATTCTGACTGGGCAAAATTCATTTCCGTCCGCGCAGCTTCTATTTCAGAACCAACTACCTCGTCTGTTTGGGAGCTATCTTGATCCACAACTCCTTCATTTGTATTGCTAACATCGTTGTTTTCTATCGTCTCAACAGGAGTATCGGCAAGTGCTGTTCCCTCTGCCAATACTGTTCCACCTGAAAATAGAGAAATTCCTACGATAACTGACGCCGCACCTACTGTCAATTTTCTAATTGAATATCTATTCTTCTTAGAAAATAATTCCTTAGAGTAAGCTCTCATCGTCTGCCTCCTTTTATCTTTTGTTATTAATATAATATACACATACATTCTACATGATAACGCTTTCTTTGTCAATATATCAATCCATTATGTTTGACCATTGTTGAATATTTTAATATAATAATGTTCAGAAAGATAGATAACTGGATGAATGGATACTATTTCCATCTACTTGGAAAAAATTCCAATTTATTTTTCAGTGTTTTGTCTTGAAGAAAGTGCTTACATATGATATACTAAAATATGTGAAAAACAAAACTATCTAAAAGGAGAACCCTCATGTCAACAAAAGTGAAAACAAAAAATGTTACTGAAGACATTTTCGCTCAAGCCTGGGAAGGCTTTAAAGGTGTAGACTGGCAAGAAAAAGCTAGCGTAACACGTTTCGTTCAAGCTAACTACACTCCATATGATGGAGATGAAAGCTTCCTTGCAGGTCCAACTGAGCGTTCACTTCATATCAAAAAAATCATTGAAGAAACAAAAGCTGGTTACGAGGACACTCGTTTCCCAATGGACGTAGATCGTGCTACCTCTATTGCTGACATCCCAGCAGGTTTCATTGATAAAGAGAACGAACTCATCTTTGGTATCCAAAACGATGAGCTCTTCAAACTTAACTTCATGCCACGTGGTGGTATCCGTATGGCTGAAACAACGCTTATCGAAAACGGCTATACTCCAGACCCACTTATCCATGAAATCTATACAAAACACGCTACAACTGTAAACGACGGTATCTTCCGTGCCTACACAGCTGACATCCGCCGTGCTCGCCACTCACACCACGTTTCTGGTCTTCCAGATGCTTATTCACGTGGCCGTATCATCGGTATGTATGCTCGTTTGGCCCTTTACGGAGCTGACTACTTGATGGAAGAAAAAGTAGCTGACTGGAATGCCATCACTGAAATCGATGAAGAGTCAATCCGTCTTCGCGAAGAAATCAACATGCAGTACCAAGCTCTTCAACAAGTTGTTCGCTTGGGTGACTTGTACGGTGTTGATGTTCGCAAACCTGCGATGAACACAAAAGAAGCAATCCAATGGACCAACATCGCCTTCATGGCAGTCTGCCGTGTTATCAACGGTGCAGCAACTTCTCTTGGTCGTGTGCCAATCGTTCTTGACATCTACGCAGAACGTGACTTGGCTCGTGGTACATTTACTGAATCAGAAATCCAAGAATTTGTTGATGACTTCGTATTGAAACTTCGTACAGTGAAATTTGCTCGTACAAAAGCCTTCGACGAAATCTACTCTGGTGACCCTACTTTCCTTACAACATCTATGGCAGGTATGGGTAACGATGGTCGTCACCGTGTTACGAAGATGGACTACCGTTTCTTGAACACACTTGACAACATCGGTAACTCTCCAGAGCCAAACTTGACAGTTCTTTGGTCTGACCAACTTCCATACGCTTTCCGTCGCTACTGTATGGCAATGAGCCACAAACACTCTTCTATCCAATACGAAGGTGTAACAACAATGGCCAAAGACGGTTATGGTGAAATGTCATGTATCTCTTGCTGTGTGTCTCCACTTGACCCAGAAAGCGAAGACAAACGCCACAACATCCAGTACTTCGGTGCGCGTGTTAACGTTTTGAAAGCCCTTCTTTCAAGCTGGAACAACGGTTACGATGATGTTCACAAAGACTATAAAGTATTTGACGGCGTTGAACCAAACACTTCTGAAGTCTTTGACTACGACCAAGTTATCGCAAACTTTGAAAAAGCCCTTGACTGGTTGACAGACACTTACGTTGATGCCATGAACATCATCCACTTCATGACAGACAAGTACAACTACGAAGCTGTTCAAATGGCCTTCTTGCCAACTCACCTCCGTGCAAACATGGGCTTCGGTATCTGTGGTTTCGCAAACACTGTTGACTCATTGTCAGCTATCAAGTATGCACAAGTGAAACCAATCCGTGACGAAGATGGCTTCATCTACGATTACGAAGTAACGGGTGACTTCCCACGTTACGGTGAGGACGATGACCGTGTAGATGACATTGCAAAATGGCTCATGGAAGCATTCTATACTCGTCTTGCTAACAAGAAACTTTACAAGAATGCAGAAGCTGCTGTATCTATCTTGACTATCACATCAAACGTTGCCTACTCTAAACAAACTGGTAACTCACCTGTACACCGTGGTGTATTCCTCAACGAAGATGGCTCTGTCAACACTTCTAAAGTAGAATTCTTCCCACCAGGTGCTAACCCAACTTCTAAATCTCGTGGTGGTTGGTTGCAAAACTTGAACACCCTTTCTAAACTCAACTTCAACCATGCCAACGACGGTATCTCATTGACAACTCAGGTTTCTCCAAAAGCTCTTGGTAAGACCTTCGATGAGCAAGTCACTAACTTGGTGACTATCCTTGACGGATACTTCGAGCAAGGTGGTCAGCACGTGAACTTGAACGTTATGGACTTGAACGACGTTTACGAGAAAATCATGGCTGGTGAGGATGTTATCGTTCGTATCTCTGGATACTGCGTAAACACTAAATACCTCACTAAAGAGCAAAAAACTGAATTGACACAACGTGTCTTCCACGAAGTTCTTTCAATGGATGACCACGCTGCTGAAGTTTCAGGTCAAGCTTAATCAAACAAAGACAAAAGGACTTGCACATGCAGGTCCTTTTTGTTGTATCAAAACTATCCTCCCATAAATTGCGGAAGGATAGGGAGAGAACGGAAGGGTGTATAGAGGATTTTCGGAAGGATACAGAACCAGTTCAAAAAAAACTCAGATTAGTAGTGAATACTTTCTCCCGTCGGAGATTTCCTCACTACTAATCTTAGTATGTTATTGTTTCATAGAATCTCTCCTTTACCTCTCTTTCACTCTATCACGCTAAAATCTCAAGCAAATTGAAAACTGATGACAATTTGATGTCAAGAATGTAAAAAAGGAAAACAGTCACAAGTCGTTTCCCTTCATTTCCTTCTTCATTTTTCCAAAAACTCCGCCAGTTTGGCAAAGGTCTTGTGATTGCGAATGGTTAGGCTCTTGTAAAAAACTTGATTGGCCAGCTTTTTATGATAGGCCGTCTGCAAATAAGACTGCTCATCATATTTACCCCAGAAGAGAGCCGTCTGCCCAAAGTAAATAATCTCCTCTCCTAAATCCAGCTGGCTCACCCAGTCCTCAATCAGAGTCTTCTGACTCCTATCTGTATAGAACAAGACATCCTTTCTCGCCAATTCTTCTTGCCACCAAGCTGGGAGCTGATCGATTTCTGCTTGATAATCTTGGGCGTCTAGTAGAGCAAATTGCTCCACAAAGGGGTATCTTTCTGTGAAAAAAGTTTGAAATTCAGCAACAATGTCCCCTCTATTCTTGGTTGAATCAAAGAAAAGATTACCGCTATTAATGTAGGTTTCTACTTGGTCGTAGCCTAAATCAAGGACCTGTTGACGTAACTCCGCCATCACGATTTTGTTACGACCACCAACATTGATTCCTCTCAGTAGAAGAACATATCTCATTCCACCTCTTCCTCCAAAACCTGACGAATCAGAGCCATGACCTGGTTTCTATCCAGCTTCCACTGGGCACGGACGTCCTTTTCAAAAGTTCGATTCGACAGGAAAATAGCGGCCTTTTGCAAGGGGCGATTGTACATGATAAAGGTCCCTGTATAGCCCGTATGGGACAACCAGTCCCCCTTTTTATCCCAGGCCAGCGACCGCTTACGCTTGTCATCAAAGCCGTAGTCCTGGGTCAAATCCGCCGCAAAGTCCGCTGTCAGATAGCGCTCCAAAAAGATTTCCAAATCTCTGACCGTCGAAAAGAGACCCGCACTCCCCGCGTGCATCCCCAAGACACGCGCCTTAGGATCATGCACTACTCCTGCCTCGACACCACGCATCGTCGGTACCGCCTGACTAACTGGTCCATAAGAGGTTTGGGACATGCCGAAGGGCTCTAGAACATCTCGTCTAATTAACTGATCCAGATTAGCTCCACCCAGTTCCTCCAGCAAAAAGCCCAGCAGAAGAAAATTGATATCTGTATAGAGAAAATCTTTTTTATCCGTCACCCTAATCTTCAAAATCGCTTCTTTTAATTGATCCGCATCCAGACTATCCCGATTGGGAATAAAAGGATCAATGCCGCTAGTATGGGTCAATAATTGTCGGATGGTCACTTGACTATTCTGAAAAGCTGGATAATAAGACTGCAAGGTCCTATCTAGCTCCAAAGCTCCGCTATTAACCAAAAAAGTCGCAAGAGTGCCTACTCCAACCACCTTTGATACTGAGGCCAAGTCATAGGTCAAACCCGCCTCAACTGGCGTATGGCCATCCTGGGTCCCTAGATAGTACTCTTGCCATCGCCCCTTAGAAAAAAGAGCCAGACTGGCACCAGGATAGACTCCCTGCTCAATCTGCTCTGAAATCTTGTCTAAAATTGCTTGTCTCATTTTTCAAACCACAATTCAATGCCGCTTGGGTCAACCGTTTGGATAAAGCTTTCTTTCTTATCTTTAAAGAAGGGACCTTCCAAATGACTTTCCAAGTTTGCCCAGTCAAAATCCTGCTCAATAGGAAAACGCAAGCTATCCAAATCCCAAACCTGTTCTGCTGGAGTGACTAAATCCTCCCCTTCTGCCCCTACAAAACGCAAAAAGGCCTGGTTAGGGAGAATAGCCTCATAAAAATCTTGACTGATACTTGCTTGAGAGGTATTGATCCAGACAGACTCCACCACAAAAGCAGTCAAACCTGAAAAATCAGCTTGACCAGTAAAATGCACGGGCGGAAGAATTGCTGTCAAATCCTCAACAGCTTGTTCAGCATGAAGTAAGAAGGTATCTCCCTCTGGAGAGAGAGCCTCAAAACCAAAACCATTTTTCCCTTTGTATAGCTTGGTAAAAACAGTTCCTCGAGCTAGCAAGGCCTCAATTTCACTGGCCTGCTCTACCTTAATAACAAGTTTATTTAATTTTTTAAGTCCCTTAACAGCCCGAGTGCGATTGCCCGGCGACTCCATCAAAACCATTTTTGTTGCAGAACTGGTTCTATCCCCAAAATCAGCAAATGGTCCATCTTCTAATTGTACTTTCATTCCCAGTTGTTCTTCTAGGAAGGATTGATTGAGCCCGCGATTATTCACTCTTAAAACGGGTACAATCTCATCATTTTTTCTCAACACGATAATTCTTCTTTCTCAATAATACTAGAATATTGTATAAAAAAAAACACTATTTTACAACTAATTATACTGTCATTTTCTACATTAATATCTTCAGGTTTTTATCCAAAAAATCTTAGACAAAGGCCCCCTTATCAGATATAATAGCTATTATAGACTATTATCAGAAAAAAGGGAGAGATTATGCGCTTTAATCAGTTTTCGTTTATTCAAACAGAAGCTTCCACATCATTAAAAGAGATGCAAAACTTGGGGTTTAATCTGCAGACAAGATTTAGTCCCAAAGAAAATTTGGAAATTTTTGTTAGAAAATGCAACTTTTTGAAAGAAAATACTGACCATGCCTTGGCCAATATGATTGCGGATTGGGAGACAGATCTGCTGACCTTCTTCCAGTCTGGCCGTGAGTTGACAGACCTGATTTTCTATCAAGTGGCCTTTCAGTTGCTGGGATTTGTGCCTGGTGTAGATTATACAGATGTGGAAGAATTCCGCAAAACCAGCCATTTCCCCATTGTCTATGGGAACATCGTTGATAACCTCTACCAGCTGCTCAATACCCGCACCAAGTCTGGAAACACCTTGATTGACCAGCTGGTTAGCGACGACCTGATTCCAGAGGACAATCGCTACCACTTCTTCAACGGCAAATCCTTGGCCACTTTTTCAACTAAAAACCTCATTCGTGAGGTAGTCTATGTTGAAACGCCTGTTGATACCGCTGGGACTGGGCAGACAGATATTGTTAAGTTGTCCATTCTCCGTCCGCATTTTGATGGGAAAATCCCTGCGGTGATTACCAACAGTCCTTATCATCAAGGAGTGAATGATGTAGCCAGCGATAAGACCCTGCATAAGATGGAAGGGGAACTGGCTGAAAAACAAGTCGGTACCATTCAGGTCAAGCAGGCCAGCATCACCAAGCTAGACTTGGACCAGCGGGACCTACCTGTCAGCCCTGCCACTGAAAAACTGGGCCACATCACTTCTTACTCCCTCAATGACTACTTCCTCGCTCGCGGCTTTGCCAGCCTCCATGTGTCTGGTGTCGGAACGCTGGGCTCGACGGGCTACATGACATCTGGCGACTACCAACAGGTGGAGGGCTATAAAGCGGTGATTGACTGGCTGAACGGTCGCACCAAGGCCTACACAGACCATACTCGCTCGCTTGAGGTCAAGGCCGATTGGGCCAATGGTAAGGTGGCGACGACAGGACTATCTTATCTCGGTACCATGTCCAATGCCTTGGCAACAACTGGCGTGGACGGATTGGAAGTCGTTATCGCAGAAGCAGGTATTTCCTCTTGGTACGACTACTACCGTGAAAACGGGCTGGTGACCAGCCCTGGCGGCTATCCTGGCGAGGATCTGGACAGCTTGACCGCCTTGACCTACTCCAAGAGTCTGCAAGCAGGGGACTTCCTCCGCAATAAAGCAGCCTACGAAAAAGGACTGGCGGCAGAACGTGTTGCCCTGGACCGCACCAGCGGCGACTATAATCAATACTGGCATGATCGCAATTATCTGCTCCACGCTGACAAGGTCAAGTGCGAGGTGGTCTTTACCCACGGCTCACAGGACTGGAATGTCAAGCCGATTCACGTCTGGAATATGTTTCATGCCCTACCAATCCAGATCAAAAAGCACCTCTTCTTCCACAACGGTGCCCACGTGTATATGAACAATTGGCAGTCCATCGACTTCCGCGAGTCCATGAACGCCCTGCTCAGCCAAAAACTGCTGGGCTACGAGAACGACTACCAACTACCAACGGTTATCTGGCAGGACAACAGCGGTGAGCAAACTTGGACGACCTTGGACACCTTTGGCGGTGAGAAAGAGGCTGTCTTACCACTGGGAACTGGAAACCAGACCATTTCCAATCACTATGCCCAAGAAGATTTTGACCGCTACGGCAAATCCTACCCTGCCTTTCACCAAGACCTCTACGCAGGCAAGGCCAATCAAATCAGCATAGAACTGCCTGTTACGGAGGACCTCCTGCTCAACGGACAGGTCACGCTGAAACTCCGTGTAGCTTCTAGTGTAGCCAAGGGTCTCTTATCTGCTCAGCTATTGGACAAGGGAAGCAAAAAACGCCTAGCCCCAATCCCAACACCCAAAACACGATTAAGTCTGGACAACGGTCGCTACCATGCCCAAGAAAATCTGGTGGAGTTACCTTATGTGGAGATGCCGCAACGCTTGGTGACCAAGGGCTTTATGAACCTGCAGAACCGCACCGACCTAATGACTGTCGAGGAAGTGGTGCCTGGACAGTGGATGAATCTGACCTGGAAGCTACAACCAACCATTTACCAGTTGAAAAAAGGCGATGTGCTGGAGCTGATTCTCTACACGACAGACTTTGAATGCACTATTCGGGACAATGGCGACTGGACTATTTCGATTGATTTGGACCATTCGACCATCCATCTTCCAAGGTAATATGACAAGAAAACGAGCTGCACCTGCAACTCGTTTTTGACTGCCTATTTTTCTAATGGATGGATAATCACACCCTGCACCACACGGTTTACGGTGCCTGTTGGCGATGGTGTATCTGGTAAGTTCTTACACTTGATGGCTGCCATGATAGACACTGTCTGTGCAAAGATGATGTAAGGGAAGGTTAGGAAGACGTCTGGCAGATCTGCTCCACCCTCTGCCAAGACAAAGTTAGCTGCCTCTGTACCTGCTAGCTTGTCAGCTGATAAGGCCACAATCCGCTCTGCTATGCCATCACCATGGACTTCATTGAGCAAGTCCACATCGTACTGGCGTGTGTAAGCATCGTTTGATGCAAAGAGGAAAATCAAGGTCTTTTCGTTGATGAATGATTTTGGTCCATGACGGAAGCCCAGTGGGGACTCGTACATGGTCGCAATCTTACCTGCAGTCAATTCTAAAATCTTGAGCTGTGCTTCGTGGGCTACCCCATAGAAACCACCCGAACCAAGATAAATCACTCGTTCAAAATCTAAATCAACAAGCTCTTGTACATAATCCTCACGGTCCAAGACATCTTGACCCAGACGAGCAATGGTATCGACCCAAGCGGCTTTTTCTTCTTGGCTAGCTGGTGAGAAGACGAGGAGGGCTGTCAGAGACATACAGCTGTATGAACCTGTCATGGCAAATCCCTTATCGTTTGAGCCAGCCGGTTGCAAGAGCAAGAGATTATCCGCATCCCCTTCGGCTGCCAGAGCCAGCTTGCCTTCTGGTGCACAGGTAATGGTCACTTGGTAAAGCTGGTCTACCAATTGCTTGGCAACTTCTACTGCTGCCACACTTTCTGGTGAATTCCCTGAACGGGCAAAGGATACCAAAATAGTTGGCACATCTGCCTGTAAATAGTCATGTGGACGACCGACCAATTCAACCGTACCAATGGCAGAAAAACGGATGTGCTTCAAATCATTGACTTGGTTGAGATAGTTGGCAATGCTTTGACCAACAAAGTCCGAAGTCCCAGCACCCGTAAAAATAACATGAACAAAATCATGCTTGTCCTTGATAGCCTTCAAGAAGCCCTCAATCTTCTCAAGCTGGTCAAGATAGAGTTGATGAGCTTCTTTCCACAAGCCAGGCTGTTGATAAATCTCAGTCGCTGTGATATGGGCCCCCAATTTTTCTAATTCTTCTTTTGCTAAACGGAACATAGCTCCTCCTTGTTTTCTGGTTATAACCAGTTTTTCTTTTATTATACAAGAAAGTGCTTACAAAGTCAAATTAAAATAGATTGATATATAGAATTTAATCTTACTAAAAATGTATCACCCTACTGTATCCAACCAGGACATCTATCTAAATTAAAGAAAAAAACAGAAAAACATGCTATAATACTTCCATATCACTATTTATGGAGGAATATTCCCTTATGATGAACATGCAACAAATGATGAAACAGGCTCAAAAGCTTCAAAAGCAAATGGAGCAGAGCCAGGCTGAATTGGCAGCTACTCAATTTACTGGTAGCTCTGTGCAGGACTTGGTCACTGCTACTTTTACTGGCGATAAAAAGTTGGTTTCTATCGACTTCAAGCCTGAGGTGGTGGATGCTGATGATCTTGAAACCTTGCAGGATATGACTATCCAAGCAGTCAATAATGCTCTTTCAAAAATTGACGATGCCACTCAGAAAAAATTGGGTGCCTTTGCTGGTAAATTACCATTTTAAGACAGAAAAAGACGCGATTGGGCTAGACCCTCGCGTTTTTTGCTTATTCAAAATGATAGAGTAAGGATTGAAATTGTAGGAAAAAGAGGTCGGCATATCTGCGGTGAACCTTAACATCTTCCAACACGGCTTTCAATTCCGTCATATTGTCCGTTATGATACCATCCACCTGCAACATGACCATCTTTGTCATGGTCTCCTCATCATTGGCTGTCCAAGCATAAACAGATTTTCCCTTAATCCATGACTTTAGGATAAAGTTTTGATCCAAGGATGTATATTCCATGGTGTAGCCATCTGCTACTGTCGTGGGATAAATGGAGTTGAAAGGGAGGATGAAGAATGATACCAGCTTTTTACTGTACTCTTTGACTTCAATAATCGTTTTGTAATCCAGAGATTGAATTTGATGCCCCTTGGCTAACAAACGTTGTCCGTATTTTTTCAGGAAGTTCTTGGTCAAGTCTGGGGAATCCTGCTTGGTCACTTTGATTTCCACCAATAATTTTTGCCCTAAGGCATCCGCTCTATCAAGATAAGTATCAAAAGAAGGGACTGGAGCTGTCATGCCATTTTCGGATGCAGTCATGGTGGTCATCTCTGCTAGGCTATAATCATGTGTACCTCCGGGATTTCCCGTCAAAGCCATCAAGTCTGTGTCGTGCATGACCACAAACTGACCGTCCTTGGTTTCCTGAATGTCCATCTCAATGTAGTCCGGCTGGAGCTGAGAGGTTGCTTCCAAAGCCTCAATCGAGTTCTGCACGGCATTTCCATCGTCCACCCCACGATGGGAAATGGTCAGCGGTAGGCTATCAAAGGGATAGTGGAGGGCCAGACTGCCCTGAATACCAAAAACCAGACTAGACACGGCCAAGATGGTCAGTCGGAGGCGGTGACGGAGCCGTTTCCGTCGGTAAGAAGGCAGTTTCTTGCCCGTCACATAACTGATAAAGCCAATCATGAAGAGGGAAACCACACCGTAGTAGAGCAATTTGAGGAGAATATAGCAAAAGACGGCTAGGAGAAATGATAGCTGAGGAGCTATTTTTTCGACTACTAATTGCAGTTCGTAAAGCAAGGTGCCGCCGATTGAGAACAGAAAGACCGGAAGGGTCACCAACCAAAATAATTTACCCATGGAACGGACCTGTTGCCACCCCCTTGTCCTCTCCCATGAATAAGCGATGGATTCTTTGACGCTCCTGTGTTCAAAATAAATCTTGGGCAGGGCGTACATGAAGCGAGCTGCCAACCAAAAGAAGAGTATAAAAGAGAGGAAAATCAAGACTGCCAGCCACAAAGTATTGGAAAAATGGTCAATCAAGAACTGAGGAACCACAATCTTATTAAAATAGTAGATATTTAAAATCCGTCGAAGAAAGGGCAGAAGAATAACTGAATAAAAGAGAAGAAACAGCACCTTAGGCACACTGCTATGTCTGATAATATCCAGCATACTGTCCCTCATATCCCTCACATAATCCGGGAAATGCTTAACCCTCTGGTCTAGGAGCTGCCCTACTCCGGAAAATAGCAGAGCAAGTTCCAAGTAGGCAATGGCTAGATTGACAAGGAATAAAAGTATAAAGAGGCCTGTCACCAAGATGTTTTCAGAGAGAACGGAGAAAACATTTGTCGGAGACAGATAGGCATGACCCGTCATGGCCAACAATCCTTCGGAAACCCAGGAATTTAGCGGTATCCAAACAAACTCCATCACGGAAAAGAGGGTAAAAAAGAGCAGTAAAATCTTATCTAAATTGTAATACACTTTCTGGAATGTTCGTCGTATCTTTTTCATATACCTAGTTTCCCATATTCTACAAGGAATTGCAAGGGTGTCGTAAATATGCTAGACTAGAAAAAAGGGAGGTTCTCATGATCACGATTGCACCTATGAATGAAAGCTATTTACATAGACTTTGGGAGATTGGTTACCGTCAAGCCGCCCCTCGCTGGAAAGAATTTGCGGCCCCCTATTTTGATGACTACCAGGCCTGCACTACTTTTGAAGACTTTCAAGCACTGGAACTCTACCAGTGGTTACAAAAAGAGTGCGTCAGGGCCATCCTAGTAGACCAACAACCTATCGGCTTTGTTTCTTATTACTGGGAATGCAAACCAACACGCTGGTTAGAAATCGGAATAGAAATCCATGATGATAAGGTCTGGGGCAAAGGGTATGGTACCGCAGCCCTTGAACTCTGGATTGATACCATTTTCCAGCAATTTGCAGAATTAGAACACATCGGACTAACCACTTGGTCTGGTAACAAGGGTATGATGCGGACTGCTGAAAAATTAGGCATGACCAAGGAAGCTCAAATCCGAAAAGTCCGCTGAGGCTGGGCAAAAAGCCCAGCGCCACTTCTTAGAGTTCGTGTCAACATCTCAGCGCAGTGGTTGATTGGCAGATTTGTTCGTGTTTTACACTCCAAATCCGACCTAATCAACTGTGCGGGGGTGGGAAGACGAACTCTTTTTAGACCAGTTGAGTTCTTTCCCACTCCCATCACGATTCAGTCAAATATGGAATTCTGAGAGAAGAATGGGTAGAAAATAAGAAAAAATCAAGTTCCTAAGTGGAGCTTGATTTTTTACTTATCTATCTTCCAAACAATCGTGCAAAGAAGCCTTTAGTTTGGACTCCTTCTGCCTGAGCCTTGACTTCTTCCAGCTCTAGCTTGAGGACATCCTTGTCTGCCATTGCTTTGAGGGTCAATTGTTGCTGTTGATCAATCTGCTTGTCCTTTTCAGCAATTTGCACATCCTTGACCTTGAGTTGTTCATCTTTTTCGGCAAGTTGCTTATCCTTGGCTTTTAATTGACTATATAGACGAATAATCTCAGCATTTTTTTCGTCTACTAAAATTTCCATCATCTCACGGTGCTTGACCTCATCGCTAATCGGCTCATCTTCAAAAATCGTTGTTTTATAGATTTTTTCTAGCTCAATCAAGCCCGACCGATTTACAACAGTCACACCCTTGTCATTTTTATCTACAAATTCTTCTGGAAGGGCTTTGACTCGGTTATTCATGGCCTGACGGCTCACACCCAAAATCTCAGCTAATTCGCTGACTGTTTTTTCGATTCCCATACAATCCTCTATCATTTGTTTTTGTTCATAGTAATGTCTATCAGTAAAATAGTACCATAAGACCTAAAAACTGTCAAATCAAGGGAGTTAGAAGTCTTGCTATATCTAGCTTTGGAAACAATTTCCAGCAAAAAAAGACATCCTGAGAATGTCTTTCTACATACTATATTATGCTTGTTTTACGATGTTACTTGCTTGAGGGCCACGTTGACCTTCTGTCACATCAAAAGTCACTTTTTGACCTTCATCCAATGATTTGAAACCATTGGTTTGAATTTCTGAAAAATGTGCAAATACATCTGGTCCATTTTCCTGAGCGATGAAACCGAAGCCCTTCTCAGCGTTGAACCATTTTACTGTTCCTTGTGCCATATCACTACTTCCTTTCTCTAAATTTGTAAAACTAGAAAGGTAAAGCAGGTGAAACACAAACAGAACTCAAAAACTAATTTACTTCCCTACTCTAACAGGAAAGGAGGACAAAGTCAAGGCGGAGCCCTCATTTTGAAAAACTTTCCTGAATTTATGATACAATAAAAGCATGAATACAGTAGATACCATTATTATCGGAGCGGGGCCTGCTGGCATGATGGCTGCTATTTCTTCTAGTTTTTATGGCAAGAAGACCCTGCTCCTTGAAAAAAACAAGCGTTTGGGCAAGAAACTATCTGGCACAGGCGGCGGACGTTGCAATGTGACCAACAACGGTACTTTGGAAGACCTACTGGCTGGCATTCCCGGCAATGGCCGCTTTCTTTACAGCGTCTTTTCCCAGTTTGACAACCACGACATCATGGATTTCTTTCAGGAAAACGGGGTCAAGCTCAAGGTGGAGGACCACGGCCGTGTCTTTCCGACCACCGATCGCTCCCAGACCATTATCAAGTGCCTGGAGATGAAGATGTTGGAAAACGGCGTGGACATCCGTACAGGAACTGAGGTGGTGTCCGTTCGCAAGATTGATGAACTCTTCCATGTCAAGACCAGCGAGGAGACTTTTACAGCACCTCAGCTCATTGTCACCACCGGCGGCAAGACCTATCCTTCCACTGGCTCAACCGGCTTTGGTCACGACATTGCCCGCCACTTCAAGCTGGAAGTCACAGAGATTGAGGCCGCTGAAAGCCCCGTTCTGACCGACTTCCCCCACAAGAAGCTCCAAGGCATTTCCCTGGACGACGTCACCCTGACCTACGGCAAGCACGTCATCACCCACGACCTGCTCTTTACCCACTTTGGCCTGTCGGGTCCCGCTGCCCTTCGTCTGTCTAGTTTTGTCAAAGGCGGCGAAACCGCATTTCTCGATGCTCTGCCGACTCATTCTGAACAGGACTTGTTTGAGCATTTAGAAAAGAACAGAGAAAAATCCGTCAAGAATGCCCTGGCTGAACTCATGCCAGACCGCCTAGCAGACTTCTTCGCTGAGAACTACGACTGCAAGGTCAAACAGGTCTCCCAAAAAGAACTGAGTCAGCTAATCACCCTGCTCAAGGCCCTGCCGATTAAGATAACAGGCAAGATGTCCTTGGCCAAGTCCTTTGTGACCAAGGGTGGCGTTGACCTCAAGGAAATCAATCCAAAAACATTAGAGAGCAAGAAGGTCCCAGGCCTCCACTTTGCAGGTGAGGTCTTGGACATCAACGCCCACACCGGTGGCTTTAACATTACCTACTGTCTGGCAACTGGCTGGGTGGCAGGGAGTTTGCATTATTAGTTTTTACATCAAATTCAAGCAAAAATCTGCTTGAATTTTTTTGTTTTTTATTGTATGATAAAACCATAACAATATAACAAAAAGGAGATTGGCTATGCAACTGAAATTATCTTCTGTTTCCAAGAAATTCGACCATAAACTCATTTTGGAAGATACTTCCTTTACCTTCGAACAAGGCAAGATTTACGGTTTGCTGGGGCGAAATGGTGCTGGTAAGACGACCTTGTTCAACTGTATTGCTCGTAATCTAACCTTAGATAGCGGCTCAATTCAGTTTGTAGAGGGCGAGGAAGTCCTTGACTACGATAATACGGACATCGGATTTACCCAAACCTACCCACAACTGCCTGCCTTTATGACGGCCTATGAGTTTGTTCGTTTCTATATGGATATTCACAAGGATAAGCTCAAATCTCCTCGTAGCCCAGAAGAATGGCTGAACTTAGTCGGTATCGGAGAAGAAGACCAACATCGCCTGCTCAAGGATTTTTCCCACGGTATGCAGAACAAGGTCCAGTTGCTCCTGTCTTTGATTGTCCAGCCTCCTGTTCTTCTCTTGGATGAGCCCCTGACTTCCTTTGACCCTGTGGCTGCTCACGAGTTCAAACAGCTGATTCGGGAGGCTAAAAAGGATTCCGTTATTATCTTTTCCACCCACATTCTACAACTGGCTCAGGACCTCTGCGACGAAATTGTCCTCTTGCATCACCAAGATCTACAGGCTGTTCCGAGTGACAAGCTCCACGATCCTGATTTTGAACAGGAAGTGGTTACCCTCTTGACAGCAGATTAGGAGGGGCTTATGAAAACCATTCTACGTTATTTTTGGTATCAGGAAAAGTACAACCTCTATCGGACCGTCAATGGATTTTTCTACTATCTGCGGAAACTGCCACTTATTGGCAAGAGCATTCCAGAAAGTATTTTCAAGTCTTACAGTTTTAAGTCTGGTCTCTTTTTGGTCCTGCACATCCTGTCTATTCCCAGTCGCTTTCTGGTCAAGGGAATTTGGTTAACCATCTATTCTTGCATTGCTACCTTCTGGATTAAACTCCTATCCAATAATCAGCTGGACTTTTGGCAAATCCCGTCAGATACTTGGCTTCTAGGCTTTTCCATGTGGATGGTCTTTGTTGGCTACACCTATCGGTTTGGCAAGGGATTTGAGCCTTTTATCGCCAAGTCCGAACGGGAATTCATGCAAAATTTTGGACTTTCCCAATCTAGTTTTCTACAGAGTCAACTCTTTGTAGAGCCTATTATCACCAGTCTGGCCTACCTGCCTGCCCTGCTGATTTTTTCTAGCCTATCAGGAAATTGGCTCTATCTGCCTCTAGGATTACTGTCCATTCCAACAGGAGTTTTTTCTGGTCATGCTCTCAATCGAGCACTATTCAACAGAGGTATTTTTGCACGTCGAAACTCTTGGCAATCTTGGATTATCTTGGCTACTGGTCTAGCAGCTATTGCCTGCCTTATCCTTTTCCGCAATCATCTGTCTCCCATCTTTTTACTGCCTGTCCTTGTCTGTCAGGTCTTGCTCATTTGGTTTGGCTATCGTTATTTGAAACAACAGACCAACCATCTGGACTATCTCTACTATTGCATGGACCAGTCCTTGCAGATGGATAAGAAACTTTTTGAGCTGACCAAGGGCAATGAATACACCCGACAAGGGTTGCAGATGCAGGCGAAACTGAGTATGGAAACAGGAAAGGACCTGTCCCACCTATCAGGCATGACCTACTTAAACGCTCTGCTATTTGACCGCTATCGTTCTGTCCTTACGAAAAAACTGCATTTTCGCTTGGGTTGTCTTTTGGCTATTGTCCTTTTTATTGAAGGAATTCGTTGGTTTTCAAAAGATGACATTCAGATAAGCAATACCAACTATATCGAGGGACTGCCTTTTGCTTTCATGGTCATGCATGCCGCCTCCATGGGTAAGGCTGTCGCACAGATGGTCTTTGTTAATTGCGATATTTCCATGCTCCATTATCCATTTTACCGCGAAGCAAAAACCATTATTGCAGGCTTTCATTACCGTTTTCTGCAAACTGTAAAATTAAATGCTGCCTTCTCTGGATCTCTATTATTGGCCCTCGTCATCTTTACTAGAGCGCAGCTACCTATTGAAACCTATCTCCTATCTGCTCTGCTCCTGCTGAGTTTGACAGCTCTCTTTTCCTTCCACGACCTCTTTATCTACTATATTCTCCAACCCTTTACCAAGGACATGGAGGTTGTCAACCCAGTCTATAAATTTCTCAGTGGAGCTCTCTATTGGGTAGCCTATCTCAATATCAAGCTGGATATAGGCAATCACTTGTACATCCTACTCATTTCCTTAGCTATGATTGCCTATGTCAGCATCGGTTACTGGATTTTATTGAAAAAAGCTCCGCAGACCTTTAGATTGAAGGGATAACTATAACTATTTTTATGGAGTATCTAGGTCTAGCCTTTTCAAGAAAGCGCTTTTATGATAAACTATAAGAATACTACATTTATTAAAGGAGAATATTTGTTATGATTATTGGTGTTCCTAAAGAGATAAAAAACAATGAAAATCGTGTCGGAATCACACCAGCAGGTGTCCTTAGCTTTACACAAGCAGGTCACGAAGTTTGGGTAGAAAAAGGAGCAGGTCTTGGATCTGGTTATAGTGATGCAGAATATGAAGCACAAGGTGCCATTCTCAAAAATACTGCCGAAGAAACCTGGGCAGCCGACATGGTGCTCAAGGTTAAAGAACCACTAGAAAGTGAATACACATTCTTTCGCCCAGGCCTGTTACTCTTTACCTATCTCCACCTGGCTCCTGCACCTGAATTGACGCATGCCTTGATAGACGGTGACGTGATTGCCATCGGCTATGAAACGGTTGTTGACCACGGCACCCTTCCTCTCCTAAATCCTATGAGCGAAGTTGCTGGTCGCATGGCGACACAATTAGGCGCCCAATTCCTTACCAAGATTGAAGGTGGTTCAGGTATTCTACTAGGTGGTGTTCCTGGGGTCAAAAAAGGCCATGTAGTTATCATCGGTGGCGGAAATGTCGGTGTCAACGCTGCGCAAATGGCTGTCGGTCTAGGCGCAAAAGTGACGATTTTAGATATCAATCCAAAACGCCTGGCTGAGCTAGACGCGCAATTCGATGGCAAGGTTCAAACTCTCATGTCCAATACACTCAATATTGCTGAAAGTGTAAAAGAGGCCGATCTATTGATTGGGGCAGTTCTTATCCCTGGAGCACGCGCACCAAAATTAGTGACCAAGGAAATGGTTGCGAGTATGAAACCTGGCTCTGTCATCATCGACGTTGCCGTGGACCAGGGTGGTATCATCGAAACAGCCGACCGTGTCACCACACATGACAATCCAACCTATCTAGTAGACGGAGTTGTTCACTATGCAGTTGCCAACATGCCTGGTGCCGTTGCACGTACATCCACTCAGGCACTCACAAATGCCACCCTTCCTTACGCTCTCGAATTAGCCAATAAGGGAGCAGAGCAAGCTATCGCTGACAGCACAGCCCTACGAACAGGTCTAAACATCTATCGTGGCAAGGTTACAAACCAAGCTGTAGCAGCTTCACTTGGACTTACCTATTCAGACATCTAAATCTAGCAAGCATTACAAACACAAATTCTTTTCCAGTTACTATAGTCAAATGAATTAGCTTTCAGACAAGGAACTGAGGGCAGGCAGTACTAGAGTACGGCAAACCGAAAGTGACGATGTATCAAAGTTAATTCAAATGACTATATTTATGCTTAACTCAAGTAATAAACCAGTCTATATAAACCAAAAAATCCTAGTATCGACTAGGATTTTTTTAATTTCTTCACCAAATTCCCAAGATTGCCTGCCAAACCAGTGTCAACACAGTCACTCCCAGCCAGCAAACTAGCCCGACAAAAAGAGCAGCTCTGCCATTTTTCACCAAAGAAAAGACATTTGTTCGCAAACCAATAGCAGCCATAGCCATACAAATGAGAAACTTGGACAGGGTTTTGAGTGGAGTAAAAATGTCCGTTCCCAGTCCAAAGTGACCTGCGATTGTAGTCACCAGACTGGCTAGGATAAAATAGAGGATAAAGGTTGGAAAACTTGCCAAGAGGGACTTCTTGTCTGCCTGAACTCCCTTTCCTCGAGCTTGCCAAATCGCCAAAACCGACGTAATGGGAATAATGGCCAGAGTCCGCGTCAGCTTGACGGTCACAGCTGTGTCCAAGGTCTGACTGCCCAGGCCGTAAAGACTATCCCAAGTAGCCGCTGTTGCAGTCACCGACGAGGTATCATTGACCGCCGTTCCGGCGAAGATCCCAAAGGCCTGACCCGAATCGGTCGAAAACCCAAGCCAAGTTGCCAAAGTCGGAAAAATCAAGGCCGCCAATACATTAAAGAGAAAGATGACCGAGATAGCCTGTGCCACATCCTCATCATCTGCCTGGATAACGGGAGCTGTCGCCGCAATGGCAGAGCCTCCACAGATAGAAGTCCCAACACCAATCAAGGTCGCCATATGAGATGAAATAGGCAACCATTTCCACATCAGAAATGCCAAAAACAAAGCGAAACTGATGGTTGACAGAATAATCGGTAGAGATTGGCGACCGACTGCCAGGACCGCAGATAAGTTCAATCCAAATCCCAAACAAATCACCGCATACTGCAGAATCTTCTTAGAAGTAAAGGTCAAGCCTGGCTGAAACGCATTTTCCCTTGAGATATAAGAGTGCAGGCTCATCCCGATTAGAAGGGCAAAAACAGGCCCACCCACTACTGAAAACCAACTCCCTAAGCACCAGCTTATTCCAGCCAAGACGAGACAAAGTGCCACACCTCTGGCATTTTTCTTAACCATAAGTCCCTCCTAGAAAAGCAAGCGGAGAGCAGCTGTCGTCAAGACACCAATCACTACTGCGAGGAGGATATTTTTGGTCCTCAGGACCACCAAAAAGGTCGGAATGAGGGCCAGACTTTCGACAGGGAGAAGGCTGGGAAGGGATCCCACCTTTTCGTCCATGATGCTGGACAGGGTCAAGGCAAAGATAATGGTGATGGGTAGAAAGCTGAGAAATTTCACCAACTTTGGAGGCAGGGATTTGTTCTGCGTCAGGATAAAAGGCAGGACGCGTGGCAGCCAGGTCACCAGGGCCGCCGCCAGAATAATCAGTAAAATACTAGTTTTTATCATCAATCATCACCCCCACAAAACAGCCCAAAAGCGTCGCCAGAAGCACCGCAACATAGGACGACACCAGTACAGACAAACCGACATAGGCCAGACCCACCGCCAGCAAAATCAAGCCGATCTTTTTCAACGGAATGGTTCGAGCCATGGCCTCCAACTGACCTGAGAAAATGCCGACAAACATAGCCACTAGTGCAAAATCCAAACCAAACTGCTCTGGATTTGGAATCAGCCCACCAATCAGATTACCCAAAATGGTAAAGGTTACCCAAGAAGCGTAGCTCGCAAAGTTGTTACCGTACATCCAGCTTGGTGCAATCTGCTTGTCCTCAATGTGTTTCCGCAAGAGAACCGCATAGGATTCATCCGTTAAAAATGAGCCAATCAAGATGTTGGACCCCAGACTGTTCCCTTGAAAAATGGTCGTCGTATGCAGGCACATGAGAAAATTCCGCAGGTTGACAAAGAAAACCGTCACCGCAATGGACACCCAGGGAGCCCCAGCTAAAATCATGGCACACATGACAAATTGGGCACTCCCTGCATAGACCAAGAGGCTCATCAAAGCCATTTCCACTGCGGAAATGCCGGAATTAACCGATACGACACCGCAGGCTAAACCAATACTAGCATAGCCCAGAGCTGTTGGGATAGCATCCCGCAAGCCTTCACGAAAATCCTCTTTATACATCTTCTCTCCTTTGAATAGCATGTTATACTCAATGAAACTCAAAAGCAGACTAGCTCCAAAGGTTTGGGGAACCTTTGGAGGTTGGAGATAGAGCGAACGTAGTTCGTTTCTACTTAGCTGTTACTATTTTGTTTCAAGGTAACAGGCTGGAAGGCTCCACTGGAGCCTTTCACTCATCAAATCAAGACAACAAGGTCCGATTTTGATTTTCGAAGAGTATTATATCACTCTAGTATAGAGGACCAGCCCCCCTCCGTCAATAGAAAAAGTCGCTTTCGCGACCAATCCTTCTTACAAATTCTCAAAAGCCAGACTTGGCTTGGCATTGAGGTCCCAACCAGCGAAGTTTTCCTTATTATACTCACTGACCGCTGCCAAGGCAATCATGCCCGCATTGTCACCGCAGAGTCGAAGCGGGGGAATGATGACTTCCACATCGGTAATTTCAGCTGCCAACCGCTCTCGCAAGCCCTGATTGGCTGCTACACCACCCGCTACCACCAAGGTCTTGACAGGGTATTGTTCCAAAGCATTCTTGGTCTTGGCCATGAGAATGTCCATAACACAGGCTTGGAAGGAAGCTGACAGGTCCGCATTGGACAAGCTTTCCCCTTTCTGCTGGGCATTGTGGTAGAGATTGATAAAGGCGGACTTCAAACCTGAGAAAGAAAACTCCAGATTATCTTCCTTAATCATAGCCCGTGGGAAGTTATAAATGTCCTGCCCCTCATGTGCCAACTCATCAATCACCCGACCAGCTGGATAGGGCAGACCCATGACCCGCCCCACCTTATCATAGGCTTCACCGACCGCATCATCTCGCGTTTCGCCGACAATCTTGTAGTCACCCGCTTCTGACACATAGACCAACTCCGTGTGCCCACCGCTGACCAAAAGAGCCAAGAGCGGAAACTCCAACTCCTTGACCGCACGCGCCGCCATCAAATGCCCTGCCATGTGGTTGACAGGAATGAGCGGCAGACCGTTAGCCCAGGCAAAAGCCTTAGCAGCTGAAATCCCGACCAGTAAGGCACCAACCAAGCCAGGCCCATAGGTCACAGCCACAGCCGTCAAGTCCTCTGCCGTCACTTCCGCCTCCAACAAGGCCTCCTCGATACAGGCCGTAATCACTTCCACATGGTGACGGCTGGCCACCTCAGGCACCACCCCACCAAACCGCTGGTGGCTGGCAATCTGGCTGGCAATGACGTTGGATAAAAGCTCCGCATCATTTCGCAAAACAGCCACCGAGGTCTCGTCACAGGAGGTCTCAATCGCCAAAATCAATCTATCTTTCATCACGTTCTCTCTTCATTAGCACCGCGTCCTCGACAGGATGGCGGTAGTAGTCTTTTCGTTTTCCTATTTTGGTAAAATGCTGGCGTGTATAGAGGGCCTGAGCTGCGCTATTGGACTCTCTCACTTCGAGGAAGATGTCCCCCTCCCAGTCCATCACAGCAGCCATCAGTTGACTGGCGATTCCCAACCTCTGAAAATCAGTCTTGACAGCAATCTGCAAGATTTCCATCTCATCCAGCACCGTCTGCACAGCCAAAAATCCGACCAATTCCTGACCTTTATAGGCCAGATAGTAGTCCTCATCCTGACTGGTCATACTTGCAGCAATCTGTTCCAAGGTCCAAGGCGATTGCTCATAGACAGACTGCATAACTGCCAAAACAGCCTCCGCCAGATTTTCCTGACCGTCGTAGTGTTTAATCTCTATCATACACGCTTGATATAACTTTCTGAGCCAGCTTGGTTGTCCTTGAGCCAGATTTCTTCTGCCTCTACCCGCTTGAGATAGTTGGGCTCAAAGCTGGTCACATCTACTGCTGGCAAGTCTTGACCGATTACCGCCAATTGATAGGCTGACGGCAGACTGGTCTGGTAATGGGCAGCTGGTAGAGCTTGCTCGATTTGCTCCATAAAGTTTTCTACTTCTCCGACAAAGGTGATATTTTCCTTACCAGCCAGGCTAGAAAGCAAGTCTTCAAAAGACCAGTAGCGGTCTGGCTCGACTGCTCTGCCATTTTCATAAAGACCTGCATAGACGCAGTTACGGCGGGCATCAATGAGAGGCACCACCAGACCCGTCAGGCTAGGAGAAACCAGAGACTGAAGACTAGATAGCCCCACCAAGTCGATCTTGAGGGTGTAGGCCAAGGTCTTGGCGGTCGCTACCGCCACCCGCAAACCCGTGTAGGAGCCAGGCCCCTGAGCGACCACAATCCGATTCAGGTCTTTGGGCGTCCAGCCCACCTGTGCCACCAAAAAATCGACCACAGGCATGAGGCTGATACTATGATTTTTCTTGACAGCCAACAAGGTTTCCGCCTGCAAACGACCGTCCTCCACCAAGGCAACCGACAGGGCCTGATTGGAGCTGTCTAAAGCAAGTATTTTCATCTTTTTCTCTTTCCTTACAATACTACCTTCTATTGTATGCTAACTTGGGGAATTTTTCAAATATAGAAAACCTCCTATGAGTATAGGAGGCAAAAAAATCTCATCAAAAATGAATACTACCGAAATATCCCAGTGTAACAAACAGCATCAACCAGATTGAAAATACAATTTGAAAGAGGGACGTTACGACGACAAATCCTTTTTGTAGCTTGGAAGTAGCCTTAGCAAAGTACCTTGTCGAAAAATAGACTTGAACTCCAACAATAAGGACAACGAACACAATTGAAATTAATTCCATCTAACACCTCACATTTGAGTCGGCAAAATTAACAAGGCAAGAATAACCAGTAACACGTCCGTTACAACGATGTACCGCATATAAGCACCCCGCACCTCACTCTCTTTTCTCGCGGTGAGTATCCCTAGGATTGTCTGGAAAACAAGAAGACCTATCAGAGATAGAGAGAGCACTGTGTAGCTGTTATTTACCAAAGCTTGATGCGTTTCATAACCAGCCAACAATGGAGACTGCTTGCTCTTCACAGACCGTGCACTAAAAAAGTCATCTAGTTGCTTGGTGATTTCTGCATCGGTTTGTCCGACGGAGAGCAAGTGGGCAATTGTCCCCGAAACAAAGGCCGTGCTAAAAGAGGAACCCTCGCTTCGTACAATCCTGTTTTCCATTGACAGCGTTTCTTGAGAGTACGGTGCGTAGTAAGCAATCTCTTCCTGCGGATTCAATAACGTAAAAAATTCATTGTAGGTACCTACGGAGACAACCCCTTCAATCGTCAAAAGAGGGTTTAGGGCCTCTACCTTTTTCAAATCATAAGCTGGGACAACCATATAGCCACCTTGTTGAAGGTAGGCTTCAACCACATCTTCCAATTCTTTACTTGGATTGGTCACCACCATACTCAGATTCACAACATCAACATGATCTTCAATAGCCTGCTGAACAGCTTTGACAAGGTAGTCATTTTTTATCGTCCCGTCATCATCCGTTACCTTGTAGGAAAACAATCTTGCTTCCGGGCTCAATCCCAGCGTTAGCACATGATTATTCTTAGCACCAATGATACTGGCAATCTTTGTCCCGTGACCAATGGTATCAAAGACAGAGGTTGAAGTGGAAAAAACTTGCATATCCTCAACATAAAACTCATCTACCGCTTCTTCCCTTATACCAGAGTCAATGATAGCAACTCTGACCTCCTGAGTCGGCTTTGCTGTCGGATCAATGTTGGGATAATAACGCGATGTTCCCCAACCTGTATGCTGGTGGTTAAGTGGAAAACCCGAAAATTGACCAAGTGGATTGGAAACCAGCCCCTCTCTAAATACCACCGCACAAACCAAGGCAAGAAGACAACTAACAAGCCCAAACAGTCTTAGTATTTTTTGAATCAACCTGCAACTCCTTCTAATTTTATACAAACACATTTATTAATGTCTATGCCAATATGGACTGTGACCAATCCTAGGAGAACAATTTCTATATAAATCCGCTCTACAGTAACGCAAATTGGGATTCTTAATGATAGATTCATAAACACATTGGCTAACAACTGCCATAGCTATGTTACAATCTGAGGTAATAAAATTTTGGTATCCCCAACCATTATTATCTAAACAGTATGGAAGACCACCGCCTGAAAGAATTGCATCTGAATTTTCTGCGGTCTTATCAATATATACCATTGATAACGGTACCTTCATATCAGAATGATTGTAATCCATAGTGGCTTCAATCATACCTTTAATACTCTCCACCTCATCAGGAGTCGCATTCGGAAAAGCCTCATTTGGTAGATCTAAGATTTCTTCAAAACTATATAGAGGCTCCGTCTGTGCTGCAACCTCTATTTGTTGCTCCACAATCAACTGACCTTCAGCCATTTCACTAATAACAACAGCCTCAGAATGGTCTCCGTGACTAGAGTGGTCTCCATGAGACTCAGCAAACACTAAAGAAGCTGGAAAAACCAATGAAAACAGCATAGTAACTGCTAAGAACTTCTTTTTCATAAAACTACTCATATCTTTTTTATAGTACATCTACATTGTATCATCTTCAAAACGAAATAAAGTCCACTTACAAATCTGTAAGTCAATTTTTTAAACTTACAAATATGTAAGTCATTTTAACAAATAAAATGTTGTGCTATACTAAAAAGAAAAAGAGGTGCGTTCTATGAAAAAGAATATATCAATTATTGTACTCGCTTTGTTGCTATCAATTCCAATCGTTATTGACCCATTATCCAATCCTGTCCCCATTCTCCTAACTTCTTATTTTTAAGACTCAAATCTTAAAAAATGAACCCGGATAATCGAAGCTGTCTGATCATCTATCAATTCCTGTATAGATTGAATGTAGGTTTCGATTATCTCTTTTTCTTTGTCTGAACGACCATTTTCGATATAGTCCAATAGCAGACGATAATAGCGAGCCATTATCTTTACAAAGGTATCTTTAAAACTAATCATAGACTCCATTTTATCTAAGTAATAGGAAACTTGAGAGTATATTCCTCTATCAAATAATTCCGAAATCGTATTGAGTAACGTAGATTTTATAAGTTCCTGATGTTTCCTAAGTTTATTAAAAGATTTTTCTTCCTTACATAAGTCATGAGCAAAATACAATAACATCCGATTATTCAACAACATCTGTGCATTCATAAATAGATAAAGCTCAAAACTTGTCCACTCCTCAATAGCGAAGAGATAGTCTGCCAAATATTGCCTATCTTCTTCTTCAACATTATCTATCCCTTCTAAAGCGACTAAAGCGACCTTGATAACAATAGCATTAAGCCGAGAGTAAAGTTCTCCTTCATCTGCTAACAAATCTGATGTTAATAAAGCTTTCAAAGCTTCTTTGTCCTGCTGGTAATACAAATCTGAGATGAGATTGGCCAGCTCGATATGAGGTGCTTCTTTATATCCATGGTATTTGTAAGTAAATTCTTCCATGGTCATGTTAATACCCTCGACAGCCACGATTAACTTATCCGCTGCCAACATGGATTTTCCCGATTCAAAGCGTGACAACTGTGCTGCTGTAAAGTCTCCTCTGACAACATCCTTTTGCTTAACCAAGCGAGAATTTCGGAGTTCCCTGTAAAATTCGCCTAAACTCATTTGTGGTACTGTACCCATGACTCATCCCCTTTCTTGATGCATTAAAATTCCACTTCCATTTATTATAATATCCAAATATATTTTTGTCAATTTTGCTTATTATTCTGCCAAATGACTGTTTGTTTCTGAAAATCATGACACTTTTCCATTTTCCTATCAAACCCTTTTACCATCAGCATATTTTATGGTATAATGAAGAGTAACATTTAGACTGAATAAATTGACAACTCTAGAAAATTGAATAGAAAATACCAAGCAGAATAGCTGTTTGGGGCTTTTTTCATAGTTGCCAGTCAAAAAGAAAGGAACTATACTACACATGATTTATAAAGTATTTTACCAAGAAACAAAAGTCAGCCCACGCCGTGAGCAGACACAAGCCCTCTATGTCGAAGTTGATGCAACTTCTGAATTAGAAGGTCGCATCAAAGTCAAAGAATTGGTTGAAGCAAAATTCCCATCCTACAACGTTGAATTCGTTGACCTACTCTCTGACAAACACCTCGAATACGAAAAAGAGCACGCAGATTTCAAACTTACGGAGTTCTAATTTATGTCATCAGTCAATCTAAAACCTCATGAAGTTGGCGTTTTCGCCATCGGTGGTTTGGGAGAAATCGGGAAAAATACCTACGGTATCGAGTACAAGGATGAAATTCTCATCGTCGATGCGGGTATCAAGTTCCCTGAAGATGACCTATTGGGTATCGACTACGTTATCCCTGACTACTCCTACATCGTTGAAAACCTAGACCGTGTTAAAGGTCTAGTCATTACCCACGGGCACGAAGACCACATCGGTGGTATTCCTTTCTTGCTCAAACAAGCCAATGTCCCAATCTATGCAGGTCCTTTGGCCCTCGCCCTTATTCGTGGAAAACTGGAAGAACACGGACTGCTTCGTGATGCGACTTTGCATGAAATCAACCACAATACTGAGTTGACCTTCAAGCACCTCAAAGTCAGCTTCTTCCGCACTACTCACTCCATTCCAGAGCCACTCGGTATCGTCGTTGATACACCTCAAGGGAAAATCGTCTGTACCGGTGACTTCAAGTTCGACTTCACTCCTGTTGGTGAGCCAGCAGACCTTCACCGCATGGCCGCCCTCGGTGAAGAAGGCGTTCTCTGCCTTCTTTCCGACTCGACAAATGCTGAAGTCCCAACCTTTACCAACTCGGAAAAAGTGGTCGGTCAGTCCATCATGAAACTGATTGAAGGCATTCACGGACGCATCATCTTTGCTTCCTTTGCCTCCAACATCTTCCGTCTGCAACAGGCGGCTGACGCTGCAGTCAAGACAGGACGCAAAATTGCTGTCTTTGGACGTTCTATGGAGAAAGCCATCGTCAATGGTATCGAGCTCGGCTATATCAAAGTGCCAAAAGACACCTTTATCGAACCAAACGAGATCAAAGAATACCCTGCCAGCGAAATTATGATTCTCTGTACAGGTAGCCAGGGTGAGCCAATGGCTGCCCTATCTCGCATCGCCCACGGTACTCACCGCCAGGTTCAACTCCAGCCGGGCGACACGGTTATTTTCTCGTCCAGTCCTATTCCGGGAAATACCACAGGTGTTAACAAGCTCATCAATATCTTGATTGAAGCCGGTGTCGATGTTATTCACGGCAAGATCAACAACATCCATACCTCTGGACACGGTGGTCAGCAAGAACAAAAACTCATGCTCCGCCTAATCAAGCCAAAATACTTCATGCCTGTTCACGGCGAATATCGCATGCAAAAAATCCACGCCAGTCTAGCAGTGGATACAGGTGTACCAAAAGACAACATCTTCATCATGGAAAACGGCGATGTCCTAGCACTGACCAAGGATTCTGCACGACTAGCTGGTAAGTTCAATGCTCAAGACATCTACGTGGACGGAAACCGCATCGGTGAAATCGGTGCAGCTGTCCTCAAAGACCGCCGAGACCTCTCAGAAGACGGAGTTGTTCTAGCTGTCGCAACCGTTGACTTCAAGTCCAAGATGATTCTGGCAGGACCTGACATCCTCAGCCGAGGCTTCATCTATATGCGCGAATCTGGTGACTTGATCCGAGAAAGCCAACGCGTTCTCTTCAACGCTATCCGCATCGCCATGCGCAATAAAGATGCCAATATCCAGACGGTTAACGGAGCCATCGTTAATGCCCTACGACCATTCCTATACGAAAAAACAGAGCGTGAACCAATTATCATTCCAATGATTTTAACGCCTGATCACTAAGAAAGAAGCCTCGGCAACTGCCGAGGCTTCACTTGTTTTCCAATAGGAATACCTTACAACCACTTGATAAAATGATATTTGGAAATTCCTTTTTTCGGCACATCTGTTAGATGAGCATAAATAGAATATCCAGCCTTCAGATAAAAATCCTTAGCCTGATAGGACTTAGTTGACAGTGTGATACTCTTTGCTCCATTTTGTCTAGCTTCATTTTCCAAACGAATCAGCAAACGCCTCCCCAAACCTTGACCTTGCTTGTGTTTGACAACCACCAAAGCCTTTACATGAATCGTTTCCAAGGTCTGCTGGGCCTGCAAGACAGCTACTAATTGACCTGCTTCCTCTTCTACCAAAACAATCTCCTGCTGACTAGGAACAAGGTCTTGCCCTTCTCCAAAAACCGCTCTATACTGTTCATCAAATACAGCTTTTACAAATTCATCCACCCACATCGCCTCCAATTTTTTTAATCTATATAAGGGTAGTCTTTTTCAAGCTCGTGAACAAAGGACCCGTCGGGGTCCTAATTCGCTATCTGGTTTTCAAGCTCTTGAAAAAATGGTCCAAGAGCCATTACTCGCTCTCGAATATCTTGGCTCGTGAACAAAGGACCCATTAGGGTCCCAATTCGCTATCTGGTTTTTAATACATATCCAAATAGTTGTCGATTTCCCATTGGGAAACGTAGGTTGCGTAGCTTGCCCACTCGATTTTCTTAGCTTCTACAAAGTTAGTGTAGATGTGTTCGCCCAGGGCTGCTCGAACGACTTCATCTTTACGAAGTGCCTTCAAAGCATTGTGAAGAGTTGAAGGAAGATCTGTGATACCAGCTTCACGGCGTTCTTCGTCTGACATTGCATAGATGTTGGTTTCAACTGGTGCTGGAGCCTCAATCTTGTTTTCAACACCCTCTAGACCTACTTCTAAAAGCACAGCCATTGCTAAATATGGGTTAGCAGTTGGGTCAACTGAACGCAATTCCAAACGAGTTCCCATCCCACGAGAAGCTGGAACACGAACCAATGGAGAACGGTTTTTACCAGCCCAAGCGATGTAAACAGGAGCTTCAAAACCTGGAACCAAACGCTTGTAGGAGTTTACAGTTGGGTTTGTGATAGCAGTATAGTTGTAAGCATGCTTGATCAAACCACCCAAGAAGTGATAGGCTGTTTCTGACAATTGCATGCCACGAGGATCTTCTGGGTCAAAGAAAGCATTGTTTCCATCCTTGTCAAAGAGTGACATATTACAGTGCATACCTGAACCAGCAATACCATATTTTGGCTTAGCCATAAAGGTTGCATACATGCCGTGTTTGCGGGCAATTGTTTTAACAACCAACTTGAAAAGCTGAATCTTATCACAAGCACTCAAAACATCATCGTATTTAAAGTCGATCTCATGCTGACCAACGGCACACTCATGGTGACTTGCCTCTACTTCAAAGCCCATTTGAGTAAGGACATTCACGATTTCACGGCGTGTATTATCTGCTAAATCTGTTGGAGCTAGGTCAAAATAACCACCTTTGTCGTTCACTTCAAGAGTTGGATTTCCATTTTCATCCATCTTGAAGAGGAAGAATTCTGGCTCTGGACCCAAATTGAATGAAGAAAATCCAAGTTCTTCCATGTGGCGAAGGGCTTTTTTCAAGTTACCACGAGGATCACCTGCAAATGGCTCACCTGAAGTTGAATAAACATCACAAATCAAACCCGCTACTGAACCATTTTCGTCACCCCAAGGAAAGATTGTCCAAGTATTCAAGTCTGGGTAAAGATACATATCTGATTCATTAATACGTACAAACCCTTCGATTGATGAACCATCAAACATGACCTTGTTTGACAATACCTTATCAACCTGCTCATCAGTTGCTGGAATCTCTACGTTTTTCATCACTCCCATAATATCTGTGAACATCAGACGCAGGAAGGTAACGTTTTTCTCTTTAATATCGCGTTTGATATCTGCCACTGTGAATGCCATTAGTTTTCTCCTCTATTTAAAAAGTAATTACGATGAACGGAAAATGGAACTAGGACTTGAAAAGCGTCCTTGTCGACTGAATTCATCATGTAAGATACGACGGACATCTTCGTCCGTCAAGGTTTTCTGTTGTTTTTGAACCTTAGCTTTCGCTTCACGATTTGCATATTCCTTCTTAATCGCAGCTATATTCAAACCTTCAGCTAGAAAATCCTTGATTTCAAGAAGTAAGTCCATATCATTTAGAGAATACAAGCGACGATTCCCTTCATTTCGATCAGGCTTTATCAATCCATGATCTTCATAGTAACGAATCTGACGGGCTGTTAGGTCGGTCAATTTCATAACGCTGCCAATTGGAAAAATGGCCAGGGAACGACGGAACTCTTTTTCTCTCATAATGAACTCCTTTCTGCTCACTATTATAGGGTAAATTCTAGTATTGGTCAATAGTTGATGTCACATTTTATAACATCATTGTTTTTGAAATCGTTTTTTCAGTAGATTCAAATCATAGTTTACAAGTATTGCAATAAAAACGCCAATAAAAGTTTCAAAAACACGAATAAAAACATACTGAATGGTATCACCTGACGGGATTGACAAAGAAATGATCAGCAAGGCTGATACTGCGCCAATAATCCCAGCCTTGTTATTCATAGCCACATTGGTCATAATTGTCAGCATGACAAATATAGGGACAAAAACAGCAGTCACCCAGAACTGATCAGAAAACAACCTATCTATCAAAAAGAATATCATGGCATAAAAACCACCAATAGTATTTCCTAACACGCGAGAAGTCCCAAAATGTACACTCTGATCAAAATCCTCTCGCAAACTAAAGACCGTAGTCAGTGCTGCAATCTGTATTCCTTCCCAGCCCATATAACCAAATAGTAAAATAACTAAAAAAACAGCTAGACCTGATTTAAATGTCCGCATTCCTAAACGAAATTTTTGCGGATCAAACTTATATTTTTCAAACATACTACTATTCTAACATGATTTTATAGAAAATGAACTTATTGCCCCAATAAATGCAAAAAAGAGTTGGGTTCCCAACTCTTTTCGTCGCAAATTTTTACTTGTCAGTAAGAGTTGCACCTAGCCAGTCTTTCAAGGTCATACTTCCCAGAAAGACTAGGCATGGCACTAAAGGCTGGGCAAAAAGCCCAGCGCCACTTCTTAGAGTTCGTGTCAACATCTCAGCGCAGTGGTTGATTGGAGGATTTGTTCGTGTTTTACACTCCAAATCCAACCTAATCAACTGTGCGGGGGTGGGAAGACGAACTCTTTTAAGACCACTCGAGTTCTTTCCCACTCCCGTCGCAAGTCCTGGAAGAACTTTTCACCTTGCTAGACTTTCTAACTCGCTTAGCTTCGTAGAAACTCTACGCGATGCACAAAATGCAACGGAAATCCGTTGCATTTTAGCCTTTACCTAGGCTGATTTTTTCTAACTCACTACGTTCGCAGAAAATCTAGCCTTTGCACTAGAAAAGAGTTGGTCTCCCAACTCTTTTCGTCGTTCATCTTTCATACGCAGTAGCTGAATGGCAGTTCACTTTGCTACGCTTGTGACCAACCTATTCAGCCTTGCGGGGTTCAAATAGTCCAGTGGACTATTTGAAGTTGTCACCCAATAAAAACAAAGTGACACGCTACGGAATCATTTTTGACAGAAGCTTCGCTTCTTCTATTTCCAACCTCAAAATATCTCCCAGATATTTTGAGCTGACTTACCGCCTATTTTTCAGTCAAAGCTGCAAGACCAGGCAATACTTTACCTTCTAACAACTCCATAGATGCACCACCACCAGTTGAGATCCATGAGAACTTGTCTGCACGGCCAAGGTTGATAGCTGCTGCTGCTGAGTCACCACCACCGATGATTGATTTCACGCCTGGTTGTTTCACGATAGCGTCCATTACACCGATTGTACCAGCTTGGAAGTCTGGGTTTTCAAATACACCCATAGGACCGTTCCAAACAACTGTTTTAGCACCAGTCAAGGCTTCATCAAACTTAGCGATTGACTTAGGACCGATGTCAAGACCAAGGAAGCCTTCTGAAACTGCTTCACCTTCTGTATCGCGAACTTCAGTGTATCCAGCAAATGCGTTAGCTTCTTTTGAGTCAACTGGCAAGATCAATTTACCGTTAGCTTTTTCAAGAAGTGCTTTTGCCACATCAAGCTTGTCTTCTTCTACAAGTGAGTTACCGATTTCGATACCTTGAGCTTTGTAGAATGTGTAAGTCATACCACCACCGATAAGAACTTTGTCAGCTTTTTCAAGAAGGTTCTCGATAACACCGATTTTATCAGATACTTTTGAACCACCAAGGATTGCTACGAATGGGCGCTCTGGAGTTTCAACAGCTTCTTGGATGTAAGCAATTTCGTTTTCCAAAAGGAAACCAGCTACTGCTTTTTCTACGTTTGCTGAGATACCAACGTTTGATGCGTGTGCACGGTGTGCAGTACCAAATGCATCGTTAACGAAGATACCATCACCAAGTGAAGCCCAGTATTTACCAAGTTCTTCGTCGTTTTTAGATTCTTTCTTACCATCAACATCTTCGAAACGAGTGTTTTCAACAAGGAGAACTTGTCCATCTTCCAAAGCATTGATAGCTGCTTCCAATTCAGCACCACGAGTAGCGCCAGCGATGAAAGCAACGTCTTGACCCAATTTAGCTGCCAAGTCAGCTGCTACAGGAGCCAATGATTTACCTTCTTTGTCAGCTTCTTCTTTCACACGACCAAGGTGAGAGAAAAGAATTGCACGTCCACCTTGCTCAAGAATATACTTGATAGTTGGAAGAGCAGCTGTAATACGGTTATCGTTTGTGATAACGCCATCTTTCAAAGGCACGTTGAAGTCCACACGGACAAGAACTTTTTTGCCTTTCAATTCTACATCTTTAACAGTCAATTTTGCCATTAGATAAGAACTCCTTAATTTATATTTACCCTACCATTGTACCATATTTTCTGTATTTTTTCTCTCATAAAGATAGTTTTTTCACAAATCTACAAAAAGAACGAATAATAAAAAAGAGGCCGAAGCCTCTTTGATTTTCACTAAGGATTATTTAGCGATTTTTGCGAAGTACTCAAGAGTACGAACAAGTTGTGCAGTGTAAGACATTTCGTTGTCGTACCATGAAACAACTTTAACCAATTGCTCGCCATCAACTTCGATAACTTTAGTTTGAGTTGCATCAAACAATGAACCGAATGAGATACCTACGATATCAGAAGATACGATTTGGTCTTCAGTGTAACCAAATGATTCAGTAGCAGCAGCTTTCATAGCAGCGTTCACTTCTTCAGCAGTTACTTTCTTATCAAGAGTTGCAACCAATTCAGTCACAGAACCTGTTGGAACTGGAACACGTTGTGCAGCACCGTCAAGTTTACCGTTCAATTCTGGGATTACCAAGCCGATAGCTTTAGCAGCACCAGTTGAGTTAGGAACGATGTTTGCTGCAGCAGCACGTGCACGACGAAGGTCACCACCACGGTGTGGTCCGTCAAGAACCATTTGGTCACCAGTGTAACCGTGGATTGTAGTCATCAAACCTTTTTGAACGCCAAATGCATCGTGAAGAGCTTTAGCCATTGGTGCCAAACAGTTTGTAGTACATGAAGCACCTGAGATAACTGTTTCAGTACCATCAAGGATGTCGTGGTTAGTGTTGAAAACAACAGTCTTAACATCGTTACCACCAGGAGCAGTGATAACAACTTTTTTAGCACCGTTAGCGTGGATGTGTTGCTCAGCTTTTTCTTTAGAAGCAAAGAAACCTGTAGCTTCCAAAACGATATCTACGCCATCAGTAGCCCAGTCGATGTTTCCTGGCTCACGCTCAGCAGAAACTTTAACGAATTTACCGTTAACTTCGAAACCACCGTCTTTAACTTCAACAGTACCGTCGAAACGACCTTGAGTTGTGTCATATTTCAACAAGTGTGCAAGCATTACTGGATCTGTAAGGTCGTTGATACGAGTAACTTCAACACCTTCTACGTTTTGGATACGACGGAAAGCAAGACGACCGATACGTCCGAAACCGTTAATACCAACTTTAACTACCATGAATGATTTCCTCCTTATGAAAATCGAGTTCTATATTTTAAAAGGCAAGCCTTTTAATCCTTTTGTGAAAATATTAACTTGTAAGCCTACAAGCATCTTTTCAACGTTTTTATTATATAACTTATTCAATGAAAAAGCAAGAATTTCATATAGTTTCATTGTTAATATTGTCGGAACTACTTGGATTTTCTGAAAACATACTAATGCAATTGGATAAAACCTATAAAATTTGATACAATCATAGGTAATGTTTTAGAAAGTTATTACTCCTATGCCGACAAAATACTCAAAAATCCGCCAGAAACACTTAACCAAAAGAAAACATCGGTCTAAATTTCAAAAATCTATCCTCAGCATTCTCACTCCTTTATTCAGTTTAGGATTATGGTATGTCTTAAATACAATCAGCATATCTATCCAGCCAGTCATCTCGAATATTTTTCCCAGTCATGTGCAAATGAGCTATAGCCTATTTTTCGCTTTTCTTTACAGTAGCTTAGTCCTTGCGCTTACACTTACCTTATGGTTCTGGTGGAAAATACTCTTTAACGAAAAATTTACTTGGTGGAAGCCCTCTTCACTCCTTTTCATCTTCCTTCCAGTTGTGCCTGTCTTCTTATTAGCCCGATATGAAGCCTCCTTTCATACCCCAAAAACACCACTCATTATTTCTCATCGCGCTTTAAACGACCACCTTGCTATTGAAAATACAGTAGAGGCGCTACAATTAGCAAGCAAGAGCAAACCTGATTATATTGAAATTGATCTTTGGGAAACTGCTGATCTAGAATTCGTTGCATTTCATGACCCAACTTTGATTAATTGGGCCGGTCTAGACTACCGTCCTCATGATTTAACTTTAGCAAGTTTAACAGAAATAACGATATCCGATACGACTGGACATACTGCAAAAATCGCAAGTTTTGACCAAATTCTAACTGAAGCTAGGGCACAAAATCAGAAACTCTTAATTGATTTTAAAACTTCTGCACAAGATAGTTCCCAAATGGTAGACAATTTTATGAAGAAATACCAAGCAAGCTTTGAAAATGAGGGGCATCAGCTTCAGTCTGCTGACCCTCATTTCATAAATGCTATTCTAAAGTATGCTCCAAAATTTGAAACCTACTTATTGATGAGCGCACCTCCGGAAATTGAATTCCCTAACCTGACTGGCTATTGTGTTCCTTTGGATCAACTCACTGATGATTTACTCAATTATATTCGCAAATCAGGAAAATCTTTCTACGTATGGACTGTCAATGCTCCTGAAGGAGTACAACAAGCAGACTCCATAGAAGTAGATGGCATCATCACCGACTACCCAACTCGTACACAAACAGTTTTATCTGGTCTATCACAAGCCAATAAATACACAAAACTGTATCAAGAACAATTACAATATTTTAAAATATTCCCCATCCAAGAACAATGATTTTATATCTAGTAGAGATGGTAAAAAGTCAACTTGATTATTTACTTTCCACTTCTTTTGTCCGACTTCCACGTACCACAGTTCAGCCCTAGACTGTTGGAGGTGATTTTTAGTGAACTATAACATCTGCTCAGCCACTAGTTTAACTGGTGGTTTTCATTTTGTTCTTGACGAAAGAGAGATAGAAGACATGAAAAAGCCCGCTCTTTCGAGCAGGCTTGGGCAATCAATTATGCATTGCCGCCGTTTTTCTTGATAATTTCATCTTGTACAGATTTTGGTACATCTTCGTAATGGTCAAATACCATCATGAAAGTACCGCGACCTTGTGTTGCTGAACGAAGAACAGTTGCGTAACCGAACATTTCCGCAAGTGGCACATAAGCACGAACGATTTGTGTGTTACCACGAGCTTCCATACCGTCAACGCGACCACGACGTGCAGTAACGTGACCCATAACGTCACCAAGATTATCTTCTGGTGCAGTGATTGTTACAAGCATCATTGGCTCAAGGATAGTTGGTTGAGCTGATTTAGCTGCTTCTTTAAGGGCAAGAGATGCTGCCACTTTGAAGGCTGTTTCAGATGAGTCGACATCGTGGTATGAACCATCGTAAAGCTTAGCTTTAACGTCAACGATTGGGTAACCAGCAAGAACACCGTTAGCCATAGATTCTACGAGACCTTTTTCAACCGCTGGGATGAATTCACGTGGAACCACACCACCGACGATAGCGTTCTCGAACTCGAAACCTTTACCTTCTTCGTTTGGTGTGAATTCGATCCAAACGTCACCGAATTGACCTTTACCACCAGACTGGCGTTTGAAGAAACCACGAGCTTGTGTAGAAGCACGGAATGTTTCACGGTATGATACTTGAGGAGCACCTACGTTAGCTTCAACCTTGAATTCACGACGCATACGGTCAACAAGGACATCCAAGTGCAACTCACCCATACCAGAGATAACTGTTTCACCTGTTTCAACGTTTGTTTCAACGCGGAATGTTGGATCTTCTTCAGCCAATTTAGAAAGGGCAATACCCATCTTGTCTTGGTCAGCTTTAGACTTAGGCTCAACCATCAATTGGATAACTGGTTCTGGAACGTGGATTGACTCAAGGATTACTTTAGCTTTCTCATCAGTCAATGAGTCACCAGTTGTAGTATCTTTCAAACCAACCGCAGCGGCGATGTCACCAGCGTAAACAGTTTCAATTTCTTGACGGCTGTTTGCGTGCATTTGAAGGATACGTCCGATACGCTCACGTTTACCTTTAGAAGTGTTCATTACGTATGAACCGCTGTTAAGGACACCTGAGTAAACACGGAAGAATGTCAAACGACCTACGAATGGGTCAGTCATGATCTTGAAGGCAAGAGCTGCAAATGGCTCTTCATCAGAAGCATGACGCTCTTCTTCAGCATCTGTATCTGGGTTGATACCTTTGATAGCTGGGATATCAATTGGGCTTGGAAGGTAGTCGATAACCGCATCAAGCATCAATTGAACACCTTTGTTCTTGAAGGCAGAACCACACAATACTGGGAAGAATTCAACGTTGATAGTTGCTTTACGGATAGCAGCTTTCAATTCTTCGTTTGTGATTTCTTCACCTTCAAGGTATTTCATCATCAATTCTTCATCAGTTTCAGCAACTGCTTCCACCAATTTTTCACGGTATTCTTGAGCTTGGTCAAGGTATTCAGCTGGAATATCTTCTTCAAGAATGTCTGTACCAAGGTCGTTAGTATAGATTTCAGCTTTCATCTTGATCAAGTCGATGATTCCACGGAACTCATCTTCAGAACCGATTGGCAATTGGATTGGATGAGCATTTGCTTGAAGACGCTCATGAAGTGTGCTTACAGAGTAAAGGAAGTCAGCACCGATTTTATCCATTTTGTTAGCGAATACGATACGTGGAACACCGTATTCAGTTGCTTGACGCCATACTGTTTCAGTTTGTGGCTCAACACCTGATTGTGAGTCAAGAACGGTTACCGCACCATCAAGAACGCGAAGTGAACGTTGTACTTCGATTGTGAAGTCCACGTGTCCTGGTGTGTCGATGATGTTTACACGGTGGTTGTTCCATTGAGCTGTTGTCGCAGCAGATGTGATAGTGATACCACGCTCTTGCTCTTGCTCCATCCAGTCCATTTGTGATGCACCTTCGTGAGTTTCACCGATTTTGTGGATTTTACCAGTGTAGTAAAGAATACGCTCAGTTGTCGTTGTTTTACCCGCGTCAACGTGCGCCATGATACCGATATTACGAGTTTTTTCTAATGAAAATTCGCGTGCCATGAGGTTTGTTCTCCTATATTTTTAGTTTTATACTTTAATTATACCATATTTTAAGAAAAGCGAGTGGGCAAATCCCACCCGCTTGATTTCTTACTAATGGTGTGAAGTGGTTGAGGCAAGCCTCAATCCGATTTGTGATGTTGGAACGAGAAGTTTGTACTATAATCTCAATCGATTTATATAGAACTGACTTAACGCCCTCACATCTTAATTGAACCCGGGCTACAACTCACTGACAAAAAGAGACGCAGTTGTTTTGGCTTTAGCCAATTACAAATGGGGCTACCTTTAGGTGAGAACCTCATTGATTGCACAGCAATCTGCTTCGCTTCCCTATTTTGTCTAGGAGTTGCTTGACGCCCTCGTATCTTAATCTTAGTTGAATTTTAGCTACAAATGTCTGCCAAAAAGATAAAATCTCCTAGAAACTGAAGTTTCTGCGTCAATTTTCCTATTTTGTCTAGCATTTGTTTAACGCTAAAATATCCTATCTTACCAGCGGAAGTGTGCGAATGCGCGGTTTGCTTCTGCCATTTTGTGGGTGTCTTCACGTTTCTTAACAGCTGCACCCGTGTTGTTTGCTGCATCCATGATTTCTTTCGCAAGGCGATCAATCATAGTGTGCTCACCACGGTTACGAGCGATTGTTACCAACCAACGAAGACCAAGTGTTGTACGACGCTCTGGACGAACTTCAACTGGGACTTGGTAGTTAGAACCACCGACACGACGTGCACGTACTTCAAGTACAGGCATGATGTTTTCCATTGCTGTTTCAAATACTTCAAGTGCATCGTTACCAGTTGCTTCTTTGATTTGATCAAAAGCACCGTAAACGATTGATGCAGCAGTACCACGTTTACCGTCCAACATAACACGGTTGATCAAACGAGTTACCAATTTTGAGTTATACAATGGATCTGGCAATACTTCGCGCTTAGGCGCTTGATTTTTACGACTCATTTATATTTCCCCTTTCTTAGCCTTTTGGACGTTTAGTACCGTATTTAGAACGGCCTTGCTTACGATCGTTAACACCTGCAGTATCAAGCGCACCACGAACGATATGGTAACGTACCCCTGGAAGGTCCTTTACACGTCCACCACGAAGAAGAACAACGCTGTGCTCTTGCAAGTTGTGACCGATACCTGGGATGTAAGCAGTAACTTCGATAAGGTTGCTCAAACGTACACGAGCGAATTTACGAAGGGCTGAGTTAGGTTTTTTAGGTGTCATTGTTCCGACACGAGTTGCAACACCGCGTTTTTGTGGTGATGAAACGTTTGTTTGAACTTTTTTACGGCTGTTGTAACCAACGTTCAAAGCTGGTGATTTAGATTTTTCTACTTTAGACTTACGTGGTTTACGTACCAACTGGTTAATTGTAGGCATCTACATTCTCCTGTATATATTTTTTATTTTTGGTGATAGGGCATTGGTGACAACCCCTATCTGTGTGTACTTTTGCAACAATTGTCAGCACGTCCCTGTACACTCTTGAGAGACCAAAAGTAAAAAGTACCGTCTAATATAATACCACATCCAAAAACTATTGTCAAATAGATATGTTTGAAATTTTCAAGAAAAAACACAGGCTAAATTCTCAAAGTAAGTTCTAGTCTGTCTTAAAAACTGGAAATTAGACTGAGACAAAGAAATAAGGTAGAACTTACTATGGGACAAGTTGGCAATCGACAATGAAAAACAAACACTTAACTCTC
>NZ_JAMWEL010000070.1 GCF_024509555.1 Streptococcus suis
CCTGTCAACTTGCCGTTTTCATCTACTGAAATGCCGTTAACTGGTGCTGATGGGGTAATCACTGTGTTTGGTGATTCCGGTGTAACAACTGTTGTATCTGAAACTGGCTGACCTTCAACTACCGTTGTTGGAGTTACGGTTGTATCCGTATTTGGTGTCTTAGGATCTTTATCAGTCTCATCTGGAATACCATCGCCATCATCATCTTTATCTGTCACATCTGGTGTACCATCGCCATCTGTATCACGTTGGATAGTAACTGGAACTTCGACAACTTTCTCAACACCGTCTGTTGTGACAGTGACTGGGACAGTGATTTCACGTGTTTCTTCGTCAT
>NZ_JAMWEL010000071.1 GCF_024509555.1 Streptococcus suis
TTACAGCTTCTGTTATTATTTCTGAGGTTGGTGTTGACATGAGTCAGTTTCCCACTGCTGGACATTTAGCTTCTTGGGCTGGACTTTGTCCAGGTAATAATGAGAGTGCTGGTAAAAAACGAAGTACCAAGATTCGACACGGGAATTCTTATTTGAAGAAATGTTTATGCCAAGCCGCTTTCACTGTCAAAAAAAAAAAAAATGGAAGTCTGAACAGCTCCCTGTCAAGTGGACAATGAAATAATAAAAGATTAGGCGACGGCCTTGTTCCTCATTTCAAGAGGGGCAAGGCCGTTGTTGCGTTCTTGAAAACGTTGGTGATTGTAAAAATGGATGT
>NZ_JAMWEL010000072.1 GCF_024509555.1 Streptococcus suis
GGTGTAACAACTGTTGTATCTGAAACTGGCTGACCTTCAACTACCGTTGCTGGAGTTACGGTTGTATCCGTATTTGGTGTCTTAGGATCTGTACCATTTTGTTTCTCAACGTCGTCTGGAATACCGTCGTTATCATCATCTGTGTCTGTCACATCTGGTGTACCATCGCCATCTGTATCACGTTGGATAGTAACTGGAACTTCGACAACTTTCTCAACACCGTCTGTTGTGACAGTGACTGGGACAGTGATTTCACGTGTTTCTTCGTCATCTTTCCAATCTGTGATGTCTGGTGTACCTGTCAACTTGCCGTTTTCATCTACTGAAA
>NZ_JAMWEL010000073.1 GCF_024509555.1 Streptococcus suis
TACATACTCAGCATGGGCACCAGCAACACAAGACTTCACAACTGTAAATGCCCTTACTTTGGATAAATTTACACCATCAACTGATAAAGTTGAGAAGACTGGTATTACAGCAACTGACAAGGATATTGCTGCAACAATTGTTTACCGTGAAAATGTTGATGTAGTTGATCCGAAAGATCCAGTAACACCAGACACGCCAGTACCAAACGATCCTAAGGGTCGTACTTATGGTGAACTTGGCTTGGTTGAAGAAGTGACTCGTACAGTCAACCACATCTACTCAGATGGTAAGCCAGTTCTTGATGAAGAAGGCA
>NZ_JAMWEL010000074.1 GCF_024509555.1 Streptococcus suis
AGTAGAATTGGAGCAAGGTTCTGACTATGCTGATGCAGCTTCAGTTCCTGAGGTGGCAGCCAAGGGTGATCCAACATTCTTTGAATTACCAGTCGGTCATTTGGCTATGAATGGTTCCTCTGTAACCACCCCAGCCCTTCCAATCTTTGACTTGTCAGCTGATACAGATGGCGATGGCTTTAGCAACCAAGTAGAATTGGAGCAAGGTTCTGACTATGCTGATGCAGCTTCAGTTCCTGAGGTGGCAGCCAAGGGTGATCCAACATTCTTTGAATTACCAGTCGGTCATTTGGCTATGAATGGTTCCTCTGTAA
>NZ_JAMWEL010000075.1 GCF_024509555.1 Streptococcus suis
AGCCATCTTGAACTTTATCTGCTGGAATTGTGACTGCGCCTGTAGTAGGATCTACAGTGACACCTGAATCTGCTGGAACGGACCATGTACCATCATCTTCTTTAGTAACAGTTACTGTTTGTTCTGTGCCATTTTCATCAGTGTATGTGATGTCAACGGTCTTAGTATCATCACCGGCTGTGGTTGATGGAGTTACAGTGACTGAGCCATCTTCGTTAGCTACTACTGATGGTACTTCTGGTGCTGTTGTGTCTGGATTATTCTTAGCAGTGTCTGTTGCTGGGTTTGAGGTGTTGCCTGCTT
>NZ_JAMWEL010000076.1 GCF_024509555.1 Streptococcus suis
GGCGAGATTGGGGAATAGTCAATGGGACGATGGGCTGAGACATAATAAATCCTCCAGTTTGTTTTTTATAACAGTATACCGGAGGAAGGAGTGAGTGGATAGATACCTTGTTATTGGGCGGTTACTAACAGTATACCGGAGGAAGGAGTGAGTGGATAGATACCTTGTTAGTAACCGCCCAATAACAAAGTATATTGAAAAGGCTCCAAAGTCCTATTGACTCTGGAACCTTTTTCTATTTACATGCTCTCTTAATTTTTTCCTTCCATGGCAAATAAGCCTCCAGCACCTCCTT
>NZ_JAMWEL010000077.1 GCF_024509555.1 Streptococcus suis
TCGACAACTTTCTCAACACCGTCTGTTGTGACAGTGACTGGGACAGTGATTTCACGTGTTTCTTCGTCATCTTTCCAATCTGTGATGTCTGGTGTACCTGTCAACTTGCCGTTTTCATCTACTGAAACGCCGTTAACTGGTTCAGATGGTGTAATCACTGTGTTTGGTGATTCTGGTGTAACAACTGTTGTATCTGAAACTGGCTGACCTTCAACTACCGTTGCTGGAGTTACGGTTGTATCCGTATTTGGTGTCTTAGGATCTGTACCATTTTGTTTCTCAACGTCGT
>NZ_JAMWEL010000078.1 GCF_024509555.1 Streptococcus suis
TAACTGGTTCTGATGGTGTGATCACTGAATTTGGTGATTCTGGTGTGATAACCTTAGTATTTTCAACTGGTTGACCTTCAACTACAGTTGCTGGGGTTACAGCAGAGTCTGTATTCGGTGTCTTAGGATCTGTACCATTTTGTTTCTCAACGTCGTCTGGAATACCGTCGTTGTCATCATCTGTGTCCGTCACATCTGGTTGACCATCGCCATCTGTATCGCGTTGGATAGTGACTGGAACATTAACAACTTTCTCAACACCGTCTGTTGTTACAGTTACTGGAATGT
>NZ_JAMWEL010000079.1 GCF_024509555.1 Streptococcus suis
TGGAACTGGCGTGTCTGGAGTTACCGGAGTTTCTGGTGTTGGTGTGTCTGGATTGTTATCTGGATCTTTTGGATCAACAACTTTAACATTTGTACGATAGATAATCGTTGCATTTGTATCATTATCAGTCGCAACTACACCTGTCCTGGTTACACTTTGTGTTGAAGGAAGATAATCTGCCAACTCAGCTACATCATCCTTCGTCAAGGCTGAAACAGCTTTGAAGTCTTGTGTTGCTGGTGACCATGCAGAGTATGTATCTGCGATAATATCGCCTGTTACTGAAT
>NZ_JAMWEL010000008.1 GCF_024509555.1 Streptococcus suis
TACGATATCCTAGAAAGGTTAGAAATCAGGTCAAAGTGATTACCATGGATATGTTTAGTCCCTATTATCAACTTGCTAAACAGCTTTTTCCGAATGTAAAAATCGTACTCGACCGCTTTCATATTGTTCAACACCTTAGTCGTGCTATGAACCGTATCCGTATTCAAATTATGAATCAATTCGACAGAACATCGCAGGAATACCGAGCCTTGAAACGCTACTGGAAATTGATACAACAAGATAGCCGTAAAATCAGCGATAAACGATTTTATCGCCCTATGTTCCGAATGCACTTGACTAACAAGGAAATACTGGAAAAACTCCTGTCTTTCTCCGAGGAACTACGACAGCACTATGAACTCTATCAACTTCTCTTATTCCATTTCCAAGAGAAAAATTCAGATCATTTCTTCGAACTTATCGAACAGGAAATAACCGCTGTTAATCCTATTTTCCAGACAGTATTTAAGACATTTCTAAAGGATAAAGACAAGGTTTTAAACGCCATGGAATTGCCTTATTCCAACGCCAAACTGGAAGCTACCAATAATCTCATCAAAGTCATTAAAAGAAATGCCTTTGGTTTCAGGAACTTTGAAAACTTTAAAAAACGGATTTTGATTGCCTTGAACATAAAGAAAGAGAGAACGAAGTTCGTCCTCTCTAGGTGTTAGCTTTTCATCTACCCACTACAGTTGACAAAGAGCCAAAAATTTTTATGTTAGGCTACTAGCTCGTCCCTAGTAGTCTTTTTCTGTGCTAAAAATTCAGGATACGTTATCTGCTCTTTTAAAAGGATATAAGCTATTTTTAATAATTGATGTGCGAGTGCAATTGTTGCTTTTTGTGAACCACGCCGACTTTGAATCTGATAATATCGTTCTGCTAATGGGCTGCCTTTTTGTCTTTTGACAGCGAAGGCCGCTTGACACAAGCATTTCTTCAAATAGGAATTCCCGTGTCGAATCTTGGTACTTCGCTTCTTACCAGCACTCTCATTGTTACCTGGACATAGTCCTGCCCAAGAGGCTAAATGCCCAGCAGTTGGAAACTGACTCATATCAACTCCAACCTCAGAAATGATAACAGAAGCTGTAATGACATCAATGCCTGGGATGGAGTCCAATATTTCTACATGGTTTTCATATTGTGATAGATAGACATTCATTCGCTCTTCCAACAACTCAATCTGCTTCTGATAAAAATCATAAATCTCTAAGGACTGCTTTAACATGAAGCGGTGATGGTCAGAAAAATAGCCATCCAATGCTTCCAGAAGCTGGGGCACTTTCTTCTTCAAGCTGGTGTAAACGGATTGATGGACAATGCGAGGTGTAATAGGCGTCCCATCAACCAGTAGCTGAAGGAGATTGCGACCAGATAGCCCCATAATATCTTCGATATAGGTTGTTAGCTTGATACCACCTGACTGAAGAATTTTATGGATACGGTTGGTTTCTCTATTGCGACTCTCCACATAATGTTTTCGTTGTCTGGTCAACTCCCTCAATTCTTGAATGGTTTCATCGGGAACGAAACTCCGAGGAAGCAGACCAATCCGTGTTAATTTGGCTATCCAGTGAGCATCCTTCTTGTCGGTTTTCTGACCTGGAATAGCCTTCATATGAGCTGGTTGAGCGAGTATCAACTTGAAGTCATCACATAGAGCATGCCAGACAGGTCGCCAATAAACACCTGTACTTTCCATACCAACAGCTTCCACATGAAATTGACTGAGAAAATCGTGGCAAGCACGTAGGCCTTTAGTCGTTGTATCAAACGTAGCCGTCTCACGCTTTGGACGAGTTGAGGTGAGTGGTCCATGTAGGATACAGACAACGATATTGGCTTGATGGACATCAATACCTGCACAAGATTGATAGAGAACATCCATGACAATTCCCTCCTTCTAAAAATTAGAGAGCTTATCTACCGAATTTTAGTCGTATTTTTATACTCATGCCTATCGCATATTTTGGGGTGCTCGTCAGTAGAGTGGGTTAGTTTTTCCCGCGATGACTAACATCATTAACTCGTCAACCACAAAGCCCTCACTAAGATTATACACCTAGTGAGGGCTTTGTGTTCGTTTTCATTATTCTGTGGGTGAGGGCGGAGCCATCATGGATGTCTTTCCCACTCCCATTTCATTTTTAAAAGAGAGTAAAGGGTTGGGATTGATTGTCCCAACCTTTTATAGTCAATTGATTGAGGTTTGATACGTGGCCTCATTCGCCTTCCTCTATTCTAGAGAAGTGACTTATTTTGCATGTCTTATTTTCAGAGGCTGGGCTCAAGTCCACCGCCATTTCTCAGAATTCTTGTTTTACACTAGACTTCCTGCAAAACTAAAATCCTAATTCACAATTGATAATTCCGGCAATCAAATACATTTGACAATTTATGGTCTAATAGGCTAGAATCAGGCAAGTTAATTTTATACACTCCAGTTGATTGGAGAATTTTAGATGTCATGCCAAAAATCTAGAAATAGAAAATAGGCAGCTGTTAATTTGAATATTTATAGGATTTTCTGAGAATATGGTACAATAGTGACAGAATAAATTGAAGTAGGAAACTTTATGAAGCTACCACGTTTCGGCGTTGAGGAATGGCTGAATGTCCACGAAACCAGCGCTACCTATGACATTGCAGGAGTATCCATTTCTGCCCTGACTTTGGAAGAGTTGTTTGCCTTGTCGGACACCAATCCTGAGGATTTTTATAAGAAATTGCAGGGCACCAAGCTCAATTATGGCTGGATAGAAGGCTCGCCAGAGTTTAAAGAGGCTGTCAGCCAGCTCTATGAACATGTAGCTCCTGAACAAATTCTTCAAACCAATGGGGCAACAGGGGCCAACTTGCTAGTTCTTTACAGTTTGATTGAGCCAGGTGATCATGTCATTTCCCTTTACCCAACCTACCAACAACTCTATGATATTCCAAAGTCCTTAGGAGCAGAAGTGAATTTGTGGCAGATTGAGGAAGAGAAGGGCTGGTTGCCAGACTTGGAAAAACTTCGTCAGCTCATTCGTCCCAATACCAAGATGATTTGTATCAACAATGCCAATAATCCAACAGGTGCTGTCATGGATAGGGCTTATTTGGAAGAATTGGCGATCATTGCTGATGAGGTAGGAGCCTACATCCTATCAGATGAAGTCTATCGTTCCTTTTCTGAGCTGGATGTGCCGTCTATCATTGATGTCTATGACAAGGGGATTGCGGTTAATAGTCTGTCTAAGACCTATTCTCTGCCAGGTATTCGTGTCGGCTGGGTGGCTGCCAATCATCAAGTAACCGATATTCTGAGAGATTACCGGGACTATACCATGATTTGTGCAGGTGTCTTTGATGACATGGTGGCCCAACTCGCTCTGGCATCTCGTAAAGAGATTTTGAAAAGAAATCGGCGCATTTTAGAAGAAAATCTAGCAATTTTGGACCAATGGATTGAGAAGGAACCCCTCGTTTCCTATATTCGACCAGCTGTCGTATCTACAAGCTTTGTCAAGATTGCTGTGGATATGCCTATGGAAGATTTTTGCTTGCAACTTCTGCAGGAATACGGTATTCTTCTAGTTCCTGGTAATCGGTTTGAACGTGACGGCTATGTCCGTCTAGGTTTTGCCTGTGAACAAGAAACTCTAATCAAAGGATTAGAAAAACTATCCCAGTTTTTAAGAAGATTCGATACAGAAAACTAGCTCAGGTGGTTGAGCTAGTTTTCCTTGTTTTCAGGTGTAAGTCTTTGGAACAATTTCCGCCAATCTGGCAGAGAGATTTCAGGGCTTGGAATGGAAGTGCTAATATTGTCCCTCCAAATTTGGTAGCGGGTGTCAAAGAGTAGCCGAATGAGTTTGTCCATCATGTCCGCCTCTTGAGGAGATAATTCTTTTCTCAATCGGTCCATTTCCTGTAATTTCTGTAGGGGATTTACCGTGATGTCACTGAACCGTTCAATCCCTGCTTGGATGAAAATCCCGAAAAAGAGGTCAAAGAAATCTTTCAATTCTTCATCCGTTAGGCTAGCAGTCCAGGTTTTTAAAGTCTGGTCGGTTTGAAGGCTGTCGCTGGTTAGGGCAGGGGCTGACTTGAAATCAGTTCCTTCAATTTCCCAAGAAAATGTGATGTGTTGGAGAAGCCCGATGGTGTTGCTCTGAACAATTTGGGCATTTTCAGGTGTTTCCAACATCATTCCCACGATGGAATTTTGTGGAATGAGGGGGTAAATCCGATTTTGAATGGCTTGGTAGCCAGGAGCTTCCAAATGCTTTTTATGGAGTCCCGGTGCGTCAAAGGGATAGATAGCCACAATTCGCTCGTGTAAATCTGAGGACTGCTTACTTGCGGAATAAAGGGCTAAATTGCCACCTTTGGAATGCCCTGCGATATAGAAATTCTCCATTTGACTGGACATTATTTTCTCCAAATAATCACTTGCAGAACGTTGGGCAGGAATTTCATCCATATAGGTCATTTGGAAGTCTTCCTTCCAACCGATGATAGTGTCATCTGTTCCCCTAAAACAAGTCAGGACAGTCTGTCTGTCCAAGCGGTAGCTAATGGCGGCGAATTGTTGCTCTTGGTCCAACTGATAATCGTCAACGAAGCCAAATGCCTTGATAGACTTGAAGCGTATGGATTTGGCAAGAAGGGCAAATAAGGCTAGGCGATTTTTGGTCACCATAGAAAAGGGAGGGAAGTCATTCTGATAAGTTGCTTCAAAATGCTCAGCCAGATGATCCAGTCGGATACCATTTTCAGTAAAAGAAGCGGGGACAAGCTTGTCAAAAGGCAGGTAGGAAAGCTCAGTCAGGGCCAAAATGTCCAGTTTGTTCAGGGGCTGGTCGTAAAAACTGTCGTATTGACTTTCTTCTATGTAATTTAATAAATTTGGCATGGTAATCCTTTCCTTTTTCTTCTAGTATAACGAAATATGTGTGGAATGACAAATCTGGGTTGGCAATGTAGAAAATCCCCCTTTTTTACTGAAATTTAGGCTATAATAAATAGTATATAGTAAGAGAGGGAAATTGTTATGCAGAGAATTCTTCTGGTTGAGGATGACCGAATTATCAGTCAATTAGTTGCCAAGAACCTTACAAACTGGGGTTATCAGGTTCAAGAGGTCCAAGATTTTCAGACGGTGTTGTACCAAATAAGCGATTTCCAGCCCCATTTGATTTTACTAGATATTGGCCTGCCTTTTTTCAATGGCTATTACTGGTGTCAGGAAATTCGCAAGACATCCCGTGTGCCCATTATGTTTCTGTCTTCCCATGACCAGCCAATGGATATAGTTATGGCGATCAATATGGGGGCGGATGACTATGTGACCAAGCCTTTTGAAATGACGGTTCTCCTAGCCAAAATACAGGGGCTTTTGCGGAGAACTTACGATTTCGTGGGTGAACAAAGTTTACTCTGGTTTGAAGAGGTATCCTTGGATTTGAAAACGATGCAGGTGTCTTATGGACAGGCTGTAGAGGAGTTGACACGAAATGAATTTCAGATTTTACGGGTGCTTTTTGAGCATGGTAAGGAAGTGGTCAGTCGTGAGGAGCTGATGCGAGAACTCTGGAACAGCGATATTTTTGTGGATGACAATACCCTGTCGGTTAACATCGCTCGCCTGCGTAAAAAGTTGGCAGAACTGGGTTTGCCAGATTTGATTGCCACCAAGAAAGGAGTGGGCTACGGCCTGGTGTGGACACATGAATAAGGATGAATTTGGCTCACTAGTATCAGAATTTTTACCCACTTGGCTCCGTCATCGTTGGATCTTTCTGGCCAGCTACTGCCTTTTTGCTGCGACCATTTTGGCTATCAGTAGCGTCTTTGACATTGAGAGGGACCTGGCTCGCTATGCTCTCATCCTCCTGAGTATTTGTTGGCTCCTCGCCCTCCTCTGGGATTTTGTCAGGGAATTTTCCCGCTTTGGAAAAATCTGGCGTGGTCAGAAAGTAGCCACTGGGACAGCCAGTGAACGTTGTTTGCAGGAAAAAGTGGAGCGACTAGAAGTCCAGAACAAGCAAATCTTAGAAAAACAGCGTCAGGAACAGACAGAATTAGATGACTACTACACCCTTTGGGCCCACCAGATGAAAACGCCGATTGCAGCCAGTCAACTTTTGGTCAAGGAAGTAGATAGTAGTCCAGTTCGTCATCAATTAGAATCGGAATTGTTTAAGATAGAACAATACACAGGTCTGGTCTTGAACTATCTGCGTTTACAGTCCTTTCATGATGATTTGGTTATCGAATCTGTTAATTTGGAAGAGCTGGTCAGAAGTCTGGTCAAGAAATATTCCCTATTTTTCATTCAGGCCAATACCAGCTTGGACTTGGGGCAGCTGGATAGGAGCGTAAAGACAGACAAACGCTGGCTGGGCCTCTTGATTGAGCAAATTTTATCCAATGCCCTCAAGTATTGTCAGGGGGGAAGCATCTCGATTTTTCTAGACGGGGATGATTTGGTCATTCGCGATACGGGAATTGGGATTGCTGAGAGTGACTTGGAACGAGTCTTTGAGCGTGGTTTCTCAGGTTTCAATGGTCGCAGAACCCAGCAATCTTCGGGTCTGGGGCTTTATCTCTCACGGAAAATTGCAGCGGAGCTGGGCTATTCCCTAAAGCTAAAATCAAAAGTGGGTCGGGGAACAGAGGTACGAATCGGTATCAAAGAGGCGGAGTTGATTTTTGATTAATCTTACAAAACTGTCACGCAAATGAAAGCTAGGGCTATGGCAGACTGTCGGAGGATGAGCTAGAATGGGGGTAGAAAAAGAAAAGGAGGTTGTAGTAATGACACTCTTAGATGTACAACACGTTCAAAAGATATATAGTTCTCGCTTTAAGGCGGGTCAGGTTGAGGCCTTGAAGGATATTCATTTTACAGTGGAAAAGGGTGAATATGTCGCTATTATGGGTGAGTCTGGCTCTGGTAAGTCCACCCTGCTCAATATTTTGGGGACCCTTGATAAGCCAACGCAGGGCAAGGTCTTGCTTAACGGATTGGATACCCAGTCTATCAAGAGCAAGGAAGCCGCTGCTTTTCGTCGGGAGAAATTGGGCTTTGTCTTCCAAGATTTCAATCTCTTGGACACCCTCTCTGTCAAGGATAATGTGCTCTTGCCTCTGGTTTTATCCCGTTTTCCGATTGATGAGATGAACAAGCGACTCATTCATACGCTTAATAGTCTGGGAATTGCGACCTTGCAAGACAAGATGCCCTACGAGATTTCGGGTGGTCAGCAGCAGCGGGTTGCGGTGGCGCGTGCCATCATCACCCAGCCAGAAATCCTCTTAGCGGATGAGCCGACAGGGGCTCTAGATTCCAAGTCCTCTGCAACCTTGCTGGATATCTTTGAGCAGATAAACCAGCAGGGGCAGACCATTCTGATGGTGACCCACTCAACTGCAGCGGCCAGTCGTGCCAAACGAGTACTCTTCATCAAAGACGGTATTCTATACAATCAAATCTACCGTGGCGAGCGGACTAGTCAGGAGATGTATCAGCTGATTTCAGATACCTTGACACTGATGGCGAATCGAGGTGAGTAGTATGTTTGGACTAACTGTTCGATTGGCTCTGACCAATCTCAAAAAGAACCGCAGGCTCTATTTTCCCTATGCCCTAATGACTATAGTTTCAACAGCCATTGCCTATATTTTTGCATCGCTTGCCTTTCATCCTGATTTAGGTCAGGTCAAGGGAGCCGATGGGGTAACCATGGTATTGGGCTTCGGTATGATTGTGGTCATGTTGGCGGTTGCCATCATGGTCTTCTATGCCAATAGTTTTGTCATGAAGCAGCGGTCAAAAGAGTTCGGTGTTTATAGTATTCTAGGCTTGGAGAAAAAACACCACCTCCTGATGACTTTTCTAGAAAATCTAGTTTTTGCAGCCAGTAGTATTTTGACAGGCTTGTTGCTGGGCTTGGCTCTAGATAAACTCTTCTACGCCCTTTTGCTCAAGGTCATGCAGATGCCTGTGGTCCTGGCTTCAACCTTCCAGTTGAAAAGTCTGGTTACTGTACTTATTTATCTCTTTGGGATTTTTGCCTTGGTCAGCCTATTTAATATTGGAAAATTGGGATTAACCGACTCTCTCAAACTGGTTCAGGGTAAAAAGCGAGGGGACAAGAAAACGGGCTTCCTCTGGCTACAAACCCTCTTAGCCCTTATCCTATTGGGGGCAGGCTACGCCATTGCCCAGCTGGTGACCAGTCCGCTGACAGCTATTCCAAGTTTCTTTGGAGCGACTCTTCTGGTTATCTTTGGGACCTACTTGCTCTTCCACGCAGGTGTTATCAGTCTATTAAACTGGCTAAAGAACCGTCAGACCTATTACTACAAGCCTGAGAATTTTATTTCTGTATCCAACTTGATTTTCCGTATGCGGAAAAATGCTCTGGGCCTTGCGACCATTACTATCCTCTCTAGCATGTTTTTGGTGACCATGGTTGGAGGACTCAATATTTACATCGGTGGCAAGGATTATATTGCCAATCAAAATCCAAATGACTATTCGATTGATGTTGGTATGCAACCAACCACTTCAAAAGATCAAACGGAGAAGTGGGAGAAGTGGACGGATGCTATCTTAGAAGAGAAGGATATTCCTGTTGAAAGTAGGGTGAGCTATCCTTACCAGCAAGCCTATTTTTCTGAGGTAACAAACCAGCAAGTAAGATTTTTGACGGATGAAGAAGCCGCTGGTATGAATTTCTCTGACCGATTGGGGATCGGTTTTGTCCTTAATCAAGCCAGCTATGAAAAGATGACGGGAGAAAAACTCCAGTTGGCATCTGACCAAGTGGTAATTTTTAGTAAGGGAGTCCAGTATCAAGCTGGTCAAACCCTCACCTTTGATGAAAAGGAAATGGAAGTTGTCCAAGTCTTGCCCAAGAATGTGACTTTAGGACATCTACCAGACCATAGTTCCTTCCTTTTCAGCCAGTATCTGGTCATTGTTGTTCAAGACTTGGCTGTTTTTGAAAATCAAGCTGAGAATCGCTATTATATGGGCTTTGAAAGCAGTCTATCAGAAGAAGAACAAGTAAGTAGCCAAGAGACTTTCTTATCTGGTACTTTTGAAAGCGAATTGTGGTCTTCCAATATTTTGCCTGATGGAACCAACGCCATTAGTCTCGCCTATCGTGCCTACGCAACACGTAACTTCTTTAGTTTTGCTGGTTCACTTTTCTTCATCGGCCTCTTGCTTTCACTTATCTTTTTGATGGCGGTAGTGCTGGTGATTTACTTCAAACAGATTTCAGAAGGCTATGAAGACAGAGACCGCTTCGTCATTATGATCAAGGTTGGTCTGGATGAGGATCAGACGAGACAGTCCATTCGCAAGCAGTTGCTGACCGTCTTTTTCCTGCCTATCCTACTTGCCTTTGTCCACCTAGCCTTTGCCTACAAGATGCTATCATCCATACTTTTGTCTATCGGTGTGGTTAATGCAGGGCTTATGCTGCAGGTGACAGCAGGCATCTGTGGTGGCTATCTCCTCCTTTACCTAGTGGTATATGCTATCACAACACGGTCTTACAAACAAATTATTTCCTAAACTTGGGGCAACCCAAGTTTTTTATATGTTTTTAGATATGTTGCTACCGTAATTTTTATTTCCAACTTCCAACAAATTCCCAGATTGTTGGAGTTATCAACTACTGCGCTGAGATGTTGACACAAACTTTGAGTAGTAGTGTTGATTTTTTTACTCATTTTCCACTATTTTGCTTTACATACTAGCTACCTTGTGTTAGACTATAGATACCAAACTAATAGGTAAAACAAACTAGTGATAGAAGATAAAGAAAATCGCTTTTATTTTTATAAGACTAGTATGTATTACAAATTAGACAGGAAATTAAAGATGAAATTAGACAAGATGAGACGAGAAGATTGGGAAGTGGCAGGCATCACGCTTGTGACGGCCATTATAACTGGCTGGACCTTGGATTCTATTTTGATCTTAGGTATCATGTTAGTGTCAGGCTTACTGTTTGGATTTTTTACAGATGATGAGGAGGGCTTATGAAAGAAACCCAAATGCTCAAAGGTGTCCTAGACGGCTGTGTCTTGCAGGTCATTGCCCGACAGGAAATTTATGGCTATGAGTTGGTCCAGGAGTTGAGAAAGCAGGGCTTTGAAAACATGGTCGGGGGAACAGTCTATCCCCTCCTTCAGAAGTTAGAAAAAAATGGCTTAATTTTCAGCCAAAACAAGTCTTCACCAGACGGACCAGACAGGAAGTATTTTTATTTGACGGACCAAGGGCAGATCTACTTAAACGATTTTTGGATCCAGTGGGGAGAACTCGTCGAAAAAGTGGAGAAAGTGAAAGGAGAATAAGATGAGCAAACAAATGGAATACCGCAAGCAAATTGAAGTGATTGAAAGCCAGCTGACCAAGGAAAACAAGGAGTACATGGGCCGTATCAATGGTTATATGATGATTGCCTCTGTTTTTCACAGGCAGGAAGAAGCAGTGACTGCCCAGCTTTTATCCATTTACCAAGATGTTCTGGAAGCCCAAAAAGACGGGCTTTCGGCGGAGGATTTTCTGGGCAAAGACAGCAAGCAAATGGCAGACGACCTACTCAGCTACCTCCCTCCGATTGGTTTCATGGAAGTCGCAAACCTAAGCGGCCTCATGCTGATCATCTACCTCGGCAGCCAATGGCTGATGGATTTTGCAGGGACAGGCACCATTTCGCTCAACTGGCTGGGCTTGGTGTGTGACACGGCTCTCAGTTTCCTCCTACCAGCAGGGATTTTCCTCATTATTCGCGGTTTGATTTACCAGACCAGCAAAATCAAGGTTTGGGCAAGTTTTCTCTGCATTCCCTTTCTTTTCCTCCTGATTTGTGGCCTTCGTCTTTGGGCAATCCCCAAGGAACCTGACCTGGTTCTGACTGGCTGGGGGCTTGCAGTACCACTTACCATTCTCGGTTTAGCTCTGCTATTTTTCCAAAAGGAAAAGTTGGTCCGCTATGTCTTTATGCCTAGTTATCTGTTCATGATTGCTGGCGGTGTGGTGAATATGGTCATGACCGTTCCAGTTTGGCTCAATCTGGTTTTGCTCATTCTGCCAGCTATGGCCTTTTGGATTGGAAGTGCGGTTTTGTTGGTGAGGAAACCGAAATAGAAGCGATTTTTTGGTATAATGATTGAAAAATAGAAGAATAAAGGAGTTTAAAATGACATTTGAAGAGATTTTACCAGGCTTGAAGGCCAAGAAAAAGTACGTTCGCACAGGTTGGGGTGGCGCGGAGAACTACGTCCAGCTCTTTGACACCATTGAGGTACACGGGCAAAAGCTGGAGGCGACGCCCTATTTCCTCATCAACGTGACAGGCGAGGGCGAAGGCTTCTCCATGTGGAGCCCGACCCCTTGCGATGTCCTTGCGACCGACTGGGTAGAAGTCCATGACTAAGACAGCCCTCATCACCGGCGTTTCCAGCGGCATTGGACTAGCGCAGGCGGAGATTTTTTTGGAAAATGGCTGGCGTGTCTTCGGGATTGATCAGGCTAGCAAGCCTGATTTGGCAGGCGATTTCCACTTTCTACAGCTGGACCTGACAGGCGATTTATCGCCCGTCTTTTCCTGGTGCCAGTCAGTCGATGTCCTCTGTAACACCGCAGGCATTCTAGACGATTATCGTCCCCACCTGAATATCGAGGAGGATGAATTGGCTCGCATCTTCGCGGTCAATTTTTTTGCGGTGACTAGACTAACTCGTCCCTATCTGCAGCAAATGGTGGACAGACAGTCCGGCATCATTATCAATATGTGCTCCATTGCCTCCAGCCTAGCAGGTGGAGGAGGCTCAGCCTACACCGCCTCCAAGCATGCTTTGGCAGGGTTTACCAAGCAGCTGGCTCTGGACTATGCCAAGGACAAGGTCCAGGTCTTCGGCATCGCCCCAGGTGCCGTTCAGACAGGCATGACCCAGAAGGACTTTGAGCCTGGTGGTCTAGCGGACTGGGTGGCAGACCAGACCCCTATCGGACGCTGGAGTCAGCCCAGCGAAATAGCAGAGCTGACCTTCATGCTGGCTTCTGGTAAACTCGCCTCTATGCAAGGCCAGATCATCACCATCGATGGTGGCTGGAGTTTGAAGTAGGGAGGAAATGTTATGATGTTAGAAACCAATCGTCTCTTGCTCCGCCCTTGGAGTGAAACAGACGCAGCTGACTTATTTTCTCAGGCCAGTCATCATGAAGTTGGTCCTGCAGCGGGTTGGCCTGTTCATCAGAGTGTGGAAGAAAGTCGAGAAATTATCAAGACAGTCCTTAGCCAACCCGAAACCTACGCCCTTGTTCTCAAAGAAACAGGACAGGTGATTGGCAGTATCGGGCTCATGCTTGGTAAACAAGGTGGTCTTGATTTGCCTGACTCAGAAGCTGAGCTAGGCTACTGGCTTGGGCAGGGATTTTGGGGACAGGGATTGGTGCCAGAGGCTAGTCAAGTTTTGCTGGATTACGGCTTTTCCAAATTGAATTTAGAGAAAATCTGGTGTCGTGCTTTTGTAGGCAATACCAAGTCTCTTCGTGTCCAAGAAAAACTGGGCTTTGTTTACCAATATGTCTTGGAAGATGTCTATTTCTCGCTCATTGATGAGATCCGTACCGAACGCGTGAGCTTACTGACTAAGGAGGAATGGCAGTCTAGGAAGGAAAAACTATGACACCAACACAACTCTGGCAAGAATTTCTTGCTATCAATCCCCAAGCAGGTCCTGAACCAGAGGCCTGGGTCTTTGGGGCGGAAGCGGATCGACTGGCTGATTTGGTGGCTAGAGGCATCAAAACCTCAACCAGCTCTGCTCATGCCCTCTACGCAGTAGAGGGAGAAGAAATCCCAACAGCTGGTGGCTATGACATCATTCTGGACGGACAAGGTCAGGCTGTGTGCATTATCCAGACTACCAAGGTCTATGTGACGCCCTTTTCCCAAGTGACGGAAGAACATGCCTATAAGGAGGGCGAGTTCCGTCAGGGAGGTAACTTGTCTGACATAAGAGCGAAAAGTCTAATCCACTGGCGACAGGTCCATGAGGAACTCTTCACTATCTGGCTGGCCGAAGCAGGTCTGACCTTCTCAGAAGACATGCTGGTTGTCTGTGAAGAATTTGAATTAGTTTACCCTAAAATGTAAGTTTTTCCTTGTTAGCACTTTTGATTTATAGTATAATAATATAAAAACAAAACCAAGGAGTTTGCAATGGATAAAAAACGTGTCATTGAGTTATTAGATCAGCTTTCTCCCATTCTGTCTGGAAAAGAGGAAACAATCGGCAAAGAACTGACGGAGAAATTGCAGTCAGCCTTGCTTGTGACCAAGGAAGATGTGGCCAGTAAGGACGGTGTGGCTTTGGCAACCAGTTTGTCAGGCTTTGTTCAGGCCATTTCCAATGCTAGCTTGCCTGGCGCCAATCTGCGTTTTACAGACCAAGAACGCCCTGTCTGGGAGGAGTTTAAAGTCCTGACGGAGCAAGCAAGAGCAGATGACCAAAGAGGGTTTCAGCTATTTCATTAAGATTATAAGGAGCTTAGGCTCCTTTTTGCTTGACATAAAACTTGGCACACTTCTGCCATTTTCCAAAAAACACAAAATTTGCTATAATAGGGTCATATACAAATGAAAAGAGAGATATTTATGAGCAATAACTATGCAATTATTCTAGCAGCGGGTAAGGGAACTCGCATGAAGTCTGACTTACCAAAGGTCTTACATAAGGTAGCCGGAATTACCATGTTGGAGCATGTCAAGCGGGCTGTGGATGCCATGGAGCCTGCCAAGACTGTAACCATTGTCGGTCACAAGGCTGAATTGGTACAGACTGTTTTAGAAGGTCAGTCAGAATTTGCCCTCCAATCTGAACAGTTGGGAACAGGTCATGCGGTCATGATGGCTGAGCCAGCTTTGGCAGGTTTGGAAGGACAAACACTGGTCATTGCAGGTGACACACCGCTGATTACAGGTGAGAGCTTGAAAAACTTGATTAACTTCCATATCAGCCATAAAAATGTTGCGACAATTTTGACTGCACAAGCTGACAATCCCTTCGGCTATGGTCGTATTATCCGCAACGCAGACGGCGAAGTCTTGAAGATTGTGGAACAGAAAGATGCCAACGATTTCGAAAAACAGGTCAAGGAAATCAACACTGGAACCTATCTCTTTGACAACAAGCGTTTGTTTGAAGCTCTTAAGGATATCAATACGGACAACGCCCAAGGTGAGTACTATTTGACAGATGTTATTTCGATTTTCCGTCAGGCTGGCGAAAAAGTTGGGGCCTATGTCCTCAAAGACTTTGATGAAAGCTTGGGAGTTAATGACCGCATTGCACTTGCGACTGCAGAGGCGGTTATGCGCAAGCGGATTAATGAGAAACACATGATTAACGGAGTAACTTTTGTTAATCCAGAAGCGACTTATATTGACATCGATGTGGAAATCGGAGCAGAAGCAGTTATCGAAGCCAACGTTGTCTTGAAAGGTCAAACAATTATCGGTGAGCGAACTGTCTTGACAAATGGCACCCGTGTACGTGATTCTAAAATCGCTGCAGATGTAGTCATTAGTAACTCAGATATTGAAGAATCGGTTATCGAAGAGGGTGTGACAGTAGGCCCTTATGCTCATATCCGTCCAGACAGCCATCTGAAAAAAGATGTCCATGTTGGAAACTTTGTGGAAGTCAAGGCCTCGACACTGGGTGAGGGAACCAAATCAGGTCACTTGACTTATTTGGGTAACGCAACTATCGGCAGCAATGTCAATGTCGGTGCAGGAACTATTACTGTCAACTACGATGGTAAAAACAAATTCAAGACTACCATTGGCGACAATGCCTTTATCGGTTCAAACTCAACCATCATCGCCCCGGTAACTATCGGTGACAATGCCCTGCTTGCTGCTGGCTCTGCCATTACCAAAGACATTCCAAAAGATGCTATCGGGATTGGTCGTGGTCGTCAGGAAAACAAGGAAGGCTATGCGACCCGCTTCCCATTCCACCCAAGCCAAAAATAGGTGACACTATGAATTTTGAAGAAAAAACCATCAACCGTACTGAGATTTTCAAGGGTCATATCTTTGATGTCGTCGTCGATGATGTGACTTTGCCAAATGGTGGGACTGGTAAGCGTGAACTGATTTTTCACAAGGGAGCGGTTTGCGTCTTAGCAGTTACTCCAGAAGATAAGATGATTTTGGTCAAACAATATCGAAAGGCTATCGAGCGCGCTATCTATGAAATTCCAGCAGGCAAGTTGGAACTAGGCGAAGAAGATACGCTGGAAGATGCTGCCTTGCGTGAATTGGAAGAGGAGACAGGCTATACCAGTGACAAGCTGACCTTGTTATCAGATTTTTACTCTGCTATCGGTTTTTGCAATGAGCGTATTCGCCTCTATTTAGCTGATAACTTGGTTAAAGTGGAAAACCCTCGTCCCATGGATGAGGATGAGGTTATCGAACTGTCTTATGTGACCCTAGAAGAAGCCTTGGACTTGGTCGCAAGTGGAGATATTTGTGATGCCAAGACTATTATGGCGGTTCAATATTTACAACTCATGAGAAAGTAGGAGATAACAGTGGGCAAGCCCTTGTTAACGGATGAAATACTAAAACGAGTGAAAAAAATGCAGGAGGCGGATACTGATGAACGTTTTGGACATTTTAGTCCCAAGCAAACGGTATCCATGGATGAAAAGATTTTTGACCCTATTTTAGATGAAGACTACCAAGGCTATGAGGAAGGGCAGACCATCCGCATTCCTGTCAAACCCTCGGTAGTCAAAAGTCGTAGAATTGAAACCATCAAACGGGAAGAATTTCGGGGAAAAGTCAACAAAATTCTCTTTTGGGTTATTCTTTTACTGATTGTATTTATCATTGCTGTCTTGTTTATTTAAGGAGAAATCATGAAATTTGGAATTATCGCAGCCATGCCACAGGAGCTGAAGATTTTGGTCGAGCATCTCCAAGACAAAGTAGAAGTAGCTGTCTTGGGTCGGACCTATTACCAAGGACGAATTGGTCAGCATGAAGTAGTGCTTGTCCAGTCGGGCATTGGCAAGGTCATGTCAGCTATGTCGGTGGCCATCTTGGCGGACCGCTTTGCAGTGGATGCCATTGTCAACACGGGCTCAGCAGGAGCAGTGGCTGACGGAATCGCCATCGGAGACGTAGTTGTAGCCACTCACTTGGCCTACCACGATGTTGATGTGACGGCTTTTGGCTACGCTTATGGGCAAATGGCAGGGCAGGAATTGTATTATCCAGCTGACCAAGTTCTGTTAGAACAGTTAACAGGCGTTTTGGCAGAGCAGGAAATAACCAGTCATCAGGGTCTGATTGTGACCGGTGACAGTTTTATTGCCGGTCAAGATAAGATCGCCAGCATAAAGGAACATTTTCCAGAAGTTCTGGCTGTGGAGATGGAGGGAGCGGCCATCGCCCAAGCGGCTGTCAATACAGGCAAGCCCTTCTTAGTCATCCGTGCCATGAGCGATACAGCACAAGGGGATGCCAATATTACCTTTGATGAATTTATCATTCAAGCAGGAGAGCGTTCTGCCCAGACCCTGATTGCCTTCTTAGAACAAGTTTAAAACCCAGCCAGGCGGCTGGGTTTTCTTTATTCAAAGGTGTAATCTTTAACAATTTCAATCGATTCAATTTTGACATCTGTTTTAGGCTTGTCACTGCTATCTGTTTCGACAGCAGCGATCTTATCCACAATATCCATTCCCTCGATAACTTGTCCAAAGACGGTATGCTTGCCGTCTAGGTTTGGATTTCCACCGTTTTTATAGGCTTCAACGATTTTTGTTGGATACTTTGAAGATGATAGTTGGCTTGACATATCAGTTGTATTCTGGTTGATGAAGAACTGACTGCCGTTGGTTCCTGCGCCAGCATTAGCCATAGACAATGAACCGCGTATATTGTAGAGGAAGGCAGAAATCTCATCTTTGAAACCATAGCCGGCGTCGATAGTGGTTCCCTTTCCAGCCCAGATAGATTCACCACCTGTACCATTTCCTAGAGGGTCTCCTCCTTGAATCATGAAATCCTTGATAACCCTGTGGAAAATAGTGCCATTGTAGTAGCCATTTTTGGCATGGGTCAGGAAGTTTTCCACAGTCAATGGTGCTTGCTCTGGGAAGAGTTTGATAGTGATGTCCCCCTCGGTCGTTTTGATTTTTACAGCTGCCTCGTTGTCAGCAACTTCGCTAGATAGCTGTGGAAAGCTAGCATCGGGATTGTTGATGGCGTAGGCTAGGTCTTTTGCATACTTACTAGACGCAGTTGTGTCTGTGGTGGTTGCCAGAGTCGAACTGGAGCTAGATGAGCTTGATTGCTCAGTGCTGGTAGTGGAATTGCTTGCACAGGCTGTTAATAAAATTGTGGATGCAAGAGCAAAAAATAGTCGTTTTTTCATGAATAATCCTTTCTGGGAAACGTAAAATTATGCTCATTTTACCATGATTTCATACAATTTTCAATTTTCTGCCGAAGTGACAAAATTTCTATAGATTTTTGTGGATAATTTGATATACTATTAGTAAAAAAGGAGCAGTTAAGTATGGAAGATTTAGTCAATAGTTCAGGTTTGTTTATGTTGTTTTTCTACGCTCTTGCGACACTCATACTAGGAACCGTTTGTTTTCAGATATTCAAAAATACGACGGAGTGGCTTCGTAATAATCAGTCACCAAGAGAAACGTGTACAGCCAAGCTGGTTGCCAAACGGACCCATGTCTTTGGCAATGAAATGGCACGGACCAATTATTATGTGACCTTTGAATGGGAAGGCAAACGGCAAGAGTTTCGAGTTCGCTCGGATGAATATGCCCTCTTGGCTGAGGGCGACAGGGGAACCCTACACTTTCAGGGGACCCGATTCCTAGGTTTTAATCGGAGCTAGGGTTTCTTTTCTGTTTGAAATCTACAAAATAGTGTATAATAGCAAGAGTTTATCAGTCAACTGTCTTGGTCAATCAAACCAATCAGGCTGATAGAAATACCCTTGGAGAAAGTTGAACATGTCAGTAGAAAAACGTATTGAAGAAATGTATAAGGACCACGAGGTCAAGCCCTATATCTCCCCAGAACGCGACCTGGCAACTTGGCTCTTAGAAGCCAAGCCAGTGCCAAAACGCAATATGGTTCGTCTGCAAGAAGGAATCTTACCTGGAGATATTATTTTATTGTGGCGGATTAGCCTGGGTTCTTTTGAAACAACCACGCCCTACTCCAAGTACTTTGAGTACATGTATGGCATCAACGGTCCTGCTCACATGGAGCAGTTGATTGCGGACGGCTATGCCTATGTTGAAACCGCCTTTGATTCGCTGGATCATATCACCTCGACTGCCAAGAAGAATATCCTCAAAGTAGAGGGTGTGACAGGCCTGTCCAAGATGAAGGCGGCAGACCTTGACACTGCCCTCAAGGACAATTTGACAGAAGAAAAATTGGCTCCCTACTTTACCGTCCGAGGTTATGCCCTCACGGAAAAAGGCAGAGCTGCACTCGAAAATCACCCAGAAGTGCTTGCCAAACACCCAATGAAGAAGATGTACAAATAAAAAAAGAATAGATTTTCGAACAGCACCCAAAAGTTGGAATCATTCAAGCTTTTTGGGTGTTTTTATTTGCGAACAAGTCAATTTTTCTTGACAGAAAACGCTATCAATGATATTCTAGTATAAATTATTGAAACGTTTCAAAAAATAGAAAGGAGCAAACGATGGCAGAGCAAAAATCAATTACCATGAAAGATGTAGCGCGGGTTGCTGGTGTAAGCGTTGGGACTGTATCAAGAGTTATCAACAATGAGCCAGGTATTAAGGAAAGTACGCTTGAAAAAGTCAATGCTGCTATTAAGGAATTGAATTACATTCCAGATGTTTATGCTCGTGGCATGAAGAAGAACAAAACCGAAACCATCGCCTTGATTATTCCGACAGTTTGGCATCCTTTTTTTGGAGAATTTGCTTATCATGTTGAAGTGGAACTGAGTAAGAAAAATTACAAGTTGCTCCTTTGCAATATTTCTGGTCCAAAAAGGGAACTGGATTATCTGACTATGCTACAACAAAATAAGGTGGACGGAATTATTGCTATCACATATAGCCCGATTGACGATTACCTATCGTCCAATATCCCCTTTGTCAGTATCGATCGCACCTATGAAAACAAGGCTATTCCCTGTGTCAGCTCGGACAACCAAGCTGGTGCGGAGCTGGCAGCGGATACCTTGATAGCAAAAGGAGGTCGTCATTTTGCCTTTATCGGTGGGCACAATAAAACAATCAATGAAACCAAGAAGCGCAGAATCTATTTTGAAAAGCGGATTTTAGAGGCAGGTTTTCCTTGTCATGTTTTGGACTTGGAAGAGCCATATGATGACTTTGTTGGTCAAGTCGAAGAGTTTCTGATTAACAATCCACAGGTTGACGCTATTTTCACCATCAATGATTTCGTAGCTTTAGACACCCTTTCTATTTTGGAAAAACTGGGACGACGGGTTCCAGAAGATGTGCAGGTAATCGGCTATGACGGTATTCAGTTAGCAAGTGAACGCTCTCTAGAACTTTCCACCATTCGTCAGCCATTGGAGGCTATGGCCCAAGAAGCAGTTGCCTGTTTAGTCGACATTATTGAGAAAAGGGAGCGCCCCCTACAAGTCACTCTACCGATTTCCTATCTTGAAGGAAAAACGACAAAAAATTTTAAAAAAAGCAGTTGACAGAAAGCGGTTACAATGATAAAATAAAATCATCAATAAACAGTTGGTTTTATTTTTACAAGAAAAATGAAACGTTTCAAAAAGAGGTTCGCATCCTCTTTCTAAAATCAATAAATTTGAAACGTTTCAAAAAGGAGTTCTTATGAAAACATCAAAACTGCAACAAGCTAGTCTATTCGATAGAATCAAGCAACAAAAACTTTTATTGTTGATGTTGTTGCCAGGTTTGGCCCTGACCTTCATCTTCCGTTACATTCCTATGTACGGGGTGCTGATTGCCTTCAAAGACTACAACCCTTTAAAAGGTGTACTAGGAAGTGAGTGGATTGGATTTTCAGAATTTACCAAGTTTCTCTCATCTCCAAACTTTGGTAATTTGCTTGCCAACACTTTGAAATTGAGTGTCTACGGCCTGCTACTAGGATTTCTTCCTCCGATAATTTTAGCCATCATGCTCAATCAACTATTGAGCGATAAGGCTAAGAAGCGGATTCAGTTGGTGCTCTACGCTCCAAACTTTATCTCAGTCGTGGTCATCGTTGGTATGATTTTCCTCTTCTTCTCAGTAGGAGGACCGGTCAACTCATTCCTCGGTCTATTTGGTATTGAAGCCAACTTCCTGACAGACCCAGACTTCTTCAGACCGCTCTATATTCTCAGTGGTATCTGGCAGGGAATGGGCTGGGCATCAACGCTTTACACAGCGACCTTGGTCAATGTCGATCCTGCACTTATTGAAGCAGCGAAATTGGACGGTGCCAATATCTTCCAACGTATCTGGCATATTGACTTACCAGCACTAAAGCCAGTTATGGTCATTCAGTTTATCTTAGCAGCTGGGGGCATCATGAACGTTGGTTACGAAAAAGCCTTTCTGATGCAGACTTCCCTCAACCTAACCAGTTCTGAAATTATCTCAACCTATGTCTATAAAATCGGTTTGGTGTCAGGGGACTACTCTTACTCAACAGCGGTTGGTTTGTTCAATGCCTTTATCAATATTATCCTGCTGATTGCAGTTAATAAGATTGTTCAACGCATCAACGACGGACAAGGCTTATAGGAGGTTCATATGAATACACAAATGTACACAAAATTTGACAAGCGAATGCTGGTTGTCAATAAAATCTTGCTGGCATTTCTTGTTCTCATAACAGTTGTGCCTATGGTATATATCCTAGTCGCTTCCTTCATGGATCCGCAGGCTTTGGTCAGCAAGGGCATTAGCTTTGATCCAAAGGACTGGACAGTGGAAGGCTACCAACGGGTATTTTCAGACAAGTCTATCCTACGCGGATTTTTCAACTCCCTCTTTTATTCCTTCTCCTTTGCCTTCGTGACCGTGGCTATCTCAGTCATGACTGCCTACCCGCTCTCTAAAAAAGATTTGGTTGGGAAAAAATGGATTAATGCCTTCTTAGTATTCACCATGTTCTTCGGTGGCGGACTTGTTCCAACCTACCTCTTGGTCAAAGATTTGGGAATGCTGAACACTGTCTGGGCCATTATTATTCCTGGTGCAGTCAATGTTTGGAATATCATCTTGGCAAGGACCTATTTCCAAGGCTTACCAGATGAGTTGGTAGAAGCGGCCGTAATGGACGGTGCCAATGAATTTCAGATTTTCTGGAAGATCATGATTCCGCTGGCAAAACCGATTATGTTTGTACTTTTCCTCTATGCCTTTGTCGGTCAATGGAATTCTTACTTTGATGCCATGATTTACATCAAGGATCCAGACTTGGAGCCGCTCCAACTAGTACTACGTAAAATCCTCATTCAAAGCGAGCCTGCTAAGGACATGATTGGTGCCCAGGCTGCCATGAATGAAATGAAACGCATCGCAGAAATGATTAAGTATGCGACCATTGTCATCTCTAGCTTGCCACTCATTGTCATGTATCCATTCTTCCAGAAATATTTTGATAAGGGTATTATGGCTGGTTCATTAAAAGGTTAATAAATATCTTTCATTTTCTCTTTTCTTACGTCGACGAAAGAGGAAACTTCGTTTCCTTATCTCCAGCTTCAAATAATCATGTATTATTTGAACTCGCTATGCCGTACTTCAGTACAGAATTCAGCTTTTTGATAGGAACGTAGTTCCCTCTATTCCCCACCTCTAAAGGTTCACAAAACCTTCAGAGCTAGTAATAAAAGGAAACTGAAAGATATTCTAAAAAATCAATTTACAAATATAGGAGGTTGTTTCTGATGAAACACACATTTGGAAAAACAGTTGTTACACTTCTTGCAAGTACCGTCTTGTTGGCTGCTTGTGGCTCAAAAAATACTGCATCAAGCCCTGACTATGAATTGAAAGATGTTCAATTCCCGCTTGAAAAATCCGTTACGCTTAAGTTTATGACAGCTAGCTCCCCCCTAGCTCCAGCTGATCCAAATGACAAGTTGATTTTCCAACGTTTAGAGGAAGAAACTGGCGTTCATATCGAATGGACCAACTACCAGTCTGACTTTGGTGAAAAGCGGAACTTGGACATTGCTTCAGGTGATTTGCCAGACGCTATCCATAATGACGGGGCTTCTGATGTGGAATTGATGAACTGGGCAAAACAAGGGGTTATCGTACCAGTTGAAGACTTGATTGATGAGCATATGCCAAATCTCAAGAAAATTTTGGATGAAAATCCAGAGTACCGTTCCATGATTACAGCACCAGACGGTCATATCTACTCATTCCCATGGATTGAAGAGCTAGGTGAAGGCAAGGAGTCTATCCATACTGTCAGCGATATTGCTTGGATTAACAAGGAATGGTTGGACAAACTTGGTCTTGAAATGCCACAGACAACTGATGAATTGATCAAGGTTCTTGAAGCCTTTAAGACACAGGATCCAAACGGCAACGGCAAGGCGGATGAAATTCCAATGTCCTTTGTCAACGGTAACGGCGGCGAAGACTTCAAGATTCTCTTTGGTGCCTTTGGCGTCGGAGATAACGATGACCATATCGTCGTAAATAATGACGGTACCGTTGACTTTACAGCGGACAACGAAGACTACAAAGAAGGTGTTGAGTTCATGCGCACCCTTCAAGAAAAAGGTCTCATTGACCCAGAAGCTTTTGAGCAAGACTGGAATACCTACTTGGCAAAAGGAAGTGAAAACCTCTATGGTGTGTACTTCACATGGGACAAGGCCAACATCACTGGTATGAATGAGACCTATGACATCTTGCCAGTCTTGGCAGGTCCTGACGGAACCAAGCACATCACTCGTACCAACGGTATGGGCTTCCAACGCGATCGCATGGTCATTACATCAGCCAATAAAAACTTGGAGTTGACAGCCAAGTGGATCGATGCCCAATATGCTCCGCTCCAATCTGTTCAAAACAACTGGGGTACATATGGCGATGAAACCCAACAAAATATTTTTGAATTTGACTCAGCAACCAATAGCCTTAAGCACCTACCATTGAACGGCACAGCTCCAGGTGAATTGCGTCAGAAGACAGAAGTTGGTGGACCGCTTGCTATTCTTGATGAATACTACGGAACTGTGACAACTATGCCAGACGATGCGAAATGGCGTTTGGACTTGATGCACGAAACCTATCTTGACTATGTGACCAATGATGATATCTACCCTCGTGTCTTCATGGAACAAGAAGATTTGGACAAGATTGCCCAAGTTGAAGCAGATATGAACGACTTCATCTACCGTAAACGTGCAGAATGGATTGTAAACGGTGGTATCGAAGAAGAGTGGGATAGCTACTTGAAAGAATTGGAAAGCTATGGTCTTTCTGACTGGTTAGCTATCAAGCAAAAATACTACGATCAGTATAAAGAAAATCAGTAATCAAAAGGAGGCTGCCTGTGAAAACAGTTGATAAAGCCAATCAATTTATTCAGACAGAAAAAGGAAAGGTCAATCCGCTTTTCAAACCGCAAGCCCATTTAATACCAGAAACAGGCTGGATAAACGACCCCAATGGATTTATCTACTTCCGTGGAGAGTACCATCTCTTCTACCAATTCAACCCTTACGAAAGTGTTTGGGGACCGATGCACTGGGGCCACGCAAAAAGTAAGGACTTGGTCAACTGGGAACAGCTTCCAGTTGCCCTAGCTCCTGATAAAGCTTACGATAAAGACGGCTGTTTTTCGGGCTCTGCCATTGTCAAAGATGATGTCCTCTGGCTCATGTACACAGGTCACATCGTCAATGAAGACGGGACGGTTAGTCAAGTTCAGAACATGGCTTTCTCGACTGACGGTATTCACTTTGAAAAAATCGAGCAGAATCCAGTCGCAACAGCAGAAGGACTGCCAGAAGAGGTGATTGCTAATGACTTCCGCGATCCGAAGATTTTTGAGAAAGATGGTCACTACTACTCTGTTGTCGCAACCAAGCACAAGGACAATGTCGGCTGTATCGTCTTACTCAGCTCTCCAAACCTGACGGATTGGAAATTTGAGTCCATCTTCTTGAAAGGTGAGGCCAACCAGGGCTTTGTCTGGGAATGTCCTGACTACTTTGAAGTGGACGGTCAAGAGTACCTGATTATCTCTCCCATGCGTTACCAAAAAGATGGGAATGACTTTATCAATATCAATTCCAACATCTTTGTGACAGGTCATGTGGACTGGGAGAAAAAGGTCTTTGTGGCAGATTCCTTTAAGGAAATTGACCACGGACATGACTTCTACGCAGCTCAGACTACCGAAGGTCCAGAAGGCGAACGTGTCATGGTAGCCTGGATGCACACCTGGGGTCGCAAGGTGGTGACCAATGACCTAGGTCATAAGTGGTACGGTCAGATGACCCTTCCATGCATTCTCAAGAAGACTGAAAACGGATTGCACCAAGTTCTGCCAACAAGTGTCTTGGAAGCCTTCAAGGATATTGAAATTGGACAAAGCATCCAAGGTCCAAGCAAGCTCTCTCTTAAACTGGAAGACAGTTTGGAGTTGAAACTTGGAACTGACCAAGATTACCTGCAATTTGGATACGATAAGGAAAGCCAAGAAGTCTATATTGACCGTAGCCACCTCAAGATTCAGCAAGCTGGTGAGGAGGAATGGCCAACGGTTCGCCGAGCAGTTACTGTGCAAGCGACAGACCTACTAGTCTTGGTTGACACCAACTGTGTGGAAATCCTTGTCAACGACGGTCAAGAAAGCTTGACATCAACCTTCTATGTAGAAGGTGAGCGAGCAATTAAATAACATTGTCCCCCCCTATAATATTCTTTCACTCCAAGAGAAGTCCTGTGAACGCAGGGCTTTTTCTGATATGAAAAATATTCTCAATTATGATAGAATAAAGAGATTGAGAAAGTTGAGGATGTTATGGCAAAAACAAGTAAAAAAGGAAAGGCGACCCGCAGGCCAACCAAGGCAGAACAAGCCCAGCAGGAAAAGGTAAAAAACATCACCCTAAGGGTGGCTGGTATACTTGTTGTCCTCTTTGCTGCTATTCGTTTGGGAGCGTTTGGGGTAACGAGCTATAATTTACTACGTTTGATGTTCGGTAGTGTCACCTACCTAGTTTTGGTGGGTGCGTTTATCCTCCTCTTTGCACCGACTCGGATTCGAAGCCGCAAGGGGACCATTTCGGGATTTTGTTTTCTTCTTATCGGTCTTCTAATCGAATTTCAGGCTTATTTGGATTTAGGTTATAAAGGAAGTGACTTATTCAACCAGACCTTCAAATTTATCTTGAGCGATTTATCAAAGTTTCAGGTGACCAACTTTGCTGGTGGTGGCTTGCTGGGCAGTATCTTTTATTGGCCGGTGTCCGTTCTCTTTGCCAATGCTGGTGCCTTCTTCATCGGATTCTTGATCCTGGCCTTTGGGATTTTTAAGTTAGGTCCATGGTCTGTCTATGATGTGGCGGATGGCTTGTCACTGGCTAAGGATAAGTTGGCTGAGGGGCAGGCAAAAAGGGCAGAGCTTCGTGAGATTAAGCGGGCTGAACGAGAAGAAAAACGTCAGCTAGAATTGGCTCGTCTTGAGGAAAAAAGAGAAAACCAGACGATTGAGATTGATGATCGGAGGATTGATCTTGAAACTGGGGAAATTCTAGAGGAAGAAGTTTCTCAAGTTCCAATTATTTCAGGCTATGATAGTCACGTGGAAGATGAATTCCCAGTTATGCTGGTGGAGGATGAGGAAGAAATTTCCACCCAGAGTCAGTCTATTGCTGAAGATGATGGCCAAGATTTTCAGATTGATTTCAAACCCAAGAAGAATTTGGTTTACAAACTACCGTCCATTGACCTCTTTGCACCGGTCAAATCAAAAGGACAAGGAAACGAGAAGAAAATAGTCCGACAAAATATCAAGGTTTTGGAAGATACCTTTGCCAGCTTTGGCATAAAAGTTGTGGTGGAACGAGCAGAAATCGGTCCATCCGTAACCCGTTATGAATTAAAGCCGGCTGTCGGTGTGCGGGTCAATCGGATTTCCAATCTGGCTGATGATTTGGCTTTGGCACTGGCTGCTAAGGATGTCCGGATTGAGGCACCGATTCCTGGTAAATCTTTGGTTGGTATCGAAGTGCCAAACTCAGAAGTGGCCATGGTTCCTTTCCGCGAACTTTGGGAACAATCCAAGACAGATGCTAGCAAGCTATTAGAAATTCCACTTGGTAAGGCAGTCAATGGTTCAGTTCGTTCCTTTGATTTGACTAAAATGCCCCATCTTTTGGTCGCTGGTTCAACTGGTTCAGGGAAATCCGTTGCAGTTAATGGTATTATCTCTTCTATTTTGATGAAGGCAGGACCTGACCAGGTCAAATTTATGATGATTGATCCTAAAATGGTTGAATTGTCCGTCTATAACGATATTCCCCATTTGCTTATTCCAGTAGTGACCAATCCGCGCAAGGCAGCTCGGGCCTTGCAAAAAGTCGTGGACGAAATGGAAAATCGCTATGAGCTCTTTAGTCATATCGGTGTGCGCAATTTGGAAGGCTACAATGCCAAGGTAGAAGAGTTTAACAGTCGTTCAGAAGAGAAACAAATTCCATTGCCTCTGATTGTCGTCATTGTCGATGAGTTGGCAGACCTCATGATGGTGGCCAGCAAGGAAGTGGAGGATGCCATTATTCGATTGGGACAAAAAGCTCGTGCAGCTGGGATTCACATGATTCTTGCGACCCAACGACCATCTGTAGATGTTATCTCTGGTCTAATAAAGGCCAATGTGCCATCTCGTGTTGCCTTTGCGGTCGCTTCTGGAACAGATTCGCGAACCATCTTGGGAGAAAATGGAGCGGAGAAACTCTTGGGTCGTGGAGATATGCTCTTCCATCCTATTGGAGAGTCTGCACCCGTTCGATTACAAGGTTCCTTTATTTCCGATGATGATGTTGAACGCATTGTCAACTTTGTCAAGGAACAAGCAGACGCTGATTATGATGAAACCTTCGACCCTGGAGAAGTTGCAGACGGTGACGGAGAATCTGGTTTTGGAGATGAGGGTGGAGATCCACTCTTCAATGAAGCGCGTGCTTTGGTAGTGGAAACTCAGAAAGCCAGTGCTTCTATGATCCAACGACGCTTGTCTGTCGGCTTTAACCGAGCAACCAGACTAATGGAAGAGTTGGAAGCAGCAGGGGTTATTGGTCCCGCAGAAGGCACCAAACCCAGAAAGGTATTGGAAACAAAGTAATGAAATTTGAAGCAGTCCACCATATTGCCATCATCGGCAGCAATTATGAACGAACACGAGAGTTCTATGTAGAAAAATTAGGCTTTGAGCAGTTAGATGAACATATCCGACCAGAAAAAAATGACATTCTCTTCAATGTCAAAAAAGGAAATATGGTCTTGGAAATTTTTATCAAGCCGGATGCGCCTCTTCGTCCAGCCATGCCCAATCCAGAACACACTGGGCTTCGCCATCTAGCATTTAAAGTGGCTGATGTGGAGGCTTGTTTGAAAGAATTTGACCGTTTAGCTATTCGACATGAATCTATTCGGACAGATGATTTTGACGGGAAGAAGATGGCCTTCTTCTTTGATCCAGATGGTTTGCCATTAGAAATTCATGAATAAAAAGAGCCCCTTGTAACAGTGAGTTACAGGGGGCTTTGTTCTAGGATTTGAGTGTCAATACAGCAATGACTAGAGCCAGATACATGAAAAATGTCAAAATGAAACCGGAACGCCAAAAAATTTTAAAAAATCTTTTGTATGAAAAACTTTTTCTGATGAGAAGGAAAAAAAGGCTGATAGAGAGGGCTAGGATTGATAGGGCTAAGATAAGGTAAGGAAGTAGGCTGTTGTAATACATTTTATCTGAAATGAGATAAAATTCAAAAGCAAACATGGGGAAAGCAATATCTGCGAAATTTCCACCACGTTTTTGCAAGCCAAATATTTTGACAAAGATAATTGAAATGGTCAATGTGAGAACTACAAATGACACCGCGGCAATTTTTAGAAATAGAATTGATTCAAACATACTCTAATTTTATAAAAAATGCTTGGAAAAGTAAACATAAAGCTTGCATTTCTTTAAAAATCGTGTATAATGAAAAGGTATGTGTATAACACATATTTGTGGGAGGTAAAAATCTGTAATTACCGCCAAAACCACAATAGGAGGATTTTATATCATGGCTAAAAAAGTCGAAAAACTCGTAAAACTTCAAATTCCTGCAGGTAAAGCTACTCCAGCTCCACCAGTCGGACCAGCACTTGGTCAAGCAGGTATCAACATCATGGGATTCACTAAAGAGTTTAACGCTCGTACAGCTGACCAAGCTGGTTTGATCATCCCAGTCGTTATCTCTGTGTATGAAGATAAATCATTCACTTTCGTGACTAAAACACCACCGGCTGCTGTTCTTTTGAAAAAAGCTGCAGGTGTTGAAAAAGGTTCAGGTACTCCAAACAAAACTAAAGTTGCAACAGTTACTCGTGCACAAGTACAAGAAATTGCTGAAACTAAAATGCCTGACTTGAACGCTGCATCTCTTGAAGCTGCGATTCGTATGATCGAAGGTACCGCTCGTTCTATGGGATTCACTGTTGCTGACTAATAAGTAGCACCCAAGATTATCTGATTACAAGGAGACATATAAAATGGCTAAAAAAAGCAAAAACTTGCGTGCTGCTCTTGAGAAAATCGACAGCACAAAATTGTACAGCGTAGAAGAAGCTGTTGCTCTTGCAAAAGAAACTAACTTCGCTAAATTTGACGCATCAGTTGAAGTTGCTTACAACTTGAATATCGACGTTCGTAAAGCAGACCAACAAATCCGTGGTGCAATGGTATTGCCAAACGGTACTGGTAAAACTGCTCGCGTTCTTGTTTTCGCACGCGGTGCTAAAGCAGAAGAAGCAAAAGCTGCTGGTGCAGACTTTGTTGGTGAAGATGACCTCGTTGCTAAAATCAACGGTGGTTGGTTGGACTTCGACGTTGTTATCGCAACTCCAGATATGATGGCTGTTGTTGGACGTCTTGGTCGCGTACTTGGTCCACGTAACTTGATGCCAAACCCTAAAACTGGTACAGTAACAATGGATGTTGCTAAAGCAGTTGAAGAGTCTAAAGGTGGTAAAATCACTTACCGTGCTGACAAAGCAGGTATCGTACAAGCTCTTATCGGTAAAGTATCATTTGACGCTGACAAACTCGTTGAAAACTTCAAAGCTTTCCACGATGTAATGGCTAAAGCTAAACCAGCTACAGCTAAAGGTACTTACATGACTTCAGTATCTATCACAACAACACAAGGTGTTGGTATCAAAGTTGATCCTAACTCACTTTAATCAATAGAAAGATTGTCTATGGGCAATCTTTTTTAGTTGACATTCAATAAAACAAACTCTATAATATATGTAAAAAGTGATTGAGGAGGCAACTATGAAGGTGACCCGTGAAGAATTTTATAGTCATCTTTCGGCGGTTTATCAGCTACCAGAGGATGCTATCACACCTGTTTTGCGTGAAAAGGTTTTTGAAACTGCAAAAGAGCTTGATCAAGTTGACAATCTCTACTTGCTTGCTGATCGATTGGGACGCTATGTTAATGCAGAGCTGACAGCCTTGACCTGTCATGCTCCTAAAGAATTGGTTCAACTCTCTCTTTACATTCAAAAACTTCAAAATCATTATCGAATGGCAAGTTTTATCCCAGGAAAGGTAGAATAATAACAGATGACAGAATACACAAAACCACTGGTTTGGAAGTGGGAAGATGAAAATGACAATCGTTCAGGCAATCGTCCAACAGCAGGTAGCCGTTTTGAGCAAGCTTTACCAAAAGGAGACAAGCCCTTACAAGTTTATTCTCTGGGAACGCCGAATGGTATTAAGGTTGCCATTATGTTGGAGGAGTTGAAAGAGTTAGGTATTTCAGAAGCTGATTATGACCTTTATCTCATCAATATCGGGCAGGGAGATCAGTTTGGATCAGATTTTGTAGACATCAATCCAAATTCAAAAATTCCAGCTCTTGTAGATTATTCTGAAGAAGAACCCGTTCGTGTCTTTGAATCAGCCAATATTCTCCTCTACTTGGCAGAAAAGTTTGACGCCTTCCTGCCAAAAGCTTGGGCGGAGCGGACAGAGGTTCTTAATTGGCTTTTCTGGCAAACTGGCGCCGCTCCATTTGTTGGTGGTGGGTTTGGACATTTTTTCCATTACGCTCCGACAGCACAGGAATATCCTATTAACCGATACGCTATGGAAACCAAGCGCCAATTAGATTTGTTGGATCAGTTGTTGGCGACTAGAGAATACATTGCTGGAAATAACTATACCATCGCAGATATTGCAATTTGGTCTTGGTATGGCCGTTTGATGCAAGGAGAATTATATCCAGGTTCAGCAGAATTTTTAGATGTTGAATCCTATAGTAATTTAAAATCATGGGTTGATAAAATAGCGATTAGACCTGCGGTTGTAAGAGGGCTAGCAGCTAAGTACAAAGCTATTTTATGATGGTGGAATAAGTTGTTTTGAAATGAAAGGAAATTTAGTAGAAATTTCCTTTTTTCTTGGAGATTTTTCTATAAAAAATTGTGATTTTATGGTAGAATAGTAGGGATAAAATAGAGGAGAATGATGATGAAACCTAAATACGAACGTATTCTAATCAAACTATCTGGAGAGGCTTTGGCTGGCGAACGTGGTGTCGGAATTGACCTAAAAACAGTTCAAGAAATGGCGAAAGAAATTCAGGAAGTAGCAGAATCAGGTATTCAAATTGCTCTTGTTATTGGTGGTGGTAACCTTTGGCGTGGAGAACCTGCTGCTGAAGCGGGTATGGATCGTGTGCAGGCAGATTATACGGGTATGCTTGGTACGGTGATGAATGCTCTTGTAATGGCTGATTCCCTTAAACAACTTGGTGTGGATACCCGTGTGCAGACAGCGATTGCCATGCAGTCTGTGGCTGAGCCTTACATCCGTGGGCGTGCCCTACGTCACCTTGAAAAAGGTCGGATTGTCATCTTCGGTGCTGGAATTGGTTCACCATACTTCTCAACAGATACAACAGCGGCTCTTCGTGCTGCAGAAATTGAAGCAGATGCAATCTTGATGGCTAAAAACGGAGTGGATGGTGTCTATAATGCCGATCCGAAAAAAGACGCCAATGCGGTTAAATTTAATGAATTAACCCACCGTGAAGTTATCAGTCGTGGCTTGAAAATCATGGATGCAACAGCTTCAACACTTTCAATGGACAACGATATTGACTTGGTAGTCTTTAACATGAACGAGCCAGGCAATATTAAGCGTGTTGTATTTGGTGAACAAATCGGTACTACGGTTTCTAACTCTACAGAAGAAAAATAAAAGATAAAAAATAAAGAAGGAAGTCTTATGTCTAAAGAAATTATTGCAAAAGCCCAAGAACGCATGAACCAATCGCATCAGAGTTTGGCTCGTGAATTTAGCCATATCCGTGCTGGTCGTGCCAATGCTAGCTTGTTGGACCGTATCTCAGTAGAATACTACGGTGCGCCAACTCCCTTGAACCAGTTGGCTGGTATTACCGTTCCAGAAGCGCGTGTTCTCTTGATTACACCATTTGACAAGTCAATCTTGAAGGATATTGAGCGTGCCCTGAACGCATCTGACCTTGGTTTAACACCACAGTCTGATGGTACTGTTATTCGCTTGGTTATTCCTGCATTGACAGAGGAAACGCGTAAAAACTTGGCTAAAGAAGTGAAAAAAGTGGGTGAAAACTCTAAAGTGGCTATCCGAAACATCCGTCGTGATGCTATGGACGAGGCTAAAAAAGCTGAAAAAGCTAAAGAAATCACGGAAGATGACTTGAAAACCCTTGAAAAAGATATTCAAAAAGTCACCGATGAAGCCATCAAGACAATTGACAAGATGACTGCCGACAAAGAAAAAGAATTGTTGGAAGTCTAATCGCTCGATTATACAGGATTCAATGCAATTCATCACCGACCTGTCTAACTGAGGTGGTGAAACAAATAAGAAATCTAATGGAGGGGAGTTAGACAGGACTCCCCTCTTTTAGTCAGAAAGAAGAAAAATCATGAATGATTTATTAGCACACTATGTGGTTGGCCTAGTGACCGACCAAAATGACCAGTTTTACTTTGTTCAAAAAGAGGGACTGACCTTTGCTCTTTCAAAAGAAGAGGGAGAGTTCCAACTAGGGCAGTCTGTCAAGGGTTTCGCCTATACAGATATGAAGCAGAAACTGCGTTTGACCACTAAAGAAGTGGGAGCAAGCCGGACTAGCTTTGGTTGGGGAACAGTGACTGACGTTCGTAAAGACTTGGGTGTCTTTGTCGATACTGGTTTACCTGATAAGCAGGTGGTTGTTTCCTTGGATATTTTACCTGAAATCAAGGAATTGTGGCCTAAAAAAGGAGACCAACTCTATGTGAAATTGGATGTGGATAAGAAAGATCGTATCTGGGCTCTGCCAGCCTTTCAAGAAGATTTTCAAAAGATGGCAGGTCCTGCCTATGATAATATGCAGAACCAAACCTTACGTGCCATCGTTTACCGTTTGAAGATGACAGGGACCTTTGTCTATTTACCTGATAATAATATGCTTGGTTTCATCCATCCCAGCGAACGTTTTACTGAGCCACGTTTAGGTCAAGTCTTGGAGGCACGAGTGATTGGTTATCGGGCAGTTGACCGGACCTTGAACCTGTCTCTTAAACCACGTTCATTTGAGATGTTGGAAAATGATGCCCAGATGATTTTGACCTACCTGGAGAGCAGTGGGGGCTTTATGACCTTGAACGACAAGTCTACTCCGGAAGACATCAAGGCTACCTTTGGTATTTCCAAGGGACAATTTAAAAAAGCCCTGGGTGGTTTGATGAAGGCTGGTAAGGTCAAGCAAGATGAATTTGGAACGGAGTTGATCTAGCTGATGAGAGTCTATATTGCTGGAAGTGGTGCCATGGGTTGCCGTTTTGGCTATCAGTTATCAAAGACAAACCATGAAGTGATTTTGTTGGATAATTGGGACGCTCATATCGAGGCAATTCGTGAAAATGGTCTGAAGGTGACGGGAGATTTTGATGAGACTGTTCAATTACCAATTATGAAGCCGACAGAGGCGACGGAAGTAGCTGACCTGATCATTCTCTTAACCAAGGCGGATCAGTTGCCCAAGATGTTGCGGGATATTAAGGGGATCATTGGTAAAAAGACCAAGGTTCTCAGTCTCTTGAATGGGCTGGGGCATGCCACCACCATGCGCCGATATGTACCTGATGAGAGTATTATGGTTGGTGTAACGATTTGGTTGGCTGGACTTAGGGGACCAGGTCATGTTCATTTGGAGGGGCCGGGTTCTATCGCCGTACAGAATATGGTTGGCGATAGTCAGTCAGTAGAAGGCATCGTTGACATGTTTAATGAAGCTGGACTCAATGCTACTTATGACGACCACGTCATCAATGCCATTTGGCAAAAAGCTTGTGTCAATGGAACTATGAATCCGACTTGTACAGTTTTGAATTGTACCATTGGAGAACTCTTCGGGACCGAGGGCGGACTCAATCTGGTACAAGGTATTTTCAAGGAATTTATCGCCGTAGCCAAGTCAGAGACAGATGGAATTGATGAGGCAGCAATTTGGAAATACATCATGGACACATCGAAAAAGGCTTCCAATCATTACCCATCCATGCATCAGGATTTGGTACAAAATGGTCGCAAGACAGAAATTGATTACTTGAATGGAGCTGTCGTTTTTAAAGGCAAGCGAGCAGGTATTCCAACTCCTTATTGCCAAATGATTACAGAGATGATTCATGCAAAAGAGGCCATGCTTGGGTTGAGATAGGAGAGTGCTATGCTGATTGAAGTAGATACGATAGAAGACTACATGGCCGCCTTGCCAGACAATCGCAGAGAGGCAGTTGAAAGGCTTCATCAGGTGATTGTTAAGCATTTGCCTGCTGGTTTTGAGGTCGGTGTGCTGGGTGGGATGATTAATTATTACGTCCCCCTGTCAGCCTATCCAAATGGCTATCATTGTACACCTGGGGAACCCTTACCCTTCTTGGCTTTAGCTTCACAAAAGACTCATATTGCCCTCTATCATATGGGAATTTATATGGATAAGGAATTGAATGACTGGTTTGTAGAAAAGTATCAGGAACAGGTTCCGACTAAATTGGATATGGGTAAATCCTGCGTTCGCATGAAAAATCCCAAGAATATTCCTTATGAATTGATTGGCCAATTGGTGAGTAAGATGTCTATGGAGAGATATATTGAGATTTATGAAGAAAATCATATTAGAAAGTGAGATTTTAGTGTTGTGATTAAAAGATTTGTTGTTTCTTTTCTGCTTGTTTTAATGCTGGTAACTCCTGTGGGGATTCATGCAGATGAATTGATGGATATTACTCGTGCTGCTGGCTATGATGTTCTGGAAATCAATCGTCCTAAGTCCAGTATCGTGATTGATGGGAATACAGGTGCTGTTCTTTGGGCGGACAATATTGATGAAGTTCGCGATCCTGCTAGTATGAGTAAGGTCATGACCTTGTATATGACCTATGAGGCTATAGCTGCTGGAAAATTATCAGAAGATACAATTATCAGAGCAACGCCTACTGATGAGGCTATTGCTAAGATTTATGCACTATCAAATAACAAAATTGTTGCAGGAGTTGACTATACAGTTGGTGAACTCATTACCATGACAGCTGTTCCTTCATCTAATGCGACTACCATTATGCTGGCTAACTATCTATCGAATAATGATCCTGATTTGTTCTTAGATATGATGAATGCCAAGGCACAAGAACTAGGTATGACCAATACAGTGTGGCACAATGCAAGTGGTGCGGTTGCGGTAGCTTTTGAAGGATATTATGCTCCAACACGTTACAACATTCAGCAAACAAACCAAACAACTGCGCGTGATTTAGCCATTTTGACTTACAATTTTGTGAAAAACTATCCTGAATTTTTGGAGCATACTAATGATATTGAGGTAACAGTTAAGCAAGGTACTCCTTATGAAGAAACATTTAAAACCTATAACTATTCCTTGCCAGGGGAAAAATATGGAATTGAAGGTGTAGATGGTCTGAAGACAGGCTCAAGTCCAAGTGCAGGTTTTAACTATATCGCTACCATTAAACGCGGTGAGCAACGCCATATTGCTGTTATTATGGGAGTGGGCGACTGGGCAGACCAAGATGGGGAATATTACCGTCATCCCTTTGGAAATGCCTTAATTGAAAAATCCTATAAGGATTATGAGTATAAAAAAATTCTAACAGCAGGCACACAGAATATCAATGGAACTGGCTATGACATTTCGTCAGATGTTTATGCGACTGTTGCTAAAGGAACACAACCTAGCTTGACAGTTGAAAATGGTCTATTGCATGTTGATACTGGTTTAACAACTGTGAGCGATAAAATTGCCGCTACTATTCCAGTTACGGAGTCTGGCTTAGTAACAACAGTAACTAATGCCATTACTGGTAATAGCTATGAAGCAAAGCAGCAAACTTTGGTTCAAAAGCTATTATCAAATTGGTATTGGATATTACTGCTGCCATTCATATTGTTCATTCTACTCTTTATTCGTAGAGAAATTCGCAGAAATAGATATAGAAAAGAACAATCGGTACGACGGAATCAGTCTAGAAGAAACTACAAGAAGTAATCTTGTTTGTAAAAGCCAAGAAAAAGTAGTATACTGGTTATTCGGGAGTGGGAAAGAACTCAACTAGTCAAAAAAGAGTTCGTATTCCCACCCCCGCACAGTTGATTAGGTCAGATTTGGAGTGTGAAACACGAACAAATATGCCAATCAACCACTGCGCTGAGATGTTGACACGAACTCTGAGAAGTGGCTTTGGACTTGAGCCTAGCCTCATAGAACTGTTAATAAAAATGAAAATAGGGAGATAGGATAACAGTGAAAAAACTACTTCTTACACTCCTAGTGGTTTATCTGTCATTCTTTACAGTTACTGCAAGTGCTGATGAATTGATGGACATCACTTGGGCTGCTGGGTATGAGATAAGTGATGTCTACCGTCCGCAATCATCGATTATTGTTGATGGAAAGACAGGGGAGGTTATGTGGCAGGATAATAGTGATAGTTTGAGAGATCCTGCTAGCATGAGCAAATTAATGACTCTCTATTTAGTCTACGAAGCTATTGGTCAAGGTAAGCTGTCAGAAGCGACCTATATCCGAGCAACTGAAACAGATCAGGCAATTTCAACAATCCATGAAATTTCTAATAATAAGATTTACGCAGGTGTAGATTACTCTGTAGCAGATTTAATTACGATGGCCTTGGTGAAGTCGTCTAACGTCGCTACAGTTATGTTGGCCAATCGTTTATCAAATAATGATCCGGATCTGTTCATAGATATGATGAATGCGAAGTCTAAAGAACTTGGCATGACCAATTCGATCTGGAATAATGCCAGTGGTGCAGGGGCTTCGAGTTTCTATGGATATTATAGTCCAAAACGGTATGACAATTCGGCCTCTAACCAAACAACAGCTAAGGATATGGCTATTTTGGTTTATCATTTTATGAAAAACTATTCTGCCATTTTGGAGCATACTCGTCACAGATTGGTTGTTGTCATGCAAGGAACTCCCTACGAGGAGTATTTCACATCTTATAACTACTCTTTGCCAGGTGGAATTTATGGTATAGAAGGAGTTACGGGGTTGAAAACAGGTTCTAGTCCCCGAGCTGATTATAATATTTCTATGACGATCCAACGTGGTGAACAGGAAATGATTGCCATTGTTATGGGGGTAGGCAAATGGGGTGATGATGCTTCAGACTTCAATCGAAATCTGATTGCCAATGCCTTAATAGAGCATTTTTACGCTCTTTATGAATATCGAAAAGTATTAGACAAGGGGGAGCATACTATTAATGGTCAGCAAATTGAGGTTTTGGAAGATCTTTATGCTACCATTCCAAGAGGAACAGAGCCGGTCTTTGTAATAAATGGCACGGAATTAACCGTTGAAAACGGCTTGGAATCAATTAGTTCATCTATAAAAAGTGTAGTCCCAGTGAAAGAAGTGACTCCTATTTCCCTCCCTTCTTCTTCAGAAGTCGAGACAAGGGAAACTTTGGAAGTTAGTTCCGCTAGCACTAGTGTTGAGTGGATGAGTAAGACAAATCTAATCTATCCAATTGTCATTTTACTTCCACTGTCATTGGTTTCATATTTATTATTTATTACTCTAGCAGGTAATCGAAGAAGGCGTAAGGAGCGACAAGAAGCTAGGAGACGCCGTCGTCGTTTCAAATAAAAGAAATTTAAAGATTTAGATATAAAGACGGAATGATAGTAAGCGAGGTGCTATGAGAAGGTCGTTTTATAGTTGGTTGATGACCCAACGCAACGCAAAATCGAATCAGCCAGTAGCTATTCTAGCTGATCACGTATTTGAAGAGTATGATTTTCCCAAGCAATCAGACGACTTTGACGAGGTAAGTTGTTTCTTAGAAGAATCAGCTAGCTTTGCTTTTTCTATGAGTGACTTTGATGCAATTTGGGAAGATTATTTGGCTCATTAGATTGAAGAGGCTGACTAAGTCAGCTTCTTTTTTTGTCCACTATCATGTAAATACTAACAGGAAATCTTGATTAGAATTTGTTTTGATTTCACATACAATATGTGGATATTTCATTTTAAGTATGTTACACTTAGAATAGCTATAAATCTGTAAAAAATAAACAAGATCTTCTTGTTTAGGAAAGGGGACACAATGTCTAAATTTTTTTACGACAGAAAGAAAGCGTTTTCTATAAGAAAACTAACTGTCGGTGTTGTTTCCTTGTGTATCGGTAGTAGTCTGCTAGTAGGTCAGAAGGCTCTTGCTGCGGAAACACTTGTTACATCTTCAACTAAGGATATTCATTTTGAATACGTTCTTGAAACGGAGTTGACAAAGGAAGAACGGCAGTTGATTCAGTCTAGTTTACCAGCTGAACTGACAGAGACTGCGACTTATTTTGTGGTCTATCGCCCTGCAAAAACCGCTTTACCAAAGACTGGAGACGGGTTGGCAAGTGGGCTTTTGGTTGCGGCTGGTGGCTTCATAGTCTTGGCTGTTCTTGCGACCAAAAACAAGAAGGCACGTATTTTAAGTATGCTCTATATCACAGCTACTGGTCTTGCCCTCCCCTTGTTGGAAGTCTCTGCAGTTGAAAGCCAAGCTCTGGCATCCTATAACCAGACTATCACCATTCGTCCAGGTGATTCCTTGCCAGACGGTAAGTTGCGTTTGGATGGTTACGAGTTTGTGGGTTATTTGGTTGAAGAAAAACCAGAGGTGCAGAGTCAGGCTAGGGATGAGAAAACAAGCCTGTCCAATTCTAGTCAGATAGAGGAGCCAAAGACAGACCAAGAAACTGCAGAAGCAGACCAGCAAGTCTCCACTGGGCAAATAGGTGAAAAAACAGATGAGCTTGTCCAACCAGAACTTATTCAAACAGGTCAGGATCAAGCCAGCCAACCGGCAGTTGAGCAAATTAGTGAAACTGTAGAAAGTCAAAAACTAGTAGACCTGCCAACGGAAAGTCCAGTCGATGAAGACAAGCTTAGGCCAGTAGTAGAGGAAACCAAACCATCTGAAGAAACCATCCCACCACCAGTGGTAGCAGTCGAAGAAAAGCTTGTCACCAGTATTCCAGCTCAAGCCCCAAGCCACCTCTTGCCGACCATTGATTTTCAAGTTCAGAATAAGGTGGAAGAGACTGCTTTAGAAATTCCTGAAGAGCAGATAGAGACAAATCAATTACCGCTTGGTCAGAGTCGAGTAGAGGAGGGTCAAGCAGGAAGTCTACGCATTTCCTATCAGGAAGTCATGGTTGATGGTCAAGTTGTTGCCCGTAATGAAATTGGTCGTGAGGAAATTCCTTCGATACCCAGAAAAGTCTATATCGGTACAGGTCAGGTTGTTGAAGCAGAAGTCACAGAGACCACTTCGGTTGAAGAAACTGTCCAGCCAACAGGGGCAGCCGTTGAAGAAAAGCTGATCACGACTATCCCAGCTCAAGCCCCAAGCCACCTCTTGCCGACCATTGATTTTCAAGTTCAAGATAGGTTAGAAGAGACTACTTTAGGGATACCAGAAGAACGGATAGAAACAGATGAACTGGCAGTTGGTCAAAATCGAGTAGAAGAGGGTCAAGCAGGTAGCCTGCGTATTTCCTATCAGGAAGTCCTAGTTGACGGTCAAATTGTAGCCCGTAAGGAGATTAGTCGCGAGGAAGTTCCTTCAACACCAAAACGAACCTACATTGGCACCAGACGAGATGAGAAATATGTGGCACCGGAGAAGTTAGAACTTCCAAGGGCGATTATTCGGACTCAAGAAGAGGAAATTGCATTCGAAAGAAAAGAAGTTTCTCGTGATGATTGGCCTCTTGGCAAGGTTGAGGTAGTAGCTGGTAAAAATGGGAAGCGTCTACATACCTATGCGGTCATTGAGGGAGTAGAAACCTTACTGAAGACGGAAGTACTTGAGCAAGCAGAGGCTGAGGTAACCTATAAGGGTATCAAGCGTCCAGAAATGACTACTGAAGAGGTTGTCATTGCCTTTACCGAGCGTGTGATTTCAGACCCAGAACAATACACAGACTACAGACGGATTGAAGTTACTGGTGAACAGGGGCTAAAACGTATCCACAAGGAAAATGGTCAGCTTGTCAATGAAGAAATTGTCAAACCTGCTAAGGAACAAGTGGTTCGTGTCGGTACTAAGCCGATTGAAGGGCAGGTAGAAAAAGAAAGCCTTCGCACCATTGACTTTACAAGACGATATGAGAGTAATGACCAACTAGAATATGGCCAGACGAGAACTAGGCAGACTGGTCAAAGTGGTCAAGAAAAGGTCATTTCGACCTACCAGACCATCAAAGGTGTAGAAGGGAAGTTCCTTTCTAGTAGGACTGAATTGATTAAACAAGTTCAAGATGAGATTATTGAAGTCGGTACGAAACCACAGGTTCGGATTGAACAAGAAGAGCCTGTGACGGAGTATGTACCAGCACCAGACAAGGAACGGGATGTTCAAACGGTTCTCCAAGAAGGTCATGCCAAGGAAACAACCTACCGAACTATCTATAATTTGGACGCCGCAAGTGGTCGGGTAACTCCGATTCACTTGCCAGGAAAGGTTACTCATCCAGGTCAAGTTCGAAGGATCAGTGTTGGTACTAAACCAACTGTTACGAAAAAAACATTGCCATTTTCAGAAGAGGTAGTTCCTAATTCAACCCTCTACGTTGGTGAGCGTGTGATTGTCCGACCAGGAAGGGCTGGGGAAGAAATTACCACAATTCATTACACCTTGAACCCAAGGACTGGCGAGACTAGTGCAGGTCTACCTCAGATTCAAGAGATTCTACCAGTTGCCCAGGTCGTGCAGGTTGGTACCAAGGCTGTGGATCGGACTATGGAGACAGTTGACAATCGAGATATTGCGTTTAAGACAGAATACCTAGCAGACCCAACCTTATCCTATCCTCAACGAGAAGAGTTACAAGCCGGCAACAATGGTGTGGAACGCATAACCACCACTCGTCGCTATGTCCGTGATCAAGAGGTTGGAGAACCGACTAGGGTCAATGAGGTTGTAAAAGTAGTTCAAAATCGCATTATTAAAGTTGGAACAAAACCAGTTGTCCGCAGTGTAGAGACAGATTTCACTCGTGTTTACGAAGCGGATCCAAACAGAAGTCTGAATGAGCAGTATACCAAACAATCCGGCATCAAGCAGGAAACAACCTATACTAAAAACTATGTTCTTAATACTGAGACAGGAGAAGTAAGGGAACAAGCAGAGACCCGCCAAGTTACTCGCTTTGCTAGACAGGAAATCGTTCAGGTTGGAACACGTCCAACGACAGAAACCACTTCTCGAGTCTTGCCAACACGTTATGAAGCCGACAACAGCCGTGTGCATGGTCAGCAGCATACTCGCCAGCAAGGTCGTCCAGAAATCACAACTTATACAACAACTTATAGTGTTGATCCAAGAACGGGAGCAACCCAAGGTGTCCGTGATACTGGTCGAGTGACGGATCGTGGTCAGGAGCAAATTGTTCAGGTAGGGACTCGTCCTGTAGAACGGACGGAAAGAGTGGAACTTTCACCGATTACTAGACAAAATGCCGAATTGGCAAAAGGAACAGAAAATGTTATTCATGAAGGTAGTCCAACGATAAGAGTCTACCGGACAAATTATTCTGTAGATCCTACAACGGGTCAAATTACTACTCATTCAGAAGTTCTTGTTTCTGAAACAGTGGGACGGGCAAGAGAAGTTGAAATTGGCACCAAGGAGCTAGAGCAACCAGTTACTCCCCCAACAGAAAATGAAGAATCTTGTCCGATTATTCCTGATAATACAGATGGAGGTACCTGTGATGCACCTACTGAGGCGATTGAAAAACCAAGTTCATCTGACCTTGAATGTATTCTAAATCCAACTGATCAATGCTGGCCAGAGGAAACGGAAGAAGTTAATCAAGAGACAGTTGCTCAACTCCGGGCGAAAATGAACGAGCTTCGTAGCTATAAGACTCGAGTTGAAGGTTACGAATGGCAGACCTATATTGATACAGTTTACAAGCATTCAGAGGACATGATTGCATCAGGAGACCCGGCTAATATTCGTACTCAGCTTGAAGTGATTCAAGATGATATTGATTTCATTGTGGATCTTTTAACAGAATTAGGAAATCCAGATGTTCTTATAGAGACAGATGCCAATAGTGGACCGAGTCTTAAGTTTGAAGTTATGGCGAAACCTGTCAATATTCCAACCGATGCTAATAGTAGCCCAAGCCGTAGAAATGAGGAGACGACTAGTCCAGACCCAACAAACTCTGGAGAAACGACAGAACCAAGCTCCCCAGACAATCCACCAGTAACACCAATACCAGAACCGGAGCAGCCAAGACCAGGTATTCCAGACACTCCAGATACAACAGAAACGGAAACACCTATTGATGTAGATATTGATAGTTTGCCAAAACCAACAATGTTTATACGAAAAGTAGATATCCAAAAGGATGCTCATAAAGCAATCATTCACTACATCTTAGAGGATCCTGCAGATCGATTTGAAGGGGGACAAGCTTACTTATTTGTAAACGATGAAATCGTATCAACAGCTACTCTGCGTCGTCAAAATGGCAGAGTTCAGGCTGAATTTACAGATTTAAAACCTAATGTCGATTATCTTGTTCGGACAGATTTGACCTATAGTGGTACTTCAGAAAGTTTGGTAGATAGCCTAGCAGATGAGGCTTCTATTGAAATTGAAGAAAGACAACTACAGATTAAAAATATTGACCGAGTGGAGCTCTGGAAGTTTGAAAATGGAAAGGCAAGTATTCAAAGAGAGTTGGCTACTAAGCCTACTAATCTAACTACTTATTTTGCCAAGGTTATTTCTAATCAGCAAAAAGAGATTTTATTACCGATTAGTCAAGTAGAGCTTGTGACTGAAAATGGAGAGCAGTTCTATTCTGTTACAGCAAGTTTAGACAATCTAGTTGAAGAACAATCAACTTCTCATTCCTATCGTCCAGGCTTGACTTTCCGTGTTGCTAAACAAAAAACTTCTACTAGTATAGGGACCTATACAGACTTTGCAAGTTTGATTCAAGCTATTCAAGAAAGACCATGGGATACCTTTACTCTTGGTGCAGATTTGACAGCATATTCTGTCAATATAGCAGATAGGGAAAGCTACATTACCAATCCGTTCTCTGGTCGATTAAATGGAGCTGGCTATACAATTTATGATTTGGAAGCGCCGCTCTTTAAAAAGACAACTGGTCAAATTGAAAATTTGAATCTGAAAGATGTAGCTATCAATCAAAAGGACAAGAGAGAAATCGGAGCACTTGCCAAAGAAGCCGGTGGAGGTCGTATTGAGCAGATAAGTGTAGAAGGAACCGTGATTGGTGGGAACCAAGTTGGAGGTCTCTTAGGAAGTGTTATAAATACGCAGGTATCGAATATCACTGTAAAAGGAAGAGTTTCAAGTCAATCCACTGATTTATCTGATAATTATTTGGGAGGTTTGGCAGGTTGGATTGGAACAGGAGGACAAGTACAAAAAGTTTCTACAGATGTACAGCTTTCTACGAATTCTAGCCGTGCTAGAGTAGGTGGTATTGTTGGACAAATGGAGTATGCAAATTCCTTTGTTAAGAAAGCCTATGCTAAAGGTAGTATTTCTGCTCCTAAAAATTTGAATAGTGAGATTGGTGGCATTGTAGGTATTATTGCAGGGGTAAGTAATTCCATAATCGATGATGTTGTTTCTGCAGTTAGTGTCCCAAATGGTAGAAAAGTCTATCATTCGGTTACGGATACATCTAGTCAAGTAGGTAAAATCTATACAGTTGAGGAAGAAGCGACAGGTCAGGACAATGAGGGACAAGTTCGCTTGCAAGTAAGTCAAGTTGAAAATCTATTGAGGGAATTCGGAATTCAAAAGGTATCAGTTCAACTACCGAACGAACAGGAGAGTTCTGCTAAGTTTGATATAGATTATAGTCTGCATCCGCATTATCAAGAAAGTCGGAAATTAGCATACGAAAACATGGAGAAACTCTTACCATTCTTTACCAAGGATGTCATTATTCAACAAGCTAACCGTTTAAGTATGACGGATTCCCTTGTAACTAAAAAACTCCTCGATGCAGTACCGTTTGATGCGCAACAAAATCGACCAGTTTTTGATGTGTATGGGTCTAAGGCCTTTATTAATAAACTGATGCTACATTTTGAAGATGGTACGATTACTTACGATTGGCTTGTTAAAAAACAAGAGTTGAATAATGGTGACCTTACAGAGTATTATGTAGTCGATAGAGATATTACCTATACACCAGAGAATTTGGTACAGAAGTCTAGACTTGATAGTTTGGTAGAACGCTTAGTTCCAGAGTTTTCAGGAGTAGATTACCGTTCGAAAGAAGTATTAGATGCTTTAGGTTTGACAGGATCGGAATCAGATTATGCGATCAAAGAACTTCTCTTCTTGAATGAATCATTTGCAAAAGTGAAATCAACTATTCGACAACAGCTAAAAGATTTACTGGTCTCAAATCGTGCAATTAGCTTAACCAGTCAGACGATTGAGGATTATATGTTTGATTATATTTCCAAACATAAAGCTCAATTACTGCTTGGCTTAGCTTATATGGATCGTTGGTATTCTATTCGCTATGGAGACATAAATGCTCAAGAATGGATGGTGAAGAAACCAGATTTCTTTGGGAATCAAGTGAATTCCTTGGAACAGCTCATTAATTTGGGTAGTCTTGGTGCAGGAGGTTTGAAGCCAAATAACAACTTTGCTATTGGCAGTCAATTTATTGCAAAACCGGCTGTAGGTGGAAACCTATTTGACTATTTAGAGGCTTATCGTAAACGCTTCTTGCCAAATTCAACAGATAGCGACTGGTTTAAATCAGCAACAAAAGCAAATATCATAGAAACCAACTCGACGGTTGCTGAGGTACGGGCGAAACAAGAGGATGTCAATAATAAGCAATATTCGAATCGGTTCTATGATAAGCTGAAGAGTTCTACCTGGTCCTTTAAGGAAATGGCGCTCATTCTCTTAACCATGCCAAGTAGGGATATCTTTATCTTAACCGATATGGCCAATACAGTCATCGGTTCTTATGATAATCAATCTGGAACCAAGGAAGAGATTGAAGCAAGGATTGAAAAGACGGCTAAGGATTGGGCTAGCCATGCTGACTATCTCTACCGAATCTTACCAGAAGGTCATAAGGAAAAGATGATTCGGCAGATTATTACTTGGGATACGAAAAGGGTTAATGGTAGCTGGTATGATATTGAATCTCTAAGCAGTAGAAGTAAACGTTCATTTAAGTATTTCTACATGCCACTGGGTTATACTTATCCAATTGGTTACGGAGCCAACGCTCAGTCAGATTTAAGAAATATTTTCTATTTCAATGCAGATGTAACCAGTCGAGAAGGTAGTCGTGTCTATACACATGAATTGACGCATGTCGCTGAGGATGACACGTTTTTATTAGGTCATGGTCGCCGAAGCAGTATGGATTTAGAAGCATACGCTAGAGGACTCTTTGAAACAATCAATTGGTTTGATCAAGACATTTTAGGGGTAAATAACATTTTTGATTTCTCTGAATATGAGAAGAGTTCCTATGGCCGTCGTTTGACCAACTTAAATCCTGAACGTTTCCAATCTACTAAGGATCTAGAGACCTACATGAAAGGTTACATGGATGTTCTGTATACCCTAGACTATCTTGAAGCAGAGGCAGTTTTGAACTTAGGTGGGGATCGTTCCTTGGACACTGCTAGGAGAAAATGGTTCAATAAGATGGGTACTCGAGATGAAAATGCTACTTGGATTGAGCAATTTGGACGGGCTAATCAGTATAACTCTATAGACGATTTAATTGATCAAGGAATGGTTTCTCGTCGATCTTATGATCCTGAAGGTCACGGATATAATTCGTATTTTGAACGAAATTCTTACCATACGATAAACGCTCTAAACCCACTGTATGGTTCTCTAAATAACAATGGGGAAAGCCGAAATGAATTTGAATTCCGTAAGATTGCTTTCGAGTTATTAGCGGAAAAAGGGTATGAAAATGGATTTGTTCCTTATCTGTCTAATCAATATCAGTCAGAGTTAGGACAAGCAGACTCAGCTGGTCGTATCCGAGATGATCAGTTGATAGCTAAGATTACCGGAGGTGCATATTCAAATGCTGCCCAGTTCCGAAAAGAAATGTTTAAACGTAGGAGAGACATGTTAGAACAACTGAAACCTGTGACTGTGATTGGTCAAGGCATTCAGAATGGAGATGGCTATTTCTACGGAAGTACGAAACAAATTCAGAACATTTCTGAAATGAGAGAATTAATGCGTGCAGCAGTTGAGTACGATGCTTATCGTTCACTATACTCTTCTCAGACCAGTGGATATTCACATAGACAATCCCACGTCTATAGCTTAAAAGCAGCAATTTTGAATGGCTATCTGCGCGAAACCAAGGACTTTAGGGAGTCTATCTATGTGACAAATCCATAATTGCTATATAGTTTAGTCATTAAGAAATGGGAGTGGGAAAGAACTCTGTCATTCATAGAAGAGTTCGTCAACAATTTTTCGTTTTAAGTTGTTGAGCTGAAACAGTCTATCCCCAGACTGTTTCACTCCCACCCCCGCATAGCTCCAACAGTCAGAGTAGTGACTGTTGGAGGTTGGAAATGAAGCGAACTCTGTTCGCATCAGTCGTAATGGTCAGATTTGGAGTATAAAACACGAACAAATCTGCCAATCAACCACTGCGCTGAGATGTTGACACTAACTTTGAGAAGTGGTGTTGGGCTTTTTGTCCAGCCTCTGTTCAGGAAAACAGTGGGCAGGTTTGTTCACTGTTTTCATTTTGTTATTCTATATTGATAAACGAACGATATTCGCTTTACACTATCCGAAATACTTGCATTTTTTCGGGGGGGGGTATAATATATATTCAGGATAGGATTTGTCCTGATAAGCCGTTTGGATACTAGCTACTGGAATAACTTGATGATTTCAGTACAGTATCTGAGAAAACGGTGATACAACAGGAAACCAAACTTTCCTTCCTTTCTTAATTATTCTACACCCCGCATAGAAAATTCAAGTTTGGTCTTTCTAAAACAGTGAATATCGCCATATTCACTGTTTTCTTTTTACCTCGAAAATTCAGTTGGTGGAAAATTTTGGTATAATAATAGAAAAGCTACCAAAGGAGAAGTTTCTTGCAAGAACATTCGATTGATATTCATTTAAAACACCCAGATGATTTATTTAGCCTTTTTGGGTCCAATGAGCGTCACCTGCGATTGATGGAGCAGGAATTGGGGGTTGTTATCCATGCACGGACAGAAGTTGTGCAAGTCATCGGTCAGGAAACTCAGGTGGAGCAAGCTCGCCTGGTTATTCAGTCCCTCTTAGTCTTGGTTAATCGAGGCCTGGTCATCAATACGCCTGATGTGGTCACGGCTATTTCCATGGTCAAAAATGATGAGATTGAGAAATTCGTTGCCCTCTATGAAGAAGAGATTATCAAGGACAACTATGGCAAACCCATTCGCGTAAAGACCCTTGGACAAAAACTCTACGTGGATAGCGTTAAGCGTCATGATATCGTGTTTGGGATTGGTCCTGCTGGTACAGGTAAGACCTTCTTGGCAGTTACTCTCGCTGTAACCGCCCTCAAGCGGGGCCAGGTCAAGAGGATTGTCCTGACACGTCCTGCGGTAGAAGCAGGCGAAAGTTTAGGCTTTTTGCCAGGGGACTTAAAAGAAAAAGTAGATCCATATCTACGTCCGGTTTATGATGCCCTTTATCAGATTTTGGGCAAGGAGCAGACCACGCGCCTAATGGAGCGGGAGATTATCGAGATTGCACCGCTGGCCTATATGCGGGGGCGGACCTTGGAAGATGCCTTTGTCATCTTGGATGAGGCGCAAAACACCACCATTATGCAGATGAAGATGTTCCTGACCCGTCTGGGCTTTAACTCCAAGATGATTGTCAATGGGGATATTAGTCAGATTGACCTGCCGCGCAAGGTTAAATCAGGTTTGATTGATGCGACGGAGAAGTTGAGCAAAATACCGCAGATTGATTTCGTGCATTTTTCAGCCAAGGATGTGGTTCGCCATCCAGTCGTTGCCCAGATTATCAATGCCTATGAGCAGGAGGCACTGGCTGCAGATGGGCGAGCAAGTTTTGAGACGATTGGGGAGCTGAAGAAAGAGCAAGATGCGGAGGAGTAATTATTTTCTGCATCTTTGCCTGTCGAAATAGTTTGTGGAAAACAAGTGAGGGGGTGACGCGTGATAAAACAAGGTCTACTGAGATTGGTTTTACTTGGTTTTGTCTGTCTCTTAGCTGCCTGCTGTGGTCAGAAAATAGGAGATGACCAAGCACAAGTTGAAAAAGCAGAACCGACTATCCAAACTAATTTTTATCAAGCTATAAATAGGGACTGGTTAAATGGTGGTTGGTTATCAAGTGGTACACCATTCTACAATGAGTTTACAAGATTGCAAATGGAAGTAGATGAGCAATTAAAATTGGATTTTGACAAAATGGTAGCTGGTCAGCTAGAGCCTCAGTCTGAGGATTTAGTAGAATTTATCAAGTTGTATCAGCAAGGTCTTGATTTTACCAAAAGGGAAGAAGATGGTGTCAAAGTAGCTAGAATGATACTGGATGAAATGATGGGAATTGCTTCGTTTTCCGATCTGAAATCGCTTAGCCAAGATTGGATTCGTAAGGACTATCCATTGCCCTATGGTCTTGATGTGATTGCCAATCCACGAAACACATCTGAAAGAATGCTAATTTTGCTACCACCTCAGACGATTCTACCTGATAAGTCCTACTATGAAGACAGGACTGTTCATGAGAAACTCATGGATTCTTATCGTATATCTGCGAGACATATTTTGGAAAAATGTGGCTACCCAGCCGAGGAGGCCACTGCTTTGGTTGAAGGTGCCATTGCTTTTGACAATCGACTCGTTGGCACTCTACCAGCTAGTGAGAATGTGCATAGTGATTGGGGTCCGGTGAACGCAGAAGAACTTAGAACATTCTCACAGGTCAAAAACTACTCTCCGGCTTTATCGATTGAAGAACAATTAGTAGGACTGGTAGGATTGGAACCGGAGGAAGTTTATGTTTCTAATCCAAGCTATTTTGAACAATTATCCCAATTTATCAAGGAAGAAAATTTCTCAGAATATCGATCATGGGCCTTGGTTAGCCAAGCAATGAAGTTAGCTCCCTATTTGACTGGGGAAATCATGCAGACAGCTGGGAGATTTCATGCAGAAGTCCAAGGAGTTTCAGCCTCCTATCCAAATGATTACATGACTTATCTGGATGTGACTGGAATGTTCAAGGAAAGCTTGGGTGTTTATTATGGTCATAACTATGCCGATGAAACGGACTTACTTGCCATTCAGGAAATGGCTGAGGCAATCTCTAGGACCTATCAGGAAAGGATTCTAGCCAATGATTGGCTCAGTCAAACCACCAAGCAAGCTGCAATTAAAAAATTAGAAAATATCACTTATCATATCGGCTATCCAAGGGAGTTGAACGACTGGACCAAGTCATTAAAGGTGCGTGAAGACTTGTCTTACATTGAAAATGTTTTGGCTATTACGATTCAAGCTAGAACAGGAGTTTTCGAGCGTTATAGTCAGCCAATAGATAGACAAACTTGGGCTAGCAATGTATCGGCAAGTGAAGTAACAGCCGCCTATGCTCCTAGTCAGAATGCTATTTATATTCCGGCGGCTATTTTACAAGCTCCCTATTATGACAAAAATCAATCTGTAGCCGAGAATTATGGCGGGATTGGCAAAATTATCGCTCATGAGTTTGTTCATGCCTTTGATACCACAGGAGCAAATTTTGATGAGACTGGTAGTCTAAAAGACTGGTGGACAGAGCGAGATAGACTAGCGTTTGAAGAAAAAAATCAAGCCCTAGTAGACTTGTTTGATGGTCTGGAAGTTTATGGTGGTAGAGTAGATGGTCACTTAACCTTGTCTGAAAATCTTGCGGATTTGGGAGGAATACAGATTGCCTTGGCTACGCTTAAAAAAGAAGAACCGTCAGCTAATCTAAAAGAATTTTTTGAGCACTATGCCCGTAGCCGTCGAGAAATGGTTGCGGTTGATTATGGCCGTTATCAACTTCAGGTAGACACGCATTCTCCTGAGGAATTTCGGGTCAATCTCCAATTACAGCAAATGGATGATTTTTATAAAGTCTACCATATTCAAGAAGGTGACCCAATGTATAGGGCACCCGAGGAGAGAGTGGTTATTTGGTAAAGGAAAGGTAGCAATCTATGATGGGCTCACCTATTCCAAGATGAATGTTGATAATGAAGGATGCTTTATGACTATTTCCAATTTTTCCACCAGATTTCAAGTCCGAAAGCTAACTGAAGCTGACTTAGAGCAGGTTTTAGCTCTCTACCAGACCAATCCTCTTTATTTTGAGCATTTTCCACCTTTACCAAGTCTGGAAAGCCTGGCCAATGACCTGGTCGATTGTCCACCTGGGAAGTCCTTGTCGGACAAGTATTTTCTGGGTTTCTGGGAGCATAATCGCTTGGTGGCCATACTTGACTTGATTGACGGTTATCCAACTGCGGAGATTGCCTACATTGGACTGTTTATGGTAGATGCCAATCTCTCTGGTCAAGATCTTGGTTCAAGAATAATGGCAGAGCTCCTGTCTCAGTTAGCAACTTACTTCAAAAAGGTGCGTCTAGGCTATGTAGAAAGCAATCCCCAGTCCAGTTATTTTTGGTCCAAAGTTGGATTTTGTCCCACTGGAGAGATAAAAGAAATGGCAGGTAGGCGGATTGTTTTGTCAGAATACGATTTATAAGGAAACATACACTCAATCAAATTACTCCGACCATTACAAAAAAATAGGAATTCTCCTGAATTTTTGGGAGAATTCCTATTTTTCTACTCTTCCTTTTGGTCTATTAAGGTCATAATTCGCTTCATATTGACCACAAATATGGTTGTGGCTGCTTGTAATTCTATGCTGAAAAGACCTGATGCTCTGGCAACATCAAGACCGTGTCTTTGTTTCAATTCCGCATTTTTGACTTCAATCTTGTAACGGTGTCTTGCCATTTCTTTGAAGTAAGGTGTTTCCTGAAATCGTTTTTGAAATAGATACTCATCACTCTTAATCGCAATGGAATAGGTCTTAGTCTATGCACCTTCTTTATAACAGCCTTCTTTACTAGGGCAAAGCTTACATTTTTCACAACAAAGTATTGGGTAATGACCTGATTACTATTTTGATGTTTCTTACCCGTCCGAGCTTTTCGAACAGCCATATGTCTTTGAGGGCAGACAAAAAGCCCAGCATCCTTGTTGTGTTCAAAGCAATCGCCTTCCTTACGATATCCCTTGGAAACAGAAGGATTTAGTTTTGAAACAAAATGAACGTTTTCTTTACGTACCAGTTTTATATTCTCTTTGCCCGAATAAGCCGCATCACCGATTATTATTTCAACAGGAACGTCATTCTGCAGAGTCTTCTCATAAAGGTCTTTCAAATTTGATACGTAACTTTCTGAACTTGGTAAGAGAAGACGCGTCAATAACAGAATCCTCTGGAGCTAGACCAAGGAAATACTTAAAGGCCATGTCCGATAACGAACGCTCGACAACATCGACATCCGATAAATGATAAATATCTTTCAATAAAAGGTATTTAAACATCATGAAGGGTGAGTAAGCCTTTCGGCCAAAATCGATACAATAATGTTTCACTAACTCATCATAGATAAAACTAAAATCACAGAGTTCCGTTAGCTGCCGTAAAAAATGATTTTTTGGGACAACAATATCATACAGGGAGGAATAAGGGCTAAGATCTAACTGAATTTGATTATCAAGCATAGGAATCATCGACTCTAGTATAGCCAAAAAAGCCATCTAGTTGATGACTTTTTCAGTGGGCTCGCAGAAATGCCACTATTTTGTTCCCAAAAAATAGATTAACAATACAACAAATTGATATATAGAATCTTGAAGTTTTTTTCTTTTTAGTGTATAATACTTTTGAAACGCTTACATTTGCGTAGGAATGGGATTTCTAACAAAATTTAAGCATCAAAAAATATTATCATTAAACAGAAAGAAAGGATAGATTTATGAGAAAACATTCGAAAGAATTATTCGATAAACGCTATCGCTTCTCCATCAGACGGTTCTCGGTTGGGGCGGCCTCTGTCGCAATCGGCTGTTTGTTGTTTGGAACAGATTTAGCAACTGTTCATGCCAATACCCTGCCGGAAGGAGATTCCAATGCAGTGGCAGCGGGAGATAGTAGTAGCGAGCTCAGTCCAGAAGTTCAAGCCCTCTTGCAGGAGCTGAACACCTTAGAGGGCTTGGTTGAGCAAATTAAGAATGAGGAATTTGTCACTACGGCTACTAATCTTGTGACAACTATCTATGAAGCTATTGAGAACAATAATCAAACCCTAATCAATCAAGCAAAACAGGGGTTACCAGGAGTAATTTCTCTTGCAAGAACGACTCTTGAAGCTGAAAAAACTGCTCAGCCAGTAGAAGCACCGGCAGAGCAGCCAGCTAGCTCTAATGTTGGTGAAACGGAGGAGAAACCAAGTGAGCAGCCAGCTGTAACAACAGAAGCCCCAGTTACTCCAACAACCCCTGCTCCGCAAACTCCACCTGCACCAGTGACTGCTCAACCAGGCGCGACAACCACTGAACAAGCTGCTCCTGCCACAGAAGAATCAAACATTGTTTCTGTAGAGGAACTTCGTGCAGCGATTGATTCTTTAGATTTCACAAATGCCTCTGAGGAAGACCAGGCTTTGTTTGAAGAACTGGTGACCTTTGCTGAAGAAGCAGTGGCTTCTAATAATCAGGCAGCAATTGCTGAAGCCTATGCAGATTTACGCCGTCTCCTAGCTCTAAAAAATGGCAACCGTGTAGAAGACAAGACAAGTTTTGAAATCCCGGTTGTTGACACCAATAACTATGTGTTGAATTATCGTAGACCAGCAGCGACTACCTATGCTGGCTGGGAAAAAGAAGCCTTGCCAGTCGGTAATGGTGAAATCGGTAATAAATTATTTGGTCTTGTAGGTGCAGAACGCATCCAATTCAATGAGAAAACCCTGTGGTCAGGGGGACCAAGACCAGATTCAACGACCTACAATGGTGGTAACCAAATTGGTAAGCACGAATATCTAGATGACATCCGTCAGGCCTTAGAACGTGGAGATCTAGCGACAGCAAAAAGACTAGCGGAGACCCACTTAGTCGGTCCAAATAGCCAAGAATACGGTCGTTATCTAGCCTTTGGTGATATTAATGTTGACATTACAAATGGCACCAAGAACATTGACGAAGTAACGGATTACAACCGTAGTTTGGATATTAAGACAGCTATTAGTGCAACAGACTACACCCATAATGGTACCCAATATCACCGTGAATCCTTTGTCAGCTATCCAGATAATGTTGCTGTCACTCACTTCAAAAATACAGGTAGTCAAACCCTAGATTTAGACATCAAGATGGCCTTGGCCGATGCCTTGGTTAGCAATAATTTCACGACTTATTCAAATGATAAATCTACATTTAAAGAAGGGCGAGTAACCTATAGTCAAGACGGTATCTTGCTGTCTGGTAAAGTTAAAAACAATGACTTGAAGTTTGCAGCCTTTGTTAAGGTTGACACAGATGGTCAGTGGACAGTTGAAAATGACAAACTCAAGTTGACAGGTGCAAGCTATGCGACACTTTACCTCAGTGCTGAAACAGATTTTGCCCAAGATCCGAAGACCAACTATCGTGATCGAACCATTAATGTTGAGAACTTTGTAAAAGAAACTGCTACAAAAGCAGCCAGCAAGGGCTTTGAGGCAGTTAAACGTGATCATATCGCTGATTACCAGTCTATCTTTAACCGAGTTAAGCTCAACTTGAATACGACTGATAGCAATGGTCCAACCAATCAGCTCTTGTCAAATTATTCACCATCAACAGGTCAGGAACTAGAGGAGCTCTTCTTCCAATTTGGTCGCTATCTCATGATTACCTCTTCCCGTGACGGTAAAAATGCCCTACCTGCCAATTTGCAAGGAGTCTGGAATGCTGTGGATAATCCACCTTGGAACTCAGACTACCATCTCAACGTTAACTTGCAGATGAACTATTGGCCTGTTTATTCTACCAATATGGCTGAAACAGCAATTCCATTGATCAAATACATCAATGATATGCGTTACTACGGTCGTATTGCTGCCAAGGAATATGCCAATGTTGTATCTCAAGAAGGTGAAGAAAATGGTTGGTTGGCTCATACACAAGCCACTCCATTTGGTTGGACAACTCCAGGTTGGTCTTACTATTGGGGTTGGTCTCCAGCATCCAATGCTTGGATCATGCAGAACGTCTATGACTACTACAAGTTTACTAAAGATGAAGAGTATCTGAGATCCACCATTTACCCGATGCTTAAGGAAACAGCTAAGTTCTGGAATTCTTTCTTACATTATGATCAAGAAAGTGACCGTTGGGTTTCATCACCATCTTACTCTCCAGAACACGGTACTATTACCATCGGTAATACCTATGACCAGTCCTTGGTATGGCAACTCTTCCATGACTTTATGGAAGCAGCCAAGATTTTGAATACGGACCAAGAACTGGTTGATCAAATTAAGGTAAAATTTGAAAAACTAAAACCTCTTCACATTAATAGTGAAGGACGTATTAAAGAATGGTACGAGGAAGATACCAGTAAATTTACAGCGGCTCACCATGGGCAACCAGGTCACCGTCACGTGTCAGAGTTGGTAGGTCTTTTCCCAGGTACTCTCTTTAATAAAGATAATCAACAGTATTTAGATGCAGCCAAGGCAACCCTCAACCATCGTGGTGATGGCGGTACTGGTTGGTCTAAGGCTAATAAAATTAACCTCTGGGCTCGTCTTTTAGACGGTAACCGTGCACACCGACTCTTGTCAGAACAGCTCAAATCATCGACTCTGACAAACCTCTGGGATACCCATCCACCATTCCAAATCGATGGCAACTTCGGTGCAACCAGTGGTATGACAGAGATGCTCTTGCAATCTCATTCTGGCTACATTGCCCTCCTTCCAGCCCTTCCAGATGCTTGGGCAAGTGGTCAAGTAACCGGTTTGATGGCTCGTGGCAATGTCCAAGTGGATATGAGTTGGGCCAATAAGAATTTGGATAAGGTTCGTCTGGTGTCCAATAAAGGTGGCCAACTCATTATCGATTATCCAAATGTAGAAACTGCTCGTTTACTTGTAAACGGTGTGGAGCAAACCTTTACTACTGTTCAAAATGGTCGTATTTCCCTAGATACCAAGGCTGGTGATGTTGTAACTCTTGAGAATATCATGGCGCGTATCAATGACTTGGCTGTGAGACGTACAGGTATCAGAACTGCCGAAGTATCCTTCTCAGCAGTTAAAGATGCGATAGGTTATCAAATTGAACGTGTGAAAGTTGGTTCAGAAGAGGAAGGAGCTACCAAGTACTTCCGCACAACAGAGACCACTTTTACAGATTTGACCCTTCTACCAAACTACGAATACAATTATCGTGTTCGCCCGATTTTTGAATACGATGCCAAGGCTTACTCAGATGTTAAGACAGTTGGTCGAGTAAAAGATATACTGGATGACAGAGATCCAAGCATAACCTACGGTTCTATTTTTGGCGACTGGTCTGACAATGCTTTGTATAGCGGCACAGAGAAGTTTGCTGAATTATTTAGAAATCTGAATGCAAGACCTGAAGATGCAACAGCGACCATTCCATTTATCGGTACTGGTATTGAAGTTTACGGTCTCAAGCACTCTGGTTTAGGTAAGGCTATTGTAACAATTGACGGTCAAGAAGTCTCTGAACTTGATTTTTACAAGACAGGCAATGTAGAAAAAGGTGTTCTCATTGGTCGCTATGACAATCTGGCTGAAGGATCACATGTCATGACCATCCGTGTCAAACCAGATGCGACGACTCGGGAAAACGAGAAGCAAAAAATCTCCCTTGACTACTTCAAGGTTATCAGAGATAGAAGTCAAGAGCAAGAAACGCTGGATGACCGTGATCCACGCGTGAAATACGGTAGTGTATTTGGTAATTGGGCAGATACAGCTATGTATGCGGGTACTGAGAAGTACGGGGTGAGAAACACCAACCACTCGGATGATGACGTTAGTGTGACTCTTGATTTTGAAGGAACTGGTATTCAGATTTACGGTATCAAATCCCCTCAATTGAGTAAGGCAAAAGTCTGGATTGACGGTGTTGCCAAAGACGACATCATCTTCCATAAGACTGGCGATACTGTGAAGAATGCCTTAATTGGTGAGTTTAAAGGCTTGACCAATGGTCCTCACAAGTTGAAGTTGACCATTGCACCAGAGCAAATTGGTGCTCAAAACAAGATTTCTTTGGATAAATTTGTCATCCTTAAGCCAGAAATGGCAGAAGCTAGCATGGCAGAAGAAATTCCTGCAGAGTTGACCTTCCAAGCTAAGCCGGATACACCAAAACCAGTTAGTCCAACTCCGGAAACTCCTATTACTGTTCCAGAAACACCAAAACCAACTACTCCAACAACACGTGAACTTGTTCATGCAGAAACAGGTGTCAAGGCAGTTTTAGAAACAGGTGAAAATCCTGCAATAGTGGCCCTTCGAGTTGTGCCTGTTACACAAGAATTTAAAGCCTTGAAAGGTAAAGATAGCCAAGTTTATGACATTGAATTGGTTGATGATCAAGGTAGAAAAGTTGCTAATAATATGCAAGTACAGGTAACAGTTCCAGTCGCAAGCAATAAGGGCGTAGCCCAAGTGGTTTATCTTCCTGAAACAGGTACTGTTGAACATCTTGCATTTACAGAACAGGTAGATGAAAATTCTAATAAGTCTGTAAGTTTCAAGGCACGGACGTTCAGTAATTACGCCATTATCTATCGAGATCCTATCAGCACCAATTCCCCATTCTTTGAGTGGTTTACGCAAGAAGTAGGCGATGTTGACAAGGACGGAGACATTGATTTAACGGATGTTCAAATTTGGACTAAAGGTGATCGCGGTGAAAAAGGCGACACTGGTGAAACTGGAGCCAAAGGTGAAACCGGTGAAACAGGTGCACAAGGTCCAGTCGGACCAAAAGGCGATACTGGAGCAACCGGAGCTCAAGGTCCAGTCGGACCAAAAGGTGAAACCGGAGCAACTGGCGCCCAAGGCCCAGCCGGAGCTAAAGGTGAGACCGGAGCAACTGGCGCCCAAGGCCCAGCCGGACCAAAAGGTGAAACAGGTGCCACTGGCGCCCAAGGCCCAGCCGGAGCTAAAGGTGAGACCGGAGTAACTGGCGCCCAAGGCCCAGCCGGACCAAAAGGCGACACTGGTGCAACTGGTGCTCAAGGTCCAGTTGGACCAAAAGGTGAGACCGGAGCAACCGGCGCCCAAGGTCCAGTTGGACCAAAAGGTGAGACCGGCGCAACTGGCGCCCAAGGTCCAGTCGGACCAAAAGGCGACACCGGAGCAACCGGCGCCCAAGGCCCAGTTGGACCAAAAGGTGAGACCGGCGCAACCGGTGCCCAAGGCCCAGTTGGACCAAAAGGTGAGACCGGAGCAACCGGCGCCCAAGGTCCAGTAAGTTCTTCATCAACAACAGTAGATGCTGGGGTATTACCTACAGAAGTCATCAGTCCAACGTCTACTAGCCAAGAAGTACCAACGGATCAAACTCAACAAGCTGCTACAGAAACAGAATTAATCACTGCAAAAGGTGAAAGTGTAAAAGCACCAATTCTGCCAGTTCTTGATTTAAGTACATTAAAACTTGATACTGAAGCTAAGCACTTATCTAAAAGCAAGGAAGAAAAAGTCGAAAAGGCTGAGGATACCAAGAAACTACCAGAAACAAGTATGACAGGTAGCCTTACTTTAACTGCTCTCGGTCTTCTTGGATTAGTAGCAACAAGAAAACTTCAAAAACGGAGATAAACTATTGGTCTTTCAAAATGACCTGATAGATTTTTCGGAAGAATAAGGAAAAGCACTCTCATTTGAGGGTGCTTTTTTGGAGTGAGTTATACAACTTACAGTCTAAAAAACGGATTGAAGTTTTTTTCGTGTCCAACGCTGGTATTTTGACCATGACCGGGATGGACAGTGTAGTGGTTTGGCAGGGTGAAAATGTGTTCTCGGATACCCGCAATCAAGTCATCGAAGTTACTAGTTGGTAGGTCTGTACGTCCAATGGTTTCCCGGAAGAGAGCATCTCCAGTGACAACAGCTTCCGCTTCTGGAAAGATAAAGGAAACACCACCGATGGAGTGGCCTGGTGTTGGCACAACCTTGAAATGAAAACCGTCAAACTGGTAATCTTCTTGGTATTGGAACATGTGCTCGGCAGGTCGGCAGACCACATTTTCCATATCATCGTGACGAGCTAGGCCAGACAGGTTCATTTCAGGGGTATAAAGCCAGCTAGCCTCACTTTCAGCCACATAGACAGGTGGGAAATGATAGCTCTCGCGCAAGATATCTAAACTCATAATATGGTCGTAGTGGGTGTGGGTCAGGAGAATGGCCGCAATTGGTTTGCCAATTTTTTCAATAGTAGCTTGGATTTTAGCCCAGTCGCTTCCTGGGTCAACGACAAGTAGGTGGCTATCATTTTCAATATAGTAGGTATTTTGAAAGGCAACAGGATTGACAGATTTGTGGATAATCATGGTAGTTCTCCTCACAGAAACGGTTTTTATATAAGTAGTCTAACAAAAAAATCCAGTGACTTCATGGATTTTGTTTGAGGCTTTTTCCTGACGGTCGATTGTGCTATAATGAACAGTATGAAAGATACGCGAACAAGCAATCGGTATGCCGTTGTCGATTTGGAAGCAACAGGTACAGGAGCCGATGCAAAAATCATTCAAATCGGGATTGTTCTGGTTGAAAACGGAGAAATCATTGACAGTTACGCAACGGACATCAATCCCTATGAGCTACTAGATGACCATATCAAGAATCTGACAGGTATCACAGACCAACAGCTAAGTCAGGCTCCAGATTTTGGCCAGGTAGCTGGAACAATTTATGACAGGATTGGCGATGCTATTTTTGTAGCCCATAATGTCAAGTTTGATGCTAATCTCTTGGCAGAAGCACTCTTTTTTGAAGGCTATGAACTGTTGACACCGCGTGTAGATACGGTAGAATTATCACAGCTATTTTTCCCGACTTTTGAAAAATACAGCTTGGGAAACCTTGCAGAGCATTTGGAACTTGGTTTGGACCAGGCCCACACGGCCATATCAGATGCCATGGCTACGGCGCGCTTGCTCATCAAAATTCAAGAGAAAATAAAGAGCTTACCCAGGTCTATTGTTGAAAAGATTCTTGATTTGGCGGACAATCTGCTCTTTGAATCCCGGATGGTCATTGATGAGATGGTGCCCTATCTATCCGAAACCTTGTCGACCAGTCTAGAAAGTATTCATGGCTTGGTCTTGAAAAAGCCAGAAAAAGACCAGCCAGCCTATCATCTGTCAGAAGATTTTGCGACCAATATTGCCCTTCTAGGTCTACACGAACGAAAAAAACAAACGGCCTTTGCTCAAGTGGTTGAAAAACGATTGGCTGATGTAGAACAAGTGCATTTTATACAGGCTCAGGCAGGCTTGGGAAAGACCTACGGTTATCTGCTGCCCTTGCTTGCCAGGTCAGAAAAGCCTCTCTTGGTGACGGTGCCGACCAAGCTCCTTCAAGAGCAGATTATGGAAAAAGAGGGGAGTAAGCTGAGAGAGATTTTCCATATTTCCATGGCTTCCCTCAAGTCGCCCAAGCATTTTATCAAATTGGATAGTTTTTGGAAAACCTTGCAGCGACAAGATGACAACCGCTTGGTCAATCAATTTAAAATGCAGGTCCTTGTCTGGCTGACAGAAACTACAACAGGCGATATGGACGAGCTCAAGCAGAAACAACGCTACCAAGCCTACTTTGATGAGATTGCCCATGATGGAAACTTGGAACCTGAGAGTCTTTTCTGGGGCCGGGATTTTTGGCAAGGTTTGAATCAGCAAGCCCTATCCAGCAGGGTGCTCATTACCAATCATGCCTATTTCCTCAGTCATCTCAAGGACCAAGATCCCCTGATGGATAATCGCTTGGTGGTCATTGATGAGGCTCAGAAATTCCTCCTAGCTGCCGAAAATCTGGCGACGGATTCTCAGGATTTGACAGCTTACTTGCAGTTACTGCAGAGCAAAAAAGACAAGGCGGATAGGGTTCTAGACCAACGCCTCTATGAGTCCTGTCAATTTGAGCTCAACCACCTCTTGAATCGTTTTCGCCAGCATGGTCAAAGGGAAATAGCAGATGAAGACTTAGGTCAACTCAAGCAGAATTTGGCTGAGTTACAGGACATTGACCTGCAGGATCTGGCTCAACTCCTAGACTATTATGACAGTTTTTGGCTGGAAGAAAAGTATCTTGATGACAAGCGAATTGCTTATTTGCGGGGCTCCAAGGACAGCCTCTTAAATGTGGCTACTTACCTGCCAGATACTAAGATTTTCTGCATCAGCGCCACCTTGACCATCAGCAAAAAGGTCAGTCTGGCCGACCTACTGGGCTTTGAGCAGGTCACCATGGACTTGCTTCCCACTCAAGCAGTGACCAACCAGCAACTCCTTTTTCCGACCGATCTCCCTGACATTCTCACTTGTTCAAAAGAAGAGCATGCAGCCTATTTAGCCCATTCTTTAGGGGAAATAGCAGAGCTGGGCAGACCGATTTTGGTCTTATTCACCTCTATTTCCCTGCTCTTACAAGTGTCGGATATACTAGAAGACAATGATATTTCTCATCTAGCCCAACACAAGCATGGCCAGGAAATGACTCTCAAACGCAAATTTGAACGAGGGGAAAGCCAGATTTTACTGGGAACAGGGGTATTCTGGGAGGGAGTTGACTTTGCCAGTCAGGACCAATTGATCCAGGTCATTACAAGACTGCCATTCGACAATCCCAAGGACCGTTTTGTCCAGAAAATCAATCACCATCTGCGTGAGCAAGGGAAAAATCCTTTTTACGATTACAGCTTGCCCATGATGATGATTAAGTTAAAACAAGCCATCGGACGTACCAATCGGCATGACAAACAAGATTCTGTGGTCTTGGTACTAGACCCGCGCATCCATACCAAGCGTTATGGTCAGCAAATTCTCTCCTTCTTTGAGGACGTATATACTGTTTTGAAACCAAAAGAGGTAGAAATACTAAAAACGGTAGAAGAATTTTTTGAATAAGCAAAAGGGAGCGACAAGGCTTCCTTTTGTTTCCAGTTTTTTTAATACTACTCATGATTAGGAATCTATTCCCTCTCTCCTTACCGAATATCATTGATTTTCTTTATGTTTAAAATATGGTATAATTTTCCAAATATTAGTTTTTGTGAGAAGAGATTATGACAGAAAAAACGATTGTATTTAAGGTAGGAACCAGCTCTCTGACCCAAGAAAATGGGAGTTTGGATCGAATTAAGATTGCTCGGATTACCAATCAGCTAGCTCAGTTGCACCAGAAGGGTTACCAGATTGTGCTGGTGACGTCGGGGTCCATTGCTGCTGGTTTTCGGAGATTGGGATTTGACAAGCGGCCAACTAAGATTGCGGAGAAACAGGCTTCTGCCGCTGTGGGTCAGGGATTACTGATTGAAGAATATACGCAAAATCTGATGAAAGACGGTATTGTGTCAGCTCAGATTTTGCTGACTCAGGATGATTTTGCGGATGCTAGACGCTATCAGAATGCCTCTCAGGCCTTGCAGGTCTTGCTCAAGCAACGGGCTATTCCCATTATCAATGAAAATGATACCATTGCCATTGAGGAGATTAAGGTGGGAGACAATGATACCCTGTCTGCTCAGGTGGCTTCCCTCCTGAAAGCGGACCTCTTGGTACTTTTGACAGATGTGGATGGGCTTTACACGGCCAATCCTAACAGTGATCCGACTGCCCAGCACTTGCCTGAAATCAAGGAAATTACGGAAGATTTATCTGCCATGGCAGCAGGAGCAGGAACGTCCAACGGAACGGGTGGCATGACTACCAAATTACAGGCGGCACAGATTGCGACCAAGTCAGGCGTACCTGTCTTTATCTGCTCTTCAAAAGAGGATACTGCTCTCTTACAAGCAGTCACCCAAGCCAATCGTGGCACCCTCTTTTTAGCAGATGACCATGCAATGAACCAACGCAAGCAGTGGATGGCCTTCTACGCCCGAACAGACGCAGCGGTTGAAGTGGATGCAGGAGCCGTAGATGCTATGTTGCACCAAGGTCGCAGTTTGTTAGCTGCGGGTGTCAAAGCCCTTGAAGGCGACTTTGAAGTGGGGCAGGTCGTGGAAGTTTATAGTCAGGCAGACCACCGTTTGATTGGTAAAGGGCGGGTCAAACTGTCCTCCAAGGACTTACAGGACCAGTTAGCAAATGGCAGAGCGGAAGGCGTGTTTATTCACCGCAACGATTGGGTTAGTTTATAGTCATTCAGTATATTTTTTATTGCTTAGACGATGAGCAAACTGAATGTCTAAATAGGAGAAATATATGACAACAACACAAGTATTATTAGACAGTTTATTGGCCCACAAGGCTTCTATCAACCTAGCGACAACAGAACAGAAAAACCAGGCTCTATCAGCCATGGCAGACCAGTTGGTTGCTCAGACTGAGGCAATTTTAGCAGGCAATGCCATTGACATGGAACATGCCCAAGGCAAGATTAGCCAGGTGATGCAGGATAGATTGCTCCTGACTTCTGAACGAATTGAAGCCATGGCAGATGGCATTCGGGCCTTGATTGGCTTGCCAGATCCTGTCGGGCTAGTCTTGGAAGAATCCACTCGGGCAGACGGCTTGAACATTTGCAAGAAATCCATTCCCTTTGGTTTGGTGGGAATGATTTACGAAAGCCGACCAAACGTGACTTCAGATGCCGCTGCCTTGGCCATCAAGAGTGGTAATGCGGTCATCTTGCGTGGTGGCAAGGAAGCCTTTCATTCGGCTCAGGCCATTGTCACAGCCCTCAAAGCTGGTTTGGAGCAGGTTGGCCTTTCACCAAAGGTCATCGAGTTAGTCCAAGATACCAGCCGTGCCTCTGCGACAGAGTTGATGACCGCAAAAGGCAAGATTGACCTCTTGGTGCCACGTGGCGGTGCAGGACTCATTCAAGCCGTCGTTGAAAATGCGACTGTGCCAGTTATAGAAACAGGCACGGGTATCTGCCATGTCTATGTGGACAAGGATGCGGACTTGGACAAGGCCTTGCGGATTGTGGTCAATGCTAAAACCAGTCGTCCCTCAGTCTGCAATTCAGCGGAGGTCTTGCTAGTCCATGAAGAAATTGCCAGCCAGTTCCTACCTCGCTTGGAAGAAGCTCTTTCTGGTCAGGTAGAATTGCGGGCTGACGAGAAGGCTCAGGCTCTGTTCAACCAATCCACACCAGCAGGCGACCAAGATTTTGACACAGAGTTTCTAGATTATGTCTTGGCAGTTAAAGTCGTTTCAAGTGTGGAAGAAGCTATCAGCCACATCGCTCAACACTCGACTGGACATAGCGAGGCCATTGTGACGGAAAACAGCCAGACAGCAGATCGTTTCACGCTTTATGTGGATTCTGCGGCAGTTTATGTCAATGCCTCGACCCGTTTCACAGACGGTGGAGAGTTTGGTTTAGGCTGTGAGCTGGGCATTTCCACCCAGAAGATGCACGCCCGTGGTCCTATGGGCTTGCGTGAGATGACCACTTACAAGTACATCATCACAGGCGACGGCCACATTCGTTAGGAGGATAAGATGAAGATTGGATTTATCGGACTGGGCAATATGGGAGCGGCATTGGCTCATGCAGTCAGCCAGCTGCCAGAAACCCAGCTCCTCCTCAGCAACCACAACCCAGCAAAAGCCCAGGCTCTTCAAGTTCAGCTGGGCGGTCAGCTTTTTTCTAATGGGGAAATAGCAGAGCAGGCCGAGGTGATTTTCCTTGGGGTCAAGCCTCACCTGATTCAGTCAGTCTTGTCAGGCTTGCAGGACCAGATCAGCCAGAATTCCTCAGCTATCTGGATTTCTATGGCAGCGGGTGTGACACTTGACAGCCTGGCAGAATATGTGTCGGCAGATAAGCTCATCCGTATCATGCCCAATACACCTGTCGCTATCGGTCAAGGTATGACAACCTATAGTCTGGTCAATCAAAATCTCGCTCCGCTATTGGAACAAATCCTAGAAAAATCAGGCAAGGTCCAACAGGTGCCAGAGAGCCTGATTGACGCAGCAACGGCTATCGCAGGTTGCGGACCAGCCTTTGTCTATCAGCTGATTGAGGCCCTGACGGATGCCGGTGTGCAAAACGGGCTGACCGCTCAGGATGCCAAGGTTCTGGCGGCTCAGACCCTTGCTGGAACTGCTCAGATGGTCTTGAATAGCGACAAGCACCCGGCCCAGCTCCGACAAGAAGTGACCTCTCCAGGAGGTTCGACCATTGCAGGAGTTGTGGCACTTGAAAAAGAAGGCTTCCGCTACGCCATCATCAAGGCAGTCGCCGCCGCCCTCAAAAAGACTAGAAAATTGGGTAAAAAATAGATTAGATATAGAAAATTTTTGGTTGCAACGTATTTTTCAGTCTTATAGTCTTTTAGTTTACTTTTAGTACTAGGCAACGAGCTGTAGGCTGTACTGAAGTACGGCAAAGCGAGTTAACGACGTAATAAAAGAAAAACTAAATGACGATAAGACCGATGGAAACGGTTGGCGGTTACGATATACTATAATCAATCCTAAATATTTTCATAATCTCCTTAAAAACTTGGCTAATTGGTCAAGTTTTTTTGCGTTTGAAAGCAAGAAAAAAAACGAGACATTAATCTCGTTTGGTCTTCTCTTTAATCCACTGACTAACATTGGAGAGGGTTTTGCTTCGCTCTGCCTTGCGTTTTTGTTCCTGGACAAATTCCGCAAAACTCTGTTTGACGCCGTCCCTCTGGACTTTATCTTGTAGGTCTTGCCATTTCTTCTTGAGATTACTGGAAGTCCGCTCGTAGTAGATTTCCAAAATTTCTTCTTTGGATTTATAGTTTCGGTAGAAGGCATTGCGTGAGACTCCGGCTTTTCGCACCAACTCAGAAACTGAGATTTGCTTGAGTTCCTTTTTTTCTAGGAGAAATAGCAGAGCAGTTTCTAATGATTCCTTGGTTAATTGATTGGCTTCCTTGTTAGATTCATAGAGATTTTTTAATGATTTAGGTGAAATTTTCCGTTCTGCCATAACTCTCCTTTCATATCTGTTACATCTGAAAGTAAATGCTTTCAGATGGATTGTTTTAATGATATAATTGTAAGGGAATAGTCTGCTATTGTCAAATAAAAAAGTAGAATAAACAAGTAGAAATGAGAAGCTTATGCCAAAATGGAAAATCGTTGCAGATTCAGGTTGTGACTACCGTCAGTTGAAAAATCTTGCACCAGATACAGAATTTATCAGTGTCCCTTTGACAATTCAGGTTGGTGACCAGGCCTTTGTGGACGACGCAAATTTGGACATCGATCACATGATGAACGCCATGGAAGCGTCAAAATCTGCAGCAGGTTCAGCTTGCCCAAGTCCCCAAGCCTATCAAGCTGCTTTTGAAGGTGCTGAGAATATTTTTGTAATAACCATTACAGGTGGTTTATCAGGTAGTTTCAACGCAGCCCGCGTAGCACGAGATATGTTTGTTGAGGAACATCCGGAAGTTAATATCCATCTGATAGATAGCCTATCAGCTGGTGGGGAAATGGATTTGATCGTGGATGAAATCAATCGACTGATTGCGGCTGGCTTGGAATTTGATGAGCTAGTTCAGGCCATTACAACCTACCAAGAAAACAGTAAATTGCTTTTTGTACTTGCCAAGGTTGACAATCTGGTCAAAAATGGTCGCCTCAGCAAACTTGTTGGAACAGTTGTTGGATTACTGAATATCCGAATGGTTGGTGAAGCAAGTAGTGAAGGCAAGTTGGAATTGCTTCAAAAGGCGCGTGGTCACAAGAAATCTGTCACAGCTGCTTTTGAGGAAATGAAGAAAGCGGGTTACAATGGCGGCCGTGTAGTAATGGCTCATCGTAATAATGCCAAGTTTTTCCAACAGTTCTCAGAACTTGTAAAAGCAAGCTTCCCGAATGCCGTTGTTGACCAAGTTGCAACATCTGGACTCTGTAGCTTCTACGCTGAAGAAGGTGGACTCTTGATGGGCTATGAAATTAGCCGTTAGGAGCTAGCCAGAAAAGAATGGTCTGATTTTCAAGATAAATAAGTTGAGTATCCTACTTATAGTGAACAATCTTAGTTGCTCACATAGGTGGGATTTTTTAGATAGCTGTGGATTGCTTGGCAGAGTAAGAATCCTCTATTTCTATTGGCATTATTGTTGAAATCGCTTTCTGGTTTTGATATTATAATAATATACACAATCAAGAAACAAAACAGAAAGGAAGATTGCTGTGAGTGAGAGAAATATAAATAAACTCAATCAATATGCCCTTCGCAAAACCAGTCTTGGAGTAGGCTCAGTGCTAATAGGAGCCTTTCTAATGGGGGTGTCACTGCCAAATAAGGTATCAGCAGAAGAGTTGCCAGTAGACTCTCGAGTTGTAGAGGAAATCCAAAGAGTCGATGAATCTCCAGTCGCCCTGGCAGAAAATCTCGTTTCAAACAATACAATTGCTGAAGATTCAGAATTAAGAACCAGTCCAGAACCGGCATTTGCACAGACAGAGCCGACCAATACTGAAAATCCTATTCCATCAGAGGCACTCAATGAATACCGAGTTAACCATGCTCTAGGTGCCCAAGCAAGAGCCAGTGACCAAGAAAATGAATTTCCTGCCTCAAAAGCAACCGACGGCATTGTTAATCGAACGGCTACAAACCTATCCCAATCTCGCTGGGGAACCAATCATGGAACAGAGGCACGCCAGCTAACAGTCACCTTAGAGGGTGTCAAACAAATAGAAGAGTTTGGCATCGCATGGGAAAGAACCAATGTCAAAGGGTTTCAGATAGAAGGTTCCATAGATGGACAGACCTATTCAAAACTATATGAAAAGACAGATGATTCTTATGTTGAGCTAGACACCAGAATCAAATTAAGTAGTCCAGCTCAGGCCAAGTATGTCAAACTAACCGTCAACCGCTTTGATGGTGGCACAATCAACTGGCCTTCTGTCTCTCTCTATGAATTCCAAGTCAATGGAAAGGAACTCTTGAATAATCTGGCTTATGGAAAAACAGTGACTGCCAATGCCAACGAAACAGCCCAACTAGATCCTAGTAAACTGGTGGACGGTGATGACCAATCCAGATGGAGCAGTGACCGAGGAGTCAATCCCAAGTTTGTTCAAATTGATTTAGGTCAAGTCCAACCAGTCCGCTCTCTTGTGCTAGATTGGCAACGGAAAAATCCAAGTTCTTACAAGATTCAAGTGTCTCAAAATCAGACAGATTGGACAGATGCAAAGGTTCTTACAAGCAAGCCAACTGACTTTAAAGAAAAAATCACCCTAGACCAGACCCACCAAGCTCGCTATCTGAAATTGCTGATTGAATCATTTGATCCAAATGCAGAAAACAGGGCTGGTCAGATGGTCAATTGGGACACAGTTTCTCTCTATGAAATTGAAGTTTACAAAGAAGCTATTCTAGCTGAACAAGAAATCAGTCTAGCCCAGCTAGCCACTTCCCTAGACCTTCCAGTCATTCGTGGCGATATGGGAACTTGGCAACTTCCGACTGTACCAGACGGAGTAAGCATTGAATTTATTGGTGCTGATTTAGAACAAATTATCGACAGGGATTTAAGGGTGTACCAACCCCTTGTGGACACCAATGTCGTCGTCAATTATCGCCTTCGTCGAGGCCAAGAAACCGTCGAGAGTCCAGCTTATACAGTTCTCGTTTCAGGGAAATACCAGAGGGAAGAAACAGATAACGCCAAACCTCAAGTAGCCCCTGGTATAGCTGAGTGGAAAGGCCATACAGGCCAATTCCAACCGCTTGCGACCAGCCGAATTGTCGTCAATCCAAAAGATAGACAAGCACTAGCCTATACTGCAACAAGTTTCAAAGAAGATTACCAAGCAATCACAGGACGCGAAATTGCGATAGTTTATGATACAAGTGTTCAAGCAGGGGATTTCTATTTTGAACTCAGCCAACAGGATCCTGGTCTCAAAAAAGAAGGCTATCTCTTAACGATAGGCGACACTGTCACTGTTGCGGCCAATCAAGCCCAAGGAGCCTTTTGGTCAACCCAAACCCTTCTACAACTCCTAAATCAAAATCCACATGCCATTGCCAAGGGGATAGCCAGAGACTATCCAAAATATGAAACCCGTGGCTTTATGTTAGATGTCGGACGAAAACCAATTCAAATCGGCGTCTTGAAAGATATGATCAAGGCTCTGTCTTGGTATAAATTCAATGATTTCCAACTTCATCTGAATGACAACTATATCTGGGTAGAAGAATTTCAAAATACAGAAAATCCATACGGAGCCTACTCAGCCTTCCGTTTGGAATCGGACATAAAAGAAGGAGGTAATGGAGGATTAAACAAGGCTGATTTAACAGCAAAAGATGTATTCTATACCAAGCAAGAATTTAAAGAATTGATCGAATATGCTCAGAATCGAGGCATCAAGATAGTACCAGAATTTGACGCCCCAGCCCATGCCTTAGCCTTTACCAAGGTTAGACCAGATTTAACCATGACAGATCATTCAGTGCGGCGTTGGGTAGACCACCTAGAAGTGTCCAATCCAAAGAGTCTGGAATTTATTAAGAGTGTCTGGGACGAATACCTTGATGGAGAAAATCCAGTATTTGCTGGAATTGATACCATCCATGTCGGTGTGGATGAGTTTGAAGGCAACAATGAAGCCTTCCGCAATTTCATAGATCAACTCTTAAAATATGCGATCGAAAAAGGCAAAACTCCACGATTCTGGGGTAGCTTAACCCAGAAACCAGGAAGGACACCTGTTCAAGTCCAAGGAACAGAAATGAATATCTGGAGTACAGGCTGGGCAAGGCCAGCGGATATGTACCAACTTGGCTATAAATTGATCAACACTCTTGATTCAGAACTCTATATTGTTCCAGCAGCCGGCTACTATGCAGACTATCTCAATACGGAACACCTCTATAACAATTGGGAAGCCAATAAGATGGGGAATACAGTCATTCCAGCAGGTTCTGAGCAGATGAAGGGCGGAGCCTTTGCCATTTGGAATGACATGATTGACCGTCGTGCTAACGGGATAGTGGAACACGATATCTACAGTCGCTTCGAAGCAGCCTTGCCAGCCTTAACGGCTAAAATGTGGGGGAACCGTGACGGTGGAAGCTACAGTGACTATTTGGCTACGGTAGAGAAAATTGGCAACCCAGCCAACTACAACCCCTATAACAAAATCAGCAGTCTGACAGACTCCATTCTCCACTACACATTTGATCTGGACAACCTAGAAGATTTTTCTGGAAATAATTTCGACGGTTTTTCACCAGTTAATCTGTCCTATGCGGATGGTGAGAATAGCAGAGCACTACGATTTAATGGTGGTGAAAGCTATATGAAAACCCCGCTGGTGAAAGTTGGTCCAGAAAATAGCCTATCCCTTCGAGTGAAACTAGATTCAGATGCCATAGGTGAACAAATACTTGCAGAAAATGGCAGTACTGCCTTGAAACTTGTACAGAAAGATACAGGGAAGGTGGGGTACTCCATAGAAGGCTATCACCATTCTTTCAATTATACTATTCCAAAAGGAGAATGGGTTGATATCACCTTTAAAGGTTATGTAAACAAGGCGGAACTCTATGTCAATGGTCAATTGGTGGATATACTTAGTAAGACACAGACAGGTAGTAAGCATGTAACCATGACCCTCCCTACCGAGTATATAGGCAGTAAAACCAGTGCTTTAAAAGGCTTAGTAGATAAGCTGGTCATTAGCCAGACTAATGCAGATGCAACTGAAGTCTATTCAAGTAAGGCTTGGACTATATCTGTTGATAATTTCAATAATGGAGAAGGTATTGACAAGGCATTTGATGGCAATACGACGACCATCTGGCATACCAAGTGGCAACCAAGTAAACAAGACCTTCCAGCAACCATTTTGGTTGATATGAAAGAATCACTAACCTTTGACAAGTTGATTTATTTACCACGCCAATCAGGGACAAATGGCAATATCACTCAATACCGCATTTCTGCTAAAAATACTGAAACAGAGGATTACAGTCTAGTTAAAGAAGGAAATTTACCAGCAACAGGTGAAAAGAAAGTCATTTCTTTTGATAGACAGACAGCACGTTACCTAAAAATTGAAGTTCTTGGTGGTTCGGGCGGTTTTGGCTCAGCTGCAGAATTTTCAATCGCTAAGACAGACTACAGTAAACCACTTAGAAACCTCCTGGTTCATGCAAGAGCTCACCTGGAGTTAGAAACTGCTTACACAACAGAAAGTATCCAGCAGGTCAGAGAAAAGCTAGAGGCCAGTCAAGAGTTATTAGCAAGCGAAGATCCTGGTCTAGAGAATCTCAATCAATCTTACACTGAGTTAGCAGCAGCACTAAACGGGCTTCGTGTTAAGTCAGTTGCAGAATCAAGCACTTCAGAACAAGTCCAGCCAGTTGCTGAAGATTCCACAACTCCAAGTACTCCTACTGAAAGCCCAGTATCAGATAACCCATCAGAGACAGTAGTCCAACCAGTTGTTGAAGATTCCACAACTCCAAGTACTCCTACTGAAAGTCCAGTATCAGACAACCAATCAGATACAGTAGTCCAACCAGTTGCTGAAGATTCCACAACTCCAGGTACTCCTACTGAAAGCCCGGTATCAGACAACCAATCAGATACAGTAGTCCAACCAGTTGCTGAAGATTCGACAACTCCAAGCACTCCTACGGAAAGCCCAGTATCAGACAACCAATCAGATACAGTAGTCCCACCAGTTGCTGAAGATTCCACAACTCCAAGTACTCCTACTGAAAGCCCCGTATCTGATACGAAAGTAGAAGAAGTGTCCCAGCCAGATGTTTCTGATACTACTTCCCCAGGCACACCAACTGATAACCCAGTCTCAGATACGAAAGTAGAAGAAGTTGCACAACCAGTTACACCTACAAGGGAAGTCCGACGTAGAGAAGTTGTTGAAGCCCTCGCCTTTTCGACCCAAATCATAGAAAATAAAGATCTTGTCAAAGGTGTTAAAAAACTAGTCCAAAAAGGTGAAAATGGCCGTCAGATACACATTTTCGAAGAAACACTTCTAGATGGAAAAGTAATTGACAGTCGTCTTGTGGAAACAAGGGGCGAAGAAGCACAACCAGAGATTTTCCATATTGGAATGAAGGAAGAAATCATAGAGGAAGAGCTGATTACAGAGATTCCTAAAGTAGCACCGAGCCGTGTAGCACTTCCTAGCTTGGATATCCAAAAACAAACAAGGGAAGGTCGTGACATCTTACCATACGAAAGAAAGGAAATTCAAAACCCTCAACTAGAAGAAGGGATTAGAAACATTATTCAAGTCGGTAAAGAAGGGGCTATTCTGAAAACATATGAAGATATCTATGTTTTAGGTCAACTTCTTGCAAGTCGCTTATTAAGCAGTCAAATGGAAGAAGCAATCGATGAAATTGTAGAACTAGGTACTAAGGAAGTCCTTCCAGAAAAACCGGCACCTAGCATCCCTCCAGTTGAGGAACTTGTCGAAACATCAGACCTAGTTCCAGTTTCACAGGGCAAGCAAGACATAGAGATTCCTCTACAAAATCAAGACAAGAAAATTCCAACTCTGTCAAGTGCTTCTCAAAGGAAAGAAGTAAGTACAGCTTCGTCTATGGATGCCAGCAAAAAACAACTGCCTGATACAGGTCAGCATATGGAAGGTTTCCAATGGATAGGATTAACGGTTCTAGCTAGCTTAGGTTACGCTAGTCGAAAACGCAAGCAGTCCGGCAATAGCTAGGAAGAAACAGAATTGCTCTAAAGTAGGCAAAAGAACATAAAAAACAAAGACTTAGAATGACTACATAACATTCTAAGTCTTTATTTTTGAATATTATTTCATAAAAAAGTATTTGAACTGCCAGAACCCAACTAAAGTAGAAGTTGTGGATGCAGGATTTTAGTCGCTTAATTGTCGGAGAAGGTCAAGCTGGTCCAAGCCATCTTTGTCCAATGTTAGTTGCAGGAAATCGTATTCTTGACCAGTAATGATGTGACAATTCGCCAACTTTCTCTTTAAGGCTAGTCCAATCCGGTTTTTAGGCACTTGGAGAGTAAGGCGATTGCGACTGATCGTATAGGGAAAATGTATCTGACTTGTCGCCAAATAATCCTCAATCCTTAGTCTCGTTCTTTCCTGATTTTGAACCAGCAGAGAGGTATTGCGAGCAAACATGCCATTATCAATGTAGAGGGAAAGAGCTTTTTGCATGATAAGGTTGGTATCATAGTCGATCAAACTCTTATATTCCAAAAAGGTACTAACGAGTTCTTCAGGAAGGCTAATTGCACCGATACGTAAGGCAGGGAAGAGGGATGGTGTAAAGGATTTGATATAAATGGTCCGGTTTTCTTCATCTAAATAATGCAGAGGAACTTGATGTTGAGGATCAAAGTCTGCTAGATAATCATCCTCCACCAGATAGACTTGATATTTTGCAGCCAAGGCGACAATAGCCTTTCGAGTAGGAGTGTCATACGAAGACCCCAGTGGATTGTGCATTCTAGGGATAGTATAGAAAAATTTGATCTTGCCTGTTTGAAAGATTTTTTCCAATTCTTTCAAGTCAATACCGGCTAAACTACGGTCAATGGTCTGGTAAGGCAGGCCCTGTTGGATGACTAAGTCCAACATCCGATCATAGGTGGGATATTCTAAAAGAATCTCATCTCGTCCATTACCAAAATGCATCTGAGATAGGATATAGAGAGCTTGTTGGCTACCAGCAGTAATGGCCAGCTGGCTCTTTTTACTGTAGACATGATAGTGACTAAATAGTTTTTGAACAGAAGAAATTAAATCAGCCAAACCTTCTTGTTGGTGGTAATAATTAAAGAGATAATTTTCCCTTCCTTTTAGACTTTCATGTAGGCAAATTCGAAAATCCTCATAAGGTAATTCTTGGAAATCATCAGGATTAATGTCGGCAGTGCTTTCCTTGAAATCCTGATCCTCCAAAATATAATAACCACTTTTGGATACGGAGTAAATCTTTTTTTGATACTTGAGCTCTAACATAGCTTTTTGCACCGTATCTTTACTGCACTGGTACTCCTTGCTCAATTGGCGGATAGATGGTAATTTCTGACCGCTCTTATAGGTATGATTTTGAATACCACTTAGCACATCATCGATAATCTTTTGATAGATGGTTGTCATAAAGCACCCCTTCTAGCAATAATTGTAAACAGTATATAGAAAAAAATAAAAAAAAACAAGACCAACTTGAGCATAATACTTTGGGACTTCGTAGTTTTCTATGGTATAATAGCATGATGAAAATCTTATTATCCAATGCCAAAGAATTGAATACTTTGTTGGAACCAAGCCCTACTCAAGCTTTAGGGCCGGTATCCAAACAGATTGTAGAGCGACTCAGCCATTTTTCGGTTGAAGAATTGGCTAGTTTCTATAAAATCAACCTAAGTAAAGCAGAGTTAGAGAAACAAAGGTGGAAGAACATTCAGACTGGTCAAGCCAAAACCTATCCTGCCTGGCTCCTATATGATGGCCTCATGTATCGCTATATGGAACGAACTGATTTGACAGCTTCTCAAGAAATCTACTTGGCTAGTCATGTGCGTATCGCGACAGGCCTCTATGGTTTGATTTCTCCCTTGACACTCATTTCACCCCACCGTTTAGACTTTCAAGGTCCTTTAAAAATCGACGGAAAAAGTCTAAAACAAGTATGGCGTTACCAATATGACTCAGAAGTTGCAGAAGATGACCACATTCTCTCATTAGCCTCCTCCGAATTTGAGCATGTTTTCTCGCCAGAAGTTCAAAATAAATTAGTACGCGTCTTATTTATGGAAGAAAAAGATGGAAAAGTCAAAACGCATTCCACCATTTCTAAAAAAGGACGAGGTAGAATGCTGAGCTGGTTAGTCAAACACCAAGTAAAAGATATCCAACAAATTCAAAAGTTTGATCGTGATGGCTATCGCTACATCGCTGAAAAATCGTCTGAAAATAGTCTTGTTTTCATAAGAAAAGCATAGCCTAATATAATAAAACGTTTACTACAACTGTAAGAACGTTTTCTATTTCGGTTTCTTATAGATAAAATAGGGACTATGTGATATAATGGGAACGTTTCAATAAAAAGGTAGGTACTTATGGAAAAGAGAAGAGGACGTAAGAAGTCTGAGCGCCTTAGAATACTAAATCTTGTTTTATGGATACTTTTTGTAGTTATCTTGGCAATACTACTATTTAATATGTATCGTTATAAGATTTTAGATTTTCGCTATATCAATCACATATTAGCTGGTTTATCCCTCCTCATTGCAGCGATTACGGGAATCTTGATTTGGAGGAAAAAGGCTAAAATACTGACAACTATTGTACTGATTGTCTCCCTTCTAGTAGCTTCACTAGGTATGTTCGGTTTACAGGAAGTCATTGATTTTTCTTCACGATTGAACTCAAACGCTTCGATTTCTGAATATGAGATGAGTGTCTTGGTTCCAGCAGATAGCGATATTACAGACATCAAACAAGTGACATCCTTGTTGGCACCTGCGAATTATGATCAGGAAAATATCAAGTCCCTTCTGGATGATATTGCTAGTATGAAGTCAGTAGATGTTCCGACGCAAGCAACAGAGTCTTACTTGACTGCCTATCAAGATATGCTGGCTGGTCAAGGGCAAGCCATGGTATTAAATGGTGTATTTACCAACATCCTTGAAAGTGAAGACCCAGATTTTTCTTCGAAGGTAAAGAAAATCTATAGCTTTAAGATTACGACACAGGTGACCCCCTCTACTGAGCAGATTAGCGGAGATAGCTTTAACGTATATATTAGTGGGATTGATACTTATGGTCCAATCTCTTCTGTATCTCGTTCGGATGTCAACATCATTATGACAGTAAATCGCAAGACAAACAAAATCCTCTTGACCACAACTCCACGGGATTCCTATGTTGCAATTGCAGATGGTGGTCAAAACCAGTATGATAAACTAACACATGCTGGAATCTATGGTGTTGATGCCTCGGTTCATACCTTGGAAAATCTCTATGGCATTGATATCAGTAATTATATCCGTCTCAATTTCACATCATTCTTGCAATTGATTGATTTGGTTGGAGGGATTGAAGTCTATAATGATCAAGAATTTATTAGCCATATTGGAAGTCACCATTTTCCAGTCGGCAATATCCACCTGACTTCTGAATTAGCCCTAGCATTTGTTCGTGAACGTTATTCGTTGACGAATGGTGATAATGACCGAGGTAAAAATCAGGAGAGGGTTATCGCAGCCTTGATTAAGAAACTCAGCTCACCAGAGAACTTGGCAAATTATCAAACGATTATTAAAGGTTTAGAAGGTTCCATTCAGACAGATTTGAGTTTGGAAACGATTATGGAATTGGTTAACACCCAATTGGCTGGAGGCAAACAGTTCACAGTTGAATCACAAGCCTTGACAGGTACAGGACAGATGGGTCTTCCATCCTATGCTATGCCAGGTTCACAACTCTATATGATGGAGATTAATCCAGACAGTCTTGCTCAAGTAAAAGCTGCTATGCAGACAGTCTTGGAAGGAAAATAAAATTAACTAGGAGAAATCATGAATAATCAAGATGTAAATACAGTCGAAATCGATGTGTTATTCTTATTGAAAACCATTTGGAGAAAGAAATTCTTTATCGTACTACTTGCAACGCTTGGAGCAAGTTTGGCCTTTGTTTTTAGCGCCTTTCTTGTGACCCCTAAGTATGATTCGACAACCCGTATTTATGTAGTCAGTCAAAATGTGGAGGCAGGTGCTGGCTTGACAAACCAGGAACTACAAGCGGGTTCTTACCTTGTAAAAGACTATAAGGAAATTATTCTATCTCAGGATGTACTGAGACAGGTAACTGATGAATTAAGTCTAACAGAAGAATTATCTGGTAAAGTTTCGGTAAGTATTCCAGTGGACACTCGTATTGTATCGATTTCAGTACGGGATAAGGATCCAAATGAAGCGGCTCGGATTGCAAATAGTTTGCGTGTCGTTGCTGCTAAGAAAATTATCGATGTAACAAAGGTGAGTGATGTGACCACCTTGGAAGAAGCTACGCCAGCTGAGGAACCCTCAACACCGCGTACAAAGCGTAATATCGCTATCGGTCTCCTTGCAGGTGGACTATTTGCAACTGCCTTTGTTCTGGTGATGGAAGTTCTGGATGACCGCATCAAACGACCTCAGGATATCGAAGAAGTAATGGGCTTACCACTCTTGGGTGTAGTGCCTGATCTAAACAAACTGAAATAGGAGAGAGTAATGGCTACATTAGAACTTGCGTTAAATAAAAAGCAATTAGTAGGAAAAACAGAGGAGTATTTCAATGCGATTCGCACCAATATTCAATTGAGTGGTTCAGACATTAAGGTTGTTGGCATTACATCTGTCCAATCGAATGAGGGGAAAAGTACAACCTCAGCTAGTCTTGCCATTGCCTATGCTCGGTCTGGTTACAAGACTGTGCTTGTAGATGCGGATATCCGTAACTCCGTCATGTCAGGTTTTTTTAAACCGACTACAAAGATTACCGGTCTGACAGACTACTTGGCAGGTACAACGGACTTGTCTCAGGGGCTTTGTGATACCAATATTCAAAATTTAACCGTCATTGAGTCAGGGAAGATTTCTCCAAACCCGACGGCTCTTTTACAAAGCAAAAACTTTGAAAACTTATTAGCAACCTTGCGTCGCTACTATGATTATGTCATTGTTGACTGTCCTCCACTAGGATTGGTTATCGATGCAGCTATAATTGCACAAAAATGTGATGCGATGGCTGTCGTGGCTGAGGCAGGCAATGTTAAACGTTCTGGATTGAAAAAAGTTATTGATCAATTAGAACAGACCGATACTCCAGTACTGGGAGTGATCTTAAATAAATACGATGTCACTCAGGAAAAATATGGAGAATATGGTCGCTACGGAAATTACGGTAAAAAAGCTTAATTCCTAAAAAACAGGTATAAGTAGGTGAAGGTATGATTGATATTCACTCACACATCATATTTGGTGTAGATGACGGTCCAAAAAGCATAGAGGAGAGTTTAGAACTCATTGGACTAGCCCAACGTCAAGGTGTTAGAATGATTGTTGCAACCTCCCATAGACGAAAAGGAATGTTTGAAACACCAGAGAAGGTCATCATGGCAAATTTCTTGAGCCTTAAAGAAAAGGTGAAAGAAATATACCCTCAACTGACCCTCTGTTACGGTGGAGAAATCTACTATAGCAAAGATAGCTTAAGTAAACTTGAAAGAAAGAAATTTCCTACAATTAACGGCAGTCGCTATGTATTGCTAGAGTTTAGTATGAATACTCCTTGGAAGGACATTCAAGAAGCGGTTAACGAGGTAAGGTTACTCGGATTAACACCTGTCATTGCTCATATTGAAAGATACGATGCACTCGCCTATAAAGCAGAGCGAGTAGAAGAATTAATTGACAAAGGGTGCTATACACAAGTCAATTCCAGTCATGTATTGAAACCAGGGCTAATAGGGGATAGGGCAAAAGAATTTAAAAAGAGAGTTCAGTATTTTCTCGATCAAAACCTGGTATACTGCGTGGCAAGTGATATGCACAATACTAGCTCGCGGCCACCTTATATGAAAGAAGCATACACACTTGTTGAGAAACAATATGGTGAAGTACGGGCAAAGGATTTATTCAGGAAAAATCCTTTGAAATTGTTGAAAAATTTTTCCAACTAATAAATTCGGATAAGTTGATAAGATTTAGGATGGGGTTATGAAAAAAATATATTCTGTTTTCAATACCATGTACATTGGTTTTGGAAAACGTGTTATTGATATTTTATTGGGATTGTTCGGAACATTATGTATTTTTTTGCCGAGTTTATTGATAATCTCTATATTTTATCAATTTGGAAAGAACAAAGGACCAATTTTTTTCAGTCAAGATAGGATAGGAAAAAATGGTAAGTTGTTTAAAATTTATAAATTTCGATCTATGGTAGTTGATGCACATCAGATTTTGCAGGCTGATGAGGAACTATATAAGAAATATGTTGAGAATAGTTATAAACTATTGCCCGAAGAGGATCCACGTCTAACTACCATTGGAGCATTTATTAGAAGGACAAGTATTGATGAATTTCCTCAATTTATTAACGTATTAAAAGGAGATATGAGTTTCATTGGTCCACGTCCTATATTAGATGATGAACTAGTGGAATATACCAAAGAACAACGTCCCCTATTTTTATCAGTGAAACCTGGCTTAACTGGTTGGTGGCAAGTATCAGGTAGAAGTGAAGTTTTTTATCCTGAGAGATGCGAATTGGAACTCTACTATGTTAAAAATTATTCATTGGCAATGGATTTTAAGATAGTGTTCATGACAATCAATAAGGTCATTACGGGTCATGGGGCTCATTAAGAAAGTAAATTGAATATGAAGAAAGTAAGTTCCGTTAAGCTAAATTTCATTATGAATTTTATCTTGACGATATCCAACTTTATTTTTCCACTTATTACATTTCCGTATGTTTCAAGGGTATTGCAGGCAGATGGAATTGGTACTATAAACTTTGCCACATCAATTGTTACGTATTTTTCCATGATTGGTATGTTGGGGATTCCTACTTATGGAATTAGAGCTTGTGCCAAAGTTCGTGATGACAAGGAAAAACTAGATAAAACCGTTATAGAGATCATGCTTTTGAATAGTTTCGTTATGGGGATTTCTCTTTTACTGCTATTCATTTGTATCATGTCTATTGATAAACTGCAAAGTGAGAAAATACTTTATCTAGTATTATCAACAACTTTAATTTTTAATGTGTTAGGTGTAGATTGGCTATATCGTTCCTTAGAAAGATATTCCTATATTACGATTCGTTCTATCATATTTAAATTCTTATCAGTAATATTGATGTTTTTGTTCGTAAAAACATCAGATGATTATATCATCTATGGAGCGATTAGTGTCTTTGCTGCGGTCGGGTCAAATCTGTTGAACTTTATCAACTTACGTAAAATTGTTTCATGGAGATCTTTGACGGACTTGGATATTTTCCAACATTTAAAGCCGACCTTCACATTCTTTCTTTTAACAGTATCTACAACAATATACCTAAATGTTGACACGACGATGTTAGGATTTATCAAGGGAAGTGAAGAAGTAGGGTATTACTCTGCTGCTGTAAAAGTGAAACAAATTTTAGTCAGCGTTGTAACTTCGCTTGGTGCTGTTTTACTTCCGCGCTTATCTTATTACTATGAACAGGGAAAAATAGAGGAGTTTGAAAGACTGACACAAAAAGCTCTTAATTTTGTCTTTTTTATTTCACTGCCATTAGTCACATACTTTATCTTACTAAGTAAACAAGCCATACTTTTCTTGTCAGGAGAGAGTTTTCTACCAGCGGTATTACCAATGCAGTTAATTATGCCAACAGTGTTGTTCATTGGCTTATCAAATTTAATGGGTATTCAAATCCTTGTTCCTACAAACAGAGAAAAATTAGTCGTTTATTCAACTATTGTAGGAGCAGTGGTTGATGTACTTGTTAATATTTTTGCCATACCACTCCTTGGGGCAAGTGGTGCTGCAATTGCTGGTACGATTGCAGAGTGCTCGGTAGCGATTGTTCAATTTTATTTCTTGAAGGAATTCATCTTGCCAATCTTGAAAAAGATTCATTTTAGCAAGATGTTGATCAGTTTAATAGTTGCAACAATTGCCACAGCTTGTTTGTTTATGGTTTTACAAGTCAATGTTTTCTGGACGTTAGTAGTTACATCTGGATTATATTTCACCATATATGGTATTAGTTTATTCTTACAAAAAGAAGAGTTTGTATTTGAAATATGGAATATGATTTCATCTAAAGTCAGAAAATAGGAGAGTCGAAATGAAAAATTATGATTATTTAGTAGTCGGAGCTGGTTTATTCGGAGCAGTTTTTGCTCATGAAGCAGCTAAAAAAGGTAAAAAGGTTAAGGTGATTGAAAAACGTGACCATATTGCCGGTAACATCTACACCAAAGAAGTAGAAGGCATCCAGGTCCATGAGTATGGTGCGCATATCTTCCATACTTCTGAAAAGGAAATCTGGGATTATGTCAACCAATTTGCCGAGTTCAACCGCTACACAAATACACCGGTTGCCAACTACAAGGGTGAAATCTACAACCTTCCCTTCAACATGAATACCTTTAACAAACTCTGGGGCGTAGTCACTCCTGCCGAAGCAGAAGCAAAGATTGCAGAGCAACGTGCAGTATTAGGTGGCAAAACGCCTGAGAATTTGGAAGAGCAAGCTATTTCACTTGTTGGTACAGATATCTATGAAAAACTGATTAAGTCTTACACAGAAAAGCAGTGGGAAAAGCCTTGTACGGAACTGCCAGCCTTTATCATCCGTCGTTTACCAGTACGATTGACTTATGATAACAACTATTTCAATGATACTTACCAAGGTATTCCAATCGGTGGCTACACGCAGATTGTAGAAAAAATGTTGGATCATGAAAATATCGATGTGGAGACAAATGTTGATTTCTTTGCCAATAAGGAAGAATACTTGGCGAACTATCCAAAAGTTGTCTTTACAGGTATGATTGATGAGTTCTTTGACTATGAGCTTGGTGAATTGGAATATCGTAGCCTTCGTTTTGAAACTGAAGTCTTGGATATGGAAAATTACCAAGGTAATGCTGTTGTTAACTACACAGATAGCGAAACACCGTTTACTCGTATTATCGAACACAAACATTTCGAGTTTGGTACACAAGAAAAAACCATTATTACACGCGAGTATTCTAAGACATGGAAACGTGGGGATGAGCCATACTATCCAGTCAATAATGACCGCAACAATAAACTCTACACAGCCTACAAGCGCCTAGCTGAACAACAAGAGAATGTTATATTCGGCGGTCGTTTAGGTCACTATCGTTACTACGATATGCACCAGGTTATCGGAGCAGCCTTACAGTGCGTGAGAAATGAAGTGAAGTAAAAATGAGGAGAGGGCTCTATCCTCTCCTATTTTTAGAATTGAGGAAAGACAGTGAAAAATATTAAGCTTATTGTAGCTACTCATAAACAAGCGACAATGCCAAAGGATCATAACTTATATATTCCTATTCATGTTGGTCGTGAAGGGAAAGCTGATATTGGGTATTTAGGTGATCATACAGGTGACAATATTTCAAGTCAGAATGCTTTTTACAGTGAATTATCAGGTCTTTATTGGGCTTGGAAAAATTTAGAATGTGATTACCTTGGGTTAGTACACTATCGTCGGTATTTTACTTCTGTATCTAAAAAGTTTGATGAAAATATCAACATTGATGATGTTGTTCTTAATCAGACTGAAATTGAAAAATTATTGTCAGAAGCAGATGTGATTGTTCCTAAGAAACGCAAGTATTATATTGAAACGATTTATTCTCATTACGACCATACTTTTGATGGTCAGCATTTGGATTTGACACGGGCTATACTAGAAAAAAGTTCACCAGAGTATCTGCCTGCTTTTGATTACTTCATGAAGCAGAGAGGTGGCTATGTTTTCAATATGTTTATCATGCGTAAGGAATTGGTAGATGAATATTGCCAATGGCTGTTCCCAATTTTGGACAAGTTGCTTAGTCAAATCGACACTGAGAATATGACAGCTTTTGAAGCCCGGTTCCCAGGGCGGATTAGTGAACGCCTCTTTAACGTTTGGTTATTACATAAAGGATATTCAGTTAAGGAAGTGCCGTTTATGTATTTGGAAAAAGTCAATCTCTTCCAAAAAGGGAAGTCGTTCTTAGAAGCCAAGTTTCTTGGTAAGAAGTATGGGAAGAGTTTTTAGGGTGTAATATGAAAATTAGATTTCAAAAGTCTTTAATAAATAATATTCTATATTTTGCAATTACCATATATTTTTCATATAAATTATTGTCACTGAGTTTTTTTTCTGTGTATATACCTGGTTTTTTTACTAACTTTATTCCAATTGTAACAATAATTTTGTTATTAATAAATGAGATTTCTTTGAAAAAATTAGAGGCAAAATCAATTCTCGCATTTTCGTTAGTAATTTTTAGTTTTGCTATTTTATTATTTCTATCCAATATAGATTCTTATAACTTCCTCTATCCATTAGTAATTATATATCTGCTAAGGAACTACAAAATAGATGATGTTTTAAATATTGCATTACCAATAGCAATTTTCATTTTCTTTTTTGTAATAGTTAGTAGCAAATTAGGGATAATTGTAGACTATGTTGAAATTTCTCAAACGAGGGTTAGACACTATCTTGGTTTTACTTACTCACTATTTCCGTCTACGGTTATGTTAAATATTACTGCAATGTATATTTATAAAAATAGAGCAAATTTAAAACTCGGAAATCTGATACTACTTTTTATTGCTATTTTATGGATCTTTTTACAAACTAATTCAAGACTGACTTTTATGTCAAGTATTTCTATCCTATTGATTGGTATGATAAATTTCTTAAAACCAAATATCTGGGGAAAAATTCAAAATTTACTCCTTGTTTTCATACCAATATATCTAATAGCTCCAATTATAAGTTATTTGGTAGCAATTAGATATAAGTTTATGGAGGATTGGATTCTATTATTGAATAATTTTTTAGGGAACAGAATATATTTGTCATATTCGTCACTATCGACATATGGTTTTGGATTACTGGGAAGAAAAATCACTTGGATAGGAAATGCTTTAAATGCATCTGGACAAAGGGCAGTGGGTACATATCTGTACGTAGATAATTTATATCTGAATCTACTTCAAAGATATGGCTTAATTTTTGTAACAATTTATTGTATCATGCTGACAATTGTGATGTTTAGGTTATATAGACAGAAACATTATTTCCTTTTTCTGATTATGTTTATTTTTGCAATTCACGGAGTGATTGATGATCTCACTATCCATTGGCATTATCATTTCTTTTTAATTCTCTTAAATTTAGTATATTCAAAGTCATATAAGATTTCTTGAGAGTTGAGGTAAGAGGTTGAATAATTTTGAAAATGATTAATATATTAGTTTTGATTAATTAGAGAGGTAATGAACGTGAAAACATATCAAATTATAGAAGATTATGAAAATTTAAATCATGCAGGGAGTAAGGCAACAAATGATGCAGTACAGATATTTAGAGAAATTGGAGCAATTGATATTCCAATCTTAGTATCTACAAGGAAAAAAAGTATTATTCATTTACTCAGACGTCAACTGAATTTTTACATAAATTGGCGAAAGATTTATCGTCAAGTTGAAAATAATTCAATAGTAATTTTACAAAATCCATTTAGATTTCGTCAATTTGGAAGAACGAAACTATTGTTGAAATTGAAAAAGAAGAAAGATGTAAAGATAATTTCACTGATACATGATGTAGAGTTGTTACGCTATGATAATCCTAAAAATCAAAAAGAATTTCAAGAAACGTTGAAAATTGCTGATAGATTAATTGTTCATAATCAACAAATGAAGAGTTGGTTTATAAAGCGTGGAGTTGAATCAGATAAGCTGATTGTTCTAGAAATTTTTGATTATTTAAGTGAAAAATCATCAGAGGAAAAAACTACTTATTCTAAAAACGTGTATATAGCAGGAAACTTAGCAAAAGATAAATCCCCATATGTATATAATCTTGAACAAGTTCCTAAAGTTCAATTTAATTTGATGGGTGTAAATTATAATAGTGATAATAAAATACATAATGTCAGTTATTTAGGATCGTTTTTACCTGAAGAAGTACCGAGTAAATTAAACAATGGATTTGGTCTAGTATGGGATGGTCCATCGATTGAAACATGTTCTGGAGTTACAGGGGATTATCTACGATATAACAATCCTCATAAATTATCACTATATTTGTCTTCTGCTTTACCAGTAATTATTTGGTCAGAAGCAGCTGAATCAGAGTTTGTTACTAAATATGGAGTAGGAATTACAGTTTCATCATTGAAAGAGTTAGCAGATGAGATTAATTCTATTACTGAAGAAAAGTACGAAAACATGGTGAGGAATACAATTCAAATTAAGGAAAAACTTCAAAGTGGTCACTACCTAAAGAAGGCAATTACTCAATCTATTGATTCAATAAAGGAGAAATAATGGAAAATTCTATTGATATTGTAATTACATGGGTTGACGGTAACGATTCAAATTGGCTTGAGGAACGTTCGAAATATACTCATGGAAATATTAATAAAGAGGGAATAGATAGTGCTAGATTCCGTGATTGGGGGACCTTAAAGTATGTTTTAAGAAGTATTGAAAAGAATGCTCCTTGGGTCAACAAAATATTTCTAATAACTGCTAATCAAGTCCCAGAATGGTATAAAGAAAATAGTAAATTAACCATTATTTCACATAATGAATTTATTCCTAAAGAATATTTACCTACATTTTCATCGCATGTCATCGAATGTTTCTTGCACTTAGTTCCAGGGTTATCAGAAAAATTTATTTATTTCAATGATGATACATTAATTTTAAAACCATCGAAACCTGAGGATTTCTTTGTTAATAACCTACCTGTTGATTATGCTACATTACATCTTCATGCAGTTAAGAAAAGTTTGATGATACATCAAATTGCCAATAATTCCATCTCCATAATAAATGAATATTTTGATTTCAAAAAAGTTCTAAAAGATCGAAAATATCAATGGATAAATTTACAATATGGTTTAAAGAAAAATCTTAAGACATTACTATTTAGCCATTCACCTAGATTCTCAGGAATTGAGCAACATCATATGCCTCAACCTTATTTAAAATCTACTTTTAAGGAGGTATGGTTAAGGGAAACAGATACATTAATGGAGACAGCCAATCATAAGTTTCGCCATAAAAATGATATCAATCAGTGGCTATTTAGAAATTGGCAATTAGCATCAGGTAATTTCTATCCAATTTCTCCAAAATATCGAGGTTTGATGATTGATTTTGAGAAAAATGATGAAATCACGGAGTTGAATCGGTGTTTGACGGAACTACAAAGAAAAAGATATTTTATGATATGTATAAATGATGGAGATGATATTGAAAATTTAGATTTAATTACTTTTAAAGTCGAAGAAGGTTTGGAGAGAGCATTTTCAGAAAAAGCTAGTTGGGAGATATAGGAAGGGCGTGTAGTATGTCAAAAGAAACAATTAGTGTAATAGTTCCAGTATACAATAGTGAAAAATCTATTTTTAACTGTATAGAGAGTATTCTCTCACAATCTTTTACTGATTTTAAAATATATATTGTGAATGATGGTTCTACTGATAATTCAGATAAGATTTTAACTAAATTTGAAAATCATCCAAAAATAAAAATAGTTTCTAAAGCTAATGAAGGAGTATCTATTGCAAGAAATGTAGGTTTAGATTTAGCCGAAGGGAAGTATATTGCATTTATTGATTCGGATGATACTATTGAAAGAGATTATTTAAAAACGTTAGTTGATAATATAAATTATGAGGATGTAACTCTTGCTGTCTCATCATATAATGTTATTGATTTAGAGAAAAATACGAAATCAACTCCAAGTTTCTCAAAAAATGAATTGGATACTGACTTAGCAATTGAATATATTATTTCAGAAAAGGGTCCGCAAGGCTATCTATGGAATAAGTTATTTATTGCAGAAATTATCCATGCTACTAATTTACGATTTGATTCTGAAATTTTTATGGCTGAGGATTTACTTTTTGTAATTAATTATCTAGTTGATGCTGGAGGGAAAATAAAAATTACGAATTCGCCTGTATATAATTATATGATATATGGGAATAGTAGTAATAAGACTAGATTAGCTTCACTATCATTAGGATATGAAAAGTATTTCGAAAACTTTTTGTTATGTACAGAAAAAATTGATAGTCTTTTGCCTAAGAATTATAAAAAATCAAAGGTTGCAATACAAGGAAGAAAAGGAAGAATTGCGGTACAGTATCTAAGAGCAAATGCCTTAATGAAAAATGAATCAAAAAAACTATTAACGAAACTTAGAAAAATCGCAATTGAGAACAGGCGTAGCTATTTTTTAGGTATCGACGGCGGACAAAAAGCAAGAGTTATTTATATTTTAACAGTATACTTCCCACTTATTTCAAAATTACGAGATAAGAAACATTATGGCTACTAAGGTAATTTGTTAAACTGAGTAAGTTATCTGCCTCTTAAGTCTAATCTAAAATTTTCAATTTGATTAGATAATTTTTATTTTAATCTGAATATTTTACGAAATATTAATAAAAGTATACTTAAATTACTGATAGATTTTTGTGTCCAGAGATATAATAATATTTATGTCTAACCTTCAGGTAAGTCTTAATAAACAACCTTTTAAAATTGTTGCAATTTTTAAGAGGTTGTTTTATAATAGGTTATGATTATTAATTTATAGGAGATTTCAATGAAAAGAAAGAATTCTAGTATGTTCGTAAATAAACAATTATTTTCGATCCGTAAGGTTCACTTTGGGGCGGCTTCCGTCATTATTGGAGCATTAATTGCTTTTGGCAGTGGGAACGTAGTAAATGCTAATACTTTAGATGGGGCAGTAGTTGAAAATAGTTCGAATAGTGCACAAGCTTCTGAAGTAGTAGTCGAAAACAATGCTACAGAAGTTACAGGTTTGATAGCTGATACTAATAGTGCAGAGAATGATACAAGTCTTGCTTCTGCTGAATCTATTGATTTGACTTCAACAGAAGTAAAAACAACTAACTATGTCGTAGATGCTAAGATTACTCTTTCTGATGAGTATATTTCTGCATTGGAAGACCGCAATTCCATTATGAATGAGTTGAAAGGTCAGAAAGAAGTTGATGGAGTATTGGTGTTTAATCAACCTAAAAAAGCGGCAGGATATAAAGAAGATGCAGAAAATCTTCAATTATTAGAAAATCTTGGTAAAGAACACCTAGTCTCAAATACTTATGCTGCTTCAGTTGAAGATAATAGCAGAGTTGTTGATCCATTAAATTTATCTGAGTCGGAATTCGAAGAACTCAATGTCTTCAGTGCTGACATTGCTAATCAAATTAGACAACAAATTATTGATAAACAAACACGAAACAATCAAACTGTTACAGTAGAAAAAGCATATGTTCCTGTAGGCATGCAAGATCTTGCATTTGAGGTAACTAACAAAGCTCATGCCATAGATAAGGAAAGAGGCCTTTCAGTTATCGTTGCAGGAGATACAGGTGGCTATCATGGATATGAGTATTTCCCTTGGGGAGATAAATCCTCAGGTACACCTGAAAGAACAGGGATAATTAGAGAGGCAATAGAAAATAATAAACTTGATTCCTCTCAGCTTGATTTGCATCCAGAATGGGGACAACGACCAGCAAGTACCTTTACTATTACTACCATTAATTCAACTTCTAGCAGTCATTATGATAATCGTATTTCATTAGTTGGAATGACAATGGGGAGATTGAAAGAATTAATTTATGAAGGTTATCGAACTGGTTTATTTACTCTTGCATCAGAGACTAGACCTGAAAGAAAATGGGAACATGCATTAAATTTGACGAGTTTAGAAACACGTCGTTTACCTCAGTATCAACCCAATACAATGATTAGTTCGGGGCTTTATTTCATCCAAAATAGGGATACATGGGCGGTCAATCCCGCTACAGGGAAGAAAGAGGATACAAAAAAACCTGTATCACTTACTAATCAATACTTTGTCAACTTTAATTTTTATCAAGATTCATATAGTCCTGTAATTGAAAATAGAATCAATCACGGGGAATCTGCACCAGGATATGTTGATGGATTTGATACTACTTTAATTCTTAATGTTAATCCAGAGGATACGACAGAAGAGCCAATAGGCGAAACATCAGGCGAGCCAACAGGTGAAACATCAGGTGAGCCAACAGGTGAAAGTTCAGGCGAGCCAACAGGTGAAAGTTCAGGCGAGCCAACAGGTGAAAGTTCAGGTGAGCCAACAGGTGAAAGTTCAGGCGAGCCAACAGGTGAAAGTTCAGGCGAGCCAACAGGTGAAAGTTCAGGCGAGCCAACAGGCGAAAGTTCAGGTGAGCCAACAGGTGAAACATCAGGCGAGCCAACAGGCGAAAGTTCAGGCGAGCCAACAGGTGAAACATCAGGCGAGCCAACAGGTGAAACATCAGGCGAGCCAACAGGTGAAACATCAGGCGAGCCAACGGGCGAAACATCAGGTGAGCCAACAGGTGAAACATCAGGCGAGCCAACAGGTGAAACATCAGGCGAGCCAACAGGCGAAAGTTCAGGTGAGCCAACAGGTGAAAGTTCAGGTGAGCCAACAGGTGAAAGTTCAGGCGAGCCAACAGGTGAAAGTTCAGGCGAGCCAACAGGCGAAAGTTCAGGCGAGCCAACAGGCGAAAGTTCAGGCGAGCCAACAGGCGAAAGTTCAGGCGAGCCAACAGGTGAAACATCAGGCGAGCCAACAGGCGAAAGTTCAGGTGAGCCAACAGGTGAAAGTTCAGGCGAGCCAACGGGTGAAAGTTCAGGCGAGCCAACAGGCGAAAGTTCAGGCGAGCCAACAGGCGAAAGTTCAGGTGAGCCAACAGGCGAAAGTTCAGGCGAGCCAACAGGCGAAAGTTCAGGTGAGCCAACAGGTGAAAGTTCAGGTGAGCCAACAGGCGAAACATCAGGTGAGCCAACAGGCGAAACATCAGGTGAGCCAACAGGTGAAACTACAGGCGAGCCAACAGGTGAAACTACAGGCGAGCCAACAGGTGAAAGTTCAGGAGAGTCAACAGGCGAAAGTTCAGGCGAGCCAACACCTCCAACCCCAGAGGAGCCTAAACCAGAGGTTAAGCCAGAGGTTAAAACAGTTGTAAATACTATCGGTAATATTCCTTCGGGTTCAAGTGTTTCAAATAATTCAGCAAAAACTTTACCACAAACTGGTGAAGATACTTCATTTGCCTCTATACTTGGAGTAAGTTTATTATCTAGTGCGTTATTCATTGCAAAGCGTCGTCGCGATGTATAGTAACACATATTAGTATAATGTTAGAAAAATAATTAACTCAATATAACCTAGATTTAAGGTAGTAGCTCGATAACAGAGTCTATTGAAAACGTTCCATTGTCACTACGACTTTGGAACGTTTTTTAGTGCTACTACCCTGGACGGTTACTAGAAAATTTTTAGATGTCATGCTATAATATAACTAGAATATTTTCCGAATAAATAAGTAGAGAGTATTTCTCAATCAAATTATTCGGGGGATAGAGATGACAAAACGCCGTCAGGCAATCAGTCCTATGGCTGATATTATTGCAAAAAAGATTTTCAATGACCACGAAATTACCATTGACTTTATTGATACCTTTTTAGGTTTTCGTCCCAAATCTGTTCAGATATTGAATGGGACTATTGCGGATGTGAAAAATGAAAGGACTAGACACTTTAGTACAAGGGTAGATATTTTGGCTCGGTTAGAAGATGGGACACAGGTCATTATCGAGATTCAGGTTGCCTATCAAAATAGTTTTATTAAGCGTTTGTGGACTTATTCCTGCCAACATTTGGTGAAGGACTTGCCCAATATTCGTGAGAAGGTCACGCAGACACATGATATATATAATAAAATTTCCCCAATTTATTCGATTGCTTTAGTGGCGAGTAAGTATTTCGAAGACGAAAAACCTATTCACAGTTTTGTAATGACTGAAAAAGATAGCTGTCAAATTTTAGAAATACCATTTGGTGACCAGGTAGAATTAAGGAAACCATTTGAAATGGTTATCATTGAGCTGAAAAAGTTTCGTAAGGGTCAACTTGGGAAAAATCAACGCCAATGGATTGAATTTTTTGCAAATAGAGAATTTAGTCAATCGACATCAGATATTATTGAAAAGGCAGAGAATCTGCTAAACAGAAATACATGGACAGAGGAGGAAATCGAAATGGTAGATCAATGGTTGCGTAATGCCTCCAATCATTGTAACCGCCCAATAACAAAGTATATTGTAACCGCCCAATAACAAAGTATATTGAAAAGGCTCCAAAGTCCTATTGACTCTGGAACCTTTTTCTATTTACATGCTCTCTTAATTTTTTCCTTCCATGGCAAATAAGCCTCCAGCACCTCCTTTTTTGCGAGTGTCTCCTCAT
>NZ_JAMWEL010000080.1 GCF_024509555.1 Streptococcus suis
ATGCACTAGTTGACGCAGACTCTGAAGCGGACGTACTTGCTGAGGTAGATGCACTGGTTGATGCAGACTCGCTGGCTGACGTACTTGCTGAGGTAGACGCACTGGTTGATGCGGACTCGCTGGCTGACGTACTTGCTGAGGTAGATGCACTAGTTGACGCAGACTCTGAAGCGGACGTACTTGCTGAGGTAGATGCACTGGTTGATGCAGACTCGCTGGCTGACGTACTTGCTGAGGTAGACGCACTGGTTGATGCGGACTCGCTGGCTGA
>NZ_JAMWEL010000081.1 GCF_024509555.1 Streptococcus suis
CTCAGCAAGCGAATCTGCTTCGACTAGTGCGTCGACATCCGCAAGTACATCAGCTAGTGAATCCGCGTCGACCAGTGCGTCAACCTCAGCAAGCACAAGTGCTTCCGAGTCAGCGTCGACTAGTGCGTCAACATCCGCAAGTACCTCAGCAAGCGAATCTGCTTCGACTAGTGCGTCGACATCCGCAAGTACATCAGCTAGTGAATCCGCGTCGACCAGTGCGTCAACCTCAGCAAGCACAAGTGCTTCCGAGTCAGCGTCGACTAGTGCG
>NZ_JAMWEL010000082.1 GCF_024509555.1 Streptococcus suis
CAGATACAGACGGCGACGGTGTAACTGATGGTGACGAGAAGAAAGATGGTATTGATCCTAAGACCCCAGATACAGACGGCGACGGCGTAACTGATGGTGACGAGAAGAAAGACGGTACTGATCCTAAGACCCCAGATACAGACGGCGACGGTGTAACTGATGGTGACGAGAAGAAAGATGGTATTGATCCTAAGACCCCAGATACAGACGGCGACGGCGTAACTGATGGTGACGAGAAGAAAGACGGTACTGATCCTAA
>NZ_JAMWEL010000083.1 GCF_024509555.1 Streptococcus suis
GGAGTCTTAGGATCAGTACCGTCTTTCTTCTCGTCACCATCAGTTACGCCGTCGCCGTCTGTATCTGGAGTCTTAGGATCAGTACCATCTTTCTTCTCGTCACCATCAGTTACGCCGTCACCGTCTGTATCTGGAGTCTTAGGATCAGTACCGTCTTTCTTCTCGTCACCATCAGTTACGCCGTCGCCGTCTGTATCTGGAGTCTTAGGATCAGTACCATCTTTCTTCTCGTCACCATCAGTTACGCCGTCACCGTCTG
>NZ_JAMWEL010000084.1 GCF_024509555.1 Streptococcus suis
GCCTACATGAAGTCGGAATCGCTAGTAATCGCGGATCAGCACGCCGCGGTGAATACGTTCCCGGGCCTTGTACACACCGCCCGTCACACCACGAGAGTTTGTAACACCCGAAGTCGGTGAGGTAACCTTTTAGGAGCCAGCCGCCTAAGGTGGGATAGATGATTGGGGTGAAGTCGTAACAAGGTAGCCGTATCGGAAGGTGCGGCTGGATCACCTCCTTTCTAAGGAAATGGAACCTGTACGTCAGTCTTCTTTAAT
>NZ_JAMWEL010000085.1 GCF_024509555.1 Streptococcus suis
GAATTTTTAGCACAGAAAAAGACTACTAGGGACGAGCTAGTAGCCTAACATAAAAATTTTTTTCGCTTTGATTATATCATAGGGAGGGAGTTTTTGCATTCTTTTGAGTTTTCGTATAAGAACTCAACTAGTCAAAAACATACTAAGATTAGTAGTGAGGAAATCTCCGACGGGAGAGAGTACTCACTACTTTTTCTTTATGTTAAAGTAGAGGTGTCTTGTTAAGTCGAGAACTCTTTTGACGCTAGACGTCGCATC
>NZ_JAMWEL010000086.1 GCF_024509555.1 Streptococcus suis
ATTAAAGAAGACTGACGTACAGGTTCCATTTCCTTAGAAAGGAGGTGATCCAGCCGCACCTTCCGATACGGCTACCTTGTTACGACTTCACCCCAATCATCTATCCCACCTTAGGCGGCTGGCTCCTTACGGTTACCTCACCGACTTCGGGTGTTACAAACTCTCGTGGTGTGACGGGCGGTGTGTACAAGGCCCGGGAACGTATTCACCGCGGCGTGCTGATCCGCGATTACTAGCGATTCCGACTTCATGTAGGC
>NZ_JAMWEL010000087.1 GCF_024509555.1 Streptococcus suis
ACCTTCAACTACCGTTGCTGGAGTTACGGTTGTATCCGTATTTGGTGTCTTAGGATCTGTACCATTTTGTTTCTCAACGTCGTCTGGAATACCGTCGTTATCATCATCTGTGTCTGTCACATCTGGTTGACCATCGCCATCTGTATCACGTTGGATAGTAACTGGAACTTCGACAACTTTCTCAACACCGTCTGTTGTGACAGTGACTGGGATCGTAATCTCACGTGTTTCTTCGTCATCTTTCCAATCTGTGATG
>NZ_JAMWEL010000088.1 GCF_024509555.1 Streptococcus suis
TAAGGAAACAACTGTAACAGCTGACGGTTCAACAGTCGTTGCTGGTAAGGAAATCACTCCAATCCCAGTAACCGTTGATTCAGACGCTAAGAACCCAACAGTTGAAGTTACAGGCTTGCCAGAAGGTTTAAGCTACAACCCAGCTACGAACCAAATCGAAGGAACACCAAGCGGTAAGGAATTGCCAGAAGGTCAAGATACAGTAGACGTTCCAGCAACCATCACTGTAACCGACGGTTCAGGTAAACCAGTAAC
>NZ_JAMWEL010000089.1 GCF_024509555.1 Streptococcus suis
ACTTGTTAGGTGTTGTACCATCTTCTTGTGGTGCAATTGGGTTACCATTTTCGTCAACGTGCTTGGTTACAACTTTCTTAGCAGGTGTTACTTTACGGTATACGTAAGTTACTACAGTTTCACCTTCTACAACTTTACCATTTTCAGTACCGTCAACACGAACAAGTTCGTATTCTTCACCATTAAATGTGATTGTACCTGGCTTGTTATCTGTTGTGTTGTATGGTGTATCTACATCTGATGATGGTGTATCTG
>NZ_JAMWEL010000009.1 GCF_024509555.1 Streptococcus suis
AAGTTCTTGATAGACTGACCACTTTGGCGTAGTTCATAGATTTCGATTTTGTCTTCATAGCTCAATTTCATAAAAATAGCACCCCAAATGTTAGATTTTTTCTGTCTAACTTTTGGGGTGCGGTTCAAACGACTGTCTTTTATAAAAAATTTACTAATCCTCATCTCTATTGAAACAGATGTAAAATTCATTACTAGAAGCATCGTAACCAATTAAATCTCGCCTCATAAACAACCGAAGGGTATGACGAACAGCTAGAGGTGGTACTCCTCGACAAAAAGCCTTTAACTCTGTCCGCTTAATGGTCCGATATTGAACAATCGGTTCAATGACCCGGTCTACCTTACGAACAGACAGCCCCTTAACTTCAGACTTGGGTAGACTGTTCAGCAGGTAGTACCGTTTTGCTGTTTCAACAAAAGGATAGTCAGCCAACTCTAGGTTGGCAAAAACAGTTTGGTCATCTTTTACCAATAAAATCAAGGAACAATCGTCCGATGTCCGTTCCCGAAAACGGACCCGAATCAATTCCTCCAGTTGCTCATAAGCCTCTTTCTCATCCTCCTTGATGAGATTGACAATGTCTAGCAAAATGGCAGAAAACCGCTTCTCCCTCTGGCTATACAGACTGGTTTCAGCCCCATCACTCATAAGGAAGACACTGTCCAACTGATTGATTTTTCCTTGAAAAACTTTCAAATACTGCTCGGCTCCCTCACTGGTGACGGCTACCGTAACATTGGCATAGTCAAAATTTACAGGCTCCGATAAAACAGCTAACTCCCCTTCATTCAAGCAACCAATAACACCATCTCCCAGATGGAGAATGAGCAACTTCTCATCTTTCAAGGCTACACACAGTAGGGTAGATGCAAAATCTGAAAGATTTGCAGAAGGGGGAAGATGAGAGAGTAAATCCTGATGGAGAGTGCTGATAACCTCCTGTTTTACTTGAACAGTCGGACTGGTATAAAAATGCTCAAAATCCTCTACCAGCAGTTGACAAATTTTTTGCGAGAAGAATCTAGCCCCCTCCTTGGCTCTCTTTGCGCTTCCGACACCATCGCACAAAGACATACAGAACACACCATTTGCCACCAAGCGCGTAACATGGTCTTCACAATCTTGATTTAACCTCTCGTGCCCCATACCCGTAACGGAGGCCCCGACTATTTTCCAGTTTACTGTCATGTCTTCTTCCTACTCTCAGTTATTGTTTTTGTTATGTAGCGGAAAAATTGATTGATATTTGATTCTGTATCCAGATAGAAGGGAGGATTGCCCAAACCAGGTTTCTTTTCATTCAAATAGTCATTGCCTTTTTGCAACTCCTTCAAATATCCTTGGAAATCATCAGAGATTGACCCGACAATAAGATTCAATTTTAAATCCTTGGTATCTTGGACAATAGACCCTACAATCTGATCAATCTCTCCATCTACTTCCTGCGTTTTTCCATCCGTCATAATAATTAACCAGGGTTGCCGTCTGGATACTTCCTGCTGGTCATAGTGAGCCTTCCGCAACCGAACCTGTTCCATCGCCAATGCTAGACCATCACTAAGGCAAGTCTCCTGCCCAAGGGCCGCAATGACTGGAACTTTAGTGGTCCTTGTTACACTTGAAAACTGCTGACTAACACGGGCAACATCGTCAAAGGTCACAATGGCAATTTCAATACCAGGGAGATGGGACTCCTTAACCAGTTCGGAATAAAAGTCTTTTAAACGTTCATTGATAATATCCTTAATCGACCGTCCTCCCGTCACCAAATCATAAGTTTGCCCATCAACGGTTACCGTTTTACCCAGTGCTTGACTATCCGCATCATCCACTAAGGCATTCATGGACAGGCTAGTGTCAATGCAAAAGCAAATAGGAATTCGCACACCGGTCACCTCATTGGGAGAGGTTCGATCAAACTTATTTACCAACTGCTTATTTTTTCCAGACCTATCAGAATATGTTCTTTCTTTCCTAACCATCGCTAACCTCACTGAATCAATTTCGACATATGCTCATCCAATTTTAGTTTTGGATTGGTGATGTTGCCTGCCAAGGTTTCTCTCATGGCTTCTGTCAACATTGTAAAGACAGAGGTGATATGTTTCATGACATCTATTGGATAGATACGGTACTGATTGTTCAACCGCCGAAGGGTTTCAAGGTTCAAGTCCTTATCGTTGATCCCGATGCAATACATCATCAGTTGCCCCTCGTTTTCCAAGCGATTGGCTCGGGCAATCACTTCTTCCATCAAGGAAGTGTCCCCCCTATCCTCACCATCTGTAAACAGGATGATCCATGGTCTGTTATTTGAAACACTTTCCTCTCTATACTCTTCCTTACGCTTCAGCGCCAAATCTAAGCAGACTGAGACAGCCTCTCCTAGCTTGGTTTGACCCCTACCATAATCTGGCAATAACCTCTCTAACTGGGATTTATCTAAACTACGATAGGGTTCAATAATTTGAACCTCATCATTGAAGGTTACAACTGCTAGCTCCATTTGAGCATGGTTCTTGTCTGCCCTCAAGGCAGCATACCCATCCAAGGCAGCCGACTTGATTTTCTGAAACCTAGTAACTCCCCCTGAAACCAGATTGACCTTTCGACCATCTTCCGTCAACGTTTCCCCGACAATCTTTGTATTGGTGCTATCCACAACCGTATTCATGGATTGACTGGTATCAAAACAAAAGATAATGGGTAATTTTTTACCTCCCTGATAATCAGACAAGTCCTCATTTTGGACTTTATCAACTAAGCGTGACATAGCTTGCTCCTTTCTTTTATCGACAGTCAAGACCTAGCTCGACCTGTTTCTCCATTTTAGATTTATTTTACTATTCTTTTGGTAAGGCTCTCGCAATACTTCTTGTCCTTCCCTGTATACAACAGAATAGGTTTTACCAGCTTTTGTAAGAATACCGAAACCGTGTTGCTCTCCATACCACCACTCACCTATGTAATAGTCTCCATTAGGCCACATATACTTCCCTTTACCAGGGAATAAATACCAATCGTAAGCCTTCAAATCTTTGAAATCATCCTCATATTGACTATCTTTCCAGAGGTTTTTATCTCGACCACTACATCTATCCGAATACCAGGAACCTTCATACTTCCCGCCATCTGCATAATACATATTCCCTTGACCATGACGGTTACCTCCTTTCCATTCGCCCTCATAGATATCTCCGTTAGTCCAAACTTTTTTCCCCTGGCCATGACATTTGTCATTCTCCCAATAACCATCATATGTATTGCCACTCACAAAAAACATTTTCCCATGACCATGGCGATCATCTTCTAGCCATTCTCCCTCATAATAATTGCCATTGGTCCATTTCATCGTACCATGACCATGGCGTTTACCATCTTGCCATTCTCCTGTATAAATGCCTCCATCTGCATAGGTCATTGTCCCATGACCGTGTTGCTTATCATTTTGCCACGGACCATCGTACTTTCTACCATCTGACCAAGTCAGCACCCCCTGACCATGGCGGTCATTATGCTGAAACTCCCCTACATAGACCCTACCATCGGGCCATTTATAGGTTCCCTGTCCCTGAAAATTTCCATTCTCCTAGGAACCATCACACGATTTTCCATCGGGCCACACCAAGCGCCCGTGACCATGGCGCTTATCCTCTTTCCAGTCTCCGTCATACTTACAACCATCTATATAGGACATCTGACCTTGACCGTGCCGTCCATCATTCAGATAGCCACCTTCATAAACGGTACCATCGGGCCATTCGTGCCTGCCTTGACCTGTGCGAACATCGTCTTTCTAATCACCTGTATAGGTAGAACCATTCACATCGGTCAGTGTTCCACGACCATGGCGCTTATCATTGAGATAATCCCCCTCATATCACCTGCCATCGGGCCAGGTAGTCCGACCATAACCTGTACAAACATCATTCTCCCATTTACCTACATAAATAGATCCACTCACGTAGGTCATCGTTCCATGACCATGGCGCTTATCTGCTCGCCAGTCGCCTTTGTAGCCGCCTCCATCTGCATAGGTCATTTTCCCATGACCTTGGCGTTTATCCTCTCGCCATTCTCCTGTATAAATGCCTCCATCTGCATAGGTCATTGTCCCATGACCATGGCGTTTATCCCTTTCCCAGGAACCATCGTATTTGGAACCATCTGGCCAAATTTTGATACCATGTCCCTTGATTTCACCCTTGTGAAAATCTCCTTCATAGACGACACCTGAGGGCCAGACATATTTACCATAGCCAGTTCGCTGGTCTTCGTGCCAGTCACCCTCATAACAATCACCATTTGCCAATTTCAATCTACCTTGACCATGACGTTTATCGTTTTGCCAGTCGCCTGTGTAGCCGCCTCCATCTGCATAGGTTATTTTCCCCCAACCATGACGTTTATCATATCGCCAAGAGCCTTCATATTTAGCACCGTTTGTCCAGACAAGAACTCCCTGACCGGAACGCTGATCTGCTCGCCAGTCGCCATCATATACTCGACCATCCGCGTAAGTCATCTTTCCCCAACCAGACCGAAGTCCTCGGTCAAAATTTCCCTCATAAATGGAACCATCTGACCAACGGTAGCTAGCAAAGCCTGTAAACTTGTCATGAAATAAATTTTTAGGAGAGGTTGGAGTTGAAGTGCTTCTTCCTGTCGTTGAAGTAGGGCTGTCTGGATCGCAGTACCGATCATCCTGCCACAAGCCTTCATAAATGGTGCCGTCCAAATTGGTCAGCTTACCCCGACCATGGCGCCTATCTCCTTGCCAGCTGCCCTCGTAAACTCTGCCATCTGCATAAGTCATCTTTCCACGACCAGACCGAAGTCCTCGGTCAAAATTTCCCTCGTAAATGGAACCATCTGACCAACGGTAGCTAGCAAAGCCTGTAATCTTATCCCTAAATGGATTTTTAGGAAGGGATTTAGTTGAAGCTCCTGTATTAGAAGAAACACTGTCTTGTACAAGTTGGCCATAATGCATACCATCTTTCCACAAGCCTTTGTATGTTTTACCATCTGCATAGGTCATTTCCCCGTGACCGTGGCGTTTACCATCTTGCCAGCCACCCTCATACCTAGCACCGTTTGGCCATTTCAATGTACCACGACCAGTTCGCTGATCTACTAGCCATTCTCCCTCATAATAATTGCCATTGGCCCATTTCATCGTTCCATGACCATGACGTTTATCGTTTTGCCAGTTGCCTGTATAACTGCCTCCATCTGCATAAGTCATTGTCCCCTGACCATGGCGTTTACCATCTTGCCAGCTTCCCTCATACTTAGCACCGTTTGACCAGACTAGAGTGCCCTGACCAGCACGGGAGCCACTTAGAAACTCCCCCTCATATACCCTACCATCGGACCAGATATACTTACCTTGACCGTGCAATTTACCATTTAGAAACTCCCCCTCGTATACCCTGCCATCAGACCAGGTATATTTACCTTGACCGTGCAATTTATCATTCAGATAGCCACCCTCATAACATTCACCACTCGCCCATTTCATCTTTCCGCGACCAGACCGCAGTCCTCGGTCAAAATGTCCCTTGTAAACGGAACCGTCTGACCAACGGTAGCTAGCAAAGCCTGTAAACTTATCCTTAAATGGATTTTTAGGAGAGGATTTTGATGAAACAGGGCTAGCCCCTGTGTTAGCAGGAACACTGTCTGGTACTAGTTGACCATAGCAGGCATTTTTTCGAATGAGGCTTGGCAATTCCTCCTCATAACGCTTAATCGCCTCTAGCCAAACCTCCATGGACGGACGATTACGGTGCTGGTAATAGCGGCCCTTAGGAGTTAAAATATCCATAAAAAGCTGACGAATATAGCTTGGTAGTATATGCCAGTTCTTTCTAGCCCTATTTTTATTACAATCTACCTCTTGCCAGTCAGCAAACTTGACATCCCCGTCTAAGATGGGTTCCAGGCTGTCAACGGAAAGATAAGGGGAGTCATTTAAGAGCAGGAGATGGTAGAGAAGAACCGTTACTGAAAAGACATCACTCTGGCTATCCCTTTGAAAATTTTCAACGATACAGACCTCACCATTGACCCTTTTCAGCATTTCTGGAGCCTCAAAGGGAAGGGTGTGACCTAGCATCTTGTAATTTCCAGTAACCAAGAAACTATCCGTATCGATGAAATAAAATTCCTGTTGCTTATTGCCTACATCAAACAAGATATTGCCCAAACTCACATCACCGATAAAAATCTGATTGTTATGGAGGAAATTGATATAGACACAAAGCTTGCGCACAACTGCTACCAACTCACTTCTGGTAAAATCCCTCCAGACATACTGAAATTCCTTACCATAGCACCGTTTCATCAGAAAACCAATCACTTGCTTCTGGTTGTCATACAAGAGTTCCTTTGGAAAGGCAATCCCTCTAATCCCTAAATCCTCAGCCTGCTTGCCATAGTCAATCAGTAATTTCAACTTTTTAATCTTATCTTTCGGTGGTTGACTATGGTAAATCTTGGCCAGTAAGTCCCCTTGATTGGTTGCAAAAATGGCTCCCTCACCACCTTGATTTAACAAATTCTTAATCGAAACGATTTCTCCCCTAGGCAGAAAAACATTGGTATGTTCGTATCGTTTCATTGGCTAACCTCCTCTATCCTCTATTTGGTCTCTAGCCTAACCAAGCATCACGACTTTTTCTTAGCCTGACCAACCTCACCATCTTTATCACGTAAGGTAATCTCCCAAATCGAATGCTTGCCCTCTTCCTTCCGATATTTTGCAACACACCTTGCTAGTGCCTGAGTAGAATAGAGATTGACATAGTAGTTTTTAAACTTATCATCGTAGACCCTGAGCTTCTGGTGATTGGAGTAAAAGACCCGTTGAATCTTACCATCCTCTGGCCGAACACGGGCCACTAGGCAGTGAATGTCCGTGTTGACCACCCGTTTCCCTTCTTCCGAATACTTGCTTGGAACAACGCTGGCTCGCAAGGAACGGCAATACAGGTCAAACTGTAAACCTTTGTCATTTGTAAAGATCAAAACACTCCTTGCCCTCTTACCCGGCTTGTTGATTTCATAATTATAAATTTCAAAGATTTCTTGGTCTGCCAGACCATAACCTCTCCTCTCCCTATCTTCTGACTGGATTAACAGATTTTTCTGGAACATCCGCTCCAGAATATCAATACTCTCACGCGCAATGCGGACTTCTTTAAATTTCCCTTCCTTTTTCTTGCAATTTCGCACACGTTCTAATTCATCATACACATACTTGACAACCGTCACTTGTTTTTTAAACTTTAAAAGAGCTTTCTCTAATTCCAACAAAAACAAAGGCGATTTTCCCTTTAGTAAGCAACAGGTATCCAGCATAATCAGGTCATAGTTTCTGGACAAATCCCGAGCTAGAGCGTCCCCAACTCTTACATCTTGATCAAAGAATAGGGAAGCATCCAGGGCTTCTCCCTCCGATAAAATCAGACTAGAACCTGCTCTTAATTCCTCATATAGTCCAAGAACCGCCTCTTGATCGCTGGGTAGATTATCCAAAGAAAGCCCGAGAGCTGTCAGTTTACGAACCAAAGAGCGCTCAGATACGCCCAAGGCTAAAAAGTCGTCCTTCGATACCATGCTACAATCCTCCTATAAGTCACGAATAGTCTTGTCTGGCTAGCTCCCTACCAAATGCCTTAAAAACCCTGTTCCTGTTAACAAGAACTTCTTCTTGTTTCATTGTCATTTGAAAGCGCTAACTATATATACTAATGTACCATTTTTTATCATTTATTTCCTTTCCACCTTAAAAAATAAAGTTTCCACTTTTTCTGGCAAATTTCTCAAATAATTAGCCTAAAATCTGGCAAGATTGCCGATAATTATTTGAAAAAATATTTATAGATTGATATACTGAATGCGTAAAATGACCGCCTCAAAGAAAAGACTCTAATCCACATTCTTTTTGAAATCTTGACGGTTCAATCAGGCACAATCACTATTTAGGCAAGCCTGATAAGAAACTTCGACCGTCCGAAACATCCCTCTGACTGGCTAGCCTATGGCAAGGGAGCTATAGCCGAATGAAGAGCTTTCAGACAAGGAACTGAGGTGCAGGCAGCTAGAATAGCCTAGAGGCTGTTCTAGGTTGGAATAAGACTTGCCAAACAAGTCACTTTCGTACTCGAAAGTGACCATATATCAAAGCTCTTCAAATGACTATACTATTGGAAAAAGCAGCCCTTACTCCAGTCCATCCCCTTATATCGAGAGGTTTCCTATGACATTCCTACGTTTTCATGACCTGGTTCATGCTATATCCCAGACTTGTAAAGCTAGCTCAAGCAGTTCCAAATGGACCAAACAAGAAGCTATCATCAATTTCATTTTTCATACACTGGACATCCACAATAGCCCCTACTCAACTGATCAAGATGACTACGTTTCTAGCTCGGCCTGTTCCAAATATGGCAATGCTAAGAAAAATATCCCTAAGTGGGCTCGCAAGCAACTACTCTTAGCAGATTGGGAAACCCTGCAGGAAAAACTGGTTCATACCATCGCAGCAAGCAATCATTTTCCTAGCAAGGACGTCGCCAAAAAACTCTATTTTCTAGCTCAAGAAAAACCAATTTCCCAGTCTGACTGTTACCCAGAACTTGAAACCGGCAATTTTGTTGCTATCAAAACAAGAGCAGAGAAGTTTTATTCCAAAGAAAAATACCACCACTATATCGCATCAACCATCCTCTTTTCCCTTATCCATGTTCCCAATATCCTTAACTGTCAACAAGAGGAAACCTCCCTCCTTGATAGCCTCCACTTCAATCAGGACTTAGAGGAAGCTATCCAACAAGGACGCTATTACCAATCTTACGAACGGGACATCATTATCCATCCCGATATGAAGAAAAAAGAATATAAAGTCCTAGTCAAACGGCAGTTCATCTCCCACTATCCCAATCCTGTCCATCCTCATAAGGACCGATTTATCCTAAACGCCTTCTACTCCACACCTGCCTTACGAAGCAATAATCACTTTATCAGTCTAAAAATTAACCAAATCGACTATTCCGATAGGGTGCAGGTTCTGGACGAAGATTTGGATATTGAAAAACATCGCTTCCCTTACAAACGTAGCCTCTTAGTAGAGAACCTTCCTGCTTCTGAACTCTACCACATTGACTTGCAGACCAAGTACTTTGCCAGTTTTCCCATTCGGTTCGGCAGTTTTCGCCTGCATTCTCCGGCCAAACGTTTCAAGGTCACTGTCCGTATTCGGACCAATGAAAAACGCAAACTCTGCCTGACCTTGAAAAACTTCGGTAGCTTCAACAAACAAATTTCTAACATCGACCGTATCGAACCTAATGCTACCATGGCCTACTTTGAAAATATCGACTGGACCTTCCCATCATCAGGCTATGCCTATATTGTTAAACCCTGGAACGAATTTTGGCAGGATTTCCTACCACAAAGCCAGCAAAAAAGTGCAGAGGAATAAAATCCTTTGCACTTATTTTTTATTTCTTCTTAGCAAAATACTGGCGTGTTTCCTTGATGATGACAGGAGAGAGAGCTAGTAAGGCAATCAAGTTTGGTAGGGCCATGAGCCCGTTCACAATATCTGCGATGGTCCAAATCAAGTCCAGTTTGAGGAAGCCACCAAGAGCAACCATGGTTACAAAGACCAAACGGTAAGGTAAGATAGACTTGGTGCCAAAGAGGAATTCGATACAGCGCTCCCCATAGTAAGACCAACCCAGAATGGTCGTATAGGCAAAGAGAACCAGACTGATGGTTAGAGCCAAGGCCCCTGGCTGTCCAAAGACAGAAGCAAAGGCTGCCTGAGTGAGCGGAGCACCTGCCAATCCTTCGATAGACCACTGACCAGTCACCAAAATGGTCAAACCTGTCAAGGTACAGATGATGAGTGTATCGATAAAGGTACCCGTCATAGAAATCAAGCCCTGCTCCACTGGATTATCAGACTTGGCAGCCGCAGCCGCAATCGGAGCGGATCCCAGACCAGATTCATTGGAGAAAACCCCACGTGCAATACCTCGTTGGATAGCCTGTTGCACAGTCGCACCTGTAAAACCACCCACAGCCGCAGCAGGAGTAAAGGCAGATTTGAACACTAAGGCCAGGGTCGGCAAGAGTTGTTCCCAATGCAGGACCAAGACAGTGACACTTGCTAAGATATACAAAATCGCCATGAAAGGAACAATTTTTGTCGAAATATCCGAAATCTTTTCAATTCCCCCAAAGATAAAGAAGGCAATGGAAATGGCTGTCACAATGCTGACCAACTGAGGAGCCAGACCAAAACTAGCAGACATAGATGAGGCAATGGAGTTGACCTGAGAGAAGGTCCCCATTCCCAAAAGGGCTACCAAGACACCTGAAATGGCAAAGAAAACTGCCAAGGGCTTCCACTTTTGTCCCATCCCCAAGGTGATATAGTGCATAGGACCACCTGCCGCTTGACCGTTGGCATCCTTAGTTCTATATTTGATAGCTAAAAAACCTTCCGCATACTTGGTTGCCATCCCGAAGAAGGCCGCCACCCACATCCAGAAAAGGGCCCCAGGACCACCTGTCGTAATGGCAGTCGCCACCCCAACGATATTTCCCGTACCAACCGTTGCCGCAAGGGCCGTACACAGAGCCGCAAAACTGGACACATCTCCCTGACCAGACTGGTCACTGGAGAAAATCAAACGAAAGGCGGTCGGTAACTTGCTGACCTGAAACACTCCCAAACGAAGAGTGAAATAAACACCCGTCCCTACCAAGAGTAATAAGAGGGGCGGTCCCCAAACAAAATTATTGATGTTTTGCATCAATTCTAACATAGCTTCCTCCTAAGCATTTTTTTCAAATCCGATAAAGCTGCCGGAAAAAACAAAAAGAGGCTGAATACTTCAACCTCTAGAATCAACGTGAAAAATACAGAAAAAGCCTATTTTTCAACGCTCTGTCCTTTTACCTGAGAGTTTCAGTAGCTCTACTTTTCCAAGCAGGACTACCTTGCCCCTTCGGTGCCAAAATGGTCTCTCCAGAGTTCCGTCCTTTGGACAGTCAGTTGCCTTTCTGCCCACTATCAACCGGTTATTCAGTTTTATCTTGCTCTATTCTAGACTATTTTTCAGGAAAAATCAAGCAAGTTTTCAAAAAATTATTGCAGCAAATCCAAAAACAGGCCATATCCTGCTTCTTCCATTTCCTCTCTCGGTATGAAACGAAGGGCTGCTGAGTTGATACAGTAACGTAATCCACCCTTGTCACGCGGTCCGTCATCAAAGACATGACCTAAATGAGCATGCCCAGCCCGACTGCGGACTTCAATACGATTCATACCGTGGGAAAGATCTTGAAAATAAGTCGCCACTTCCTTGCTGATTGGTTTGGTAAAGGAGGGCCAGCCGCAGCCTGAGTCAAATTTGTCTGTCGAGAGAAAGAGGGGCTCACTAGTCGTAATATCGACGTAAATGCCAGCTTGGTCGCTATTCCAAAACTCATTTTCGAAGGGTCTTTCCGTCGCAGCTTCTTGAGTGACTTGATATTGGAGTTCAGTCAAGCTGTCTTTTAAGACTTGCTGGTCTGGCTTTTGGTAGTCTGCAACATCAATCAGAGGGATTTTTGCCTGCCCAAGATCGATATGGCAGTACCCTTGGGGATTTTTCTTGAGATAATCCTGATGGTAGTCTTCGGCGGGGATGTAATGCGCGAGTGGCTCCACTTCAACAGCTAGGGGGCGGCCGCCAAAGAGCTGGGACTGCTCCGTCATGACCTGCTCGATGGTCGGCAAATCAGCCTCATCCGTGTAATAGATACCAGTCCGATACTGGCGCCCCTTGTCAGGTCCCTGCTGATTGACAGAGAAGGGATCAATGACACGGAAATAGTAGAGGAGAATTTCCCGCAAATGGATACGAGCCTCATCATAGGCTAGATAGAGCGTCTCTGCGTGGTCTGTTTGTTTGAGAAGTTGATAATTGGTCGTCTCCACCTGTCCATTGGCATAGCCAACGCTGGTGTCTAGAATGCCATCAATCTGGGAAAAGTAGCCTTCCATCCCCCAGAAACAACCGCCTGCTAGGTAAATTTCTTTCATGTGAGTTTCCTTTCGATACAGAAAAAGGCTGAGTTTCCTCAACCTACATAATTAACCAATCTCTGCCAAGATTGCTTTGATTTGGTCTTTGGTGTGAACACCAGCAACTTGTTTCACAACTTGTCCATCTTTTTTGAACAAAAGGGTTGGGATTGACATAATACCGAATTGACGGGCTGTGTTTGGGTTTTCGTCAACATCCATCTTGTAGATGCGCAGTTCATCTTCATCCACTTCGCCTGCTAATTGTTCCAAGATTGGTGCCTGCATGCGGCATGGACCACACCAAGGTGCCCAGAAATCTACAAGGACTACGCCTTCTTGTGTTTCAACTTCAAAGTTTGCATCTGTAATAACTTGAACCATGATTTTCTCCATTTCTGATTTTGGTACTATCATTTTACACCAAATGAAGAGAGAATGCGAATTTTTGCTACGGAAGAGAAATGAGATAGTCATACTTAAACAATTGTGATTTGAAAGCATGTTGGTCATTCTAAACTAGACCGCAGGGTGACAAGGGGGAACTGGGAGACTGTTTTGCTTATCAAGTCCAGTTGTAGCAATGAGACAAGTGACGGAGTAGGTGCTACGGAAGAGAAATGAGATAGTCATGCTTGAACAATTGTGATTTGAAAGCATGTTGATCATTCTAAACTAGACCGCAGGAGGACGAGGGGGAATCACGTACCAGATTCATTTACAAAAAAGAAAAAAGTTGAAAGTGTTTCAACTTTTTTCTGTTAAATCCACCACATAGGTCAATTCTTGGTAGGCGTCTTCTATGTCAAAGAGATCCAAGCCAGCTTCTTCACTGACTACATAAACACCTTCTCTCAAATAGTAGGGAACTGGCTGACCTTCCATATCTGAAAAGGACAATCTACCTCGCTCTAAATCAATTCCAAAACGGATGGTTGGGATGTCCTTGGGTGCTCCGACGACTAGATAGTCCGAGCAAACTAGCTGTCCGCCCCATTTCTGATACAAATGATTGGCTACATCTCCCTCTCTGGTAAAGATGGCTAATTTCTCGACAGCCTGTTCACGCAATTCCTGCTCTGCTTTTTCAAAAAGCGCCTGGGCAATGCCCTGCCCTTGAAAATCAGGGTGGACTGCTAGGTTAGTAAAATAAGCTGTTCGCTTACTTGGTGCGTAAATATAAGACCGGCTGCACTCCTCAGTGTAAATGTCAATATCGATTAGACCAACTTAATAACAGAAACTTGCTACGCAAGTCCCATCTCCAACCTCAAACGGTTCCCCAAACCGTTTGAGCCATCTACTTCAGCCACCCATTCCACACGATGATCATAAACGTCTGTCAGTAGTTCGGGCTTTTCAGTTTCTCTATCATCAAAGAATGGAGAGAAGAGATAGCTGAGTGCCTTACAGTAAACCCAGCCTTTTTCATCAGCCGCTTCATATTTCCTGATAATCATAAGAATCTCCCTCCGTTGATTGCTATTTAAACGTCACAATGGTACAACCTGAACCACCTGCATTTTGTGGAGCATAGCCGAATTCCTTGACCTGCTTGTTGCGACGGAGGTACTTGGTCACGCCTTCTCGGATAACCCCTGTACCAATACCGTGGACAATGTCTACTTGTGCCAGATTGTTGAGCAAGGCCTGATCGATAAATTCATCCAATTCCATCATAGCTTCTTCGTAGCGTTTGCCACGGAGATCTAAGCGGGCTTTTGGTCCTCGTACATGGGCACGTTTGACTGTGTGAACCTGGCGTTTCTTAGGCTGCTCTGCCTTTTCCGCCTTAACAAGCTCAAACTCATCCTTGGTCAAGGTCATCTTGATTAAGCCAACCTGGGCTTCCCAACGCCCATCCTTGAGCTGATTGGTCAAGGTGCCACGTTGTCCATAAGTTGTAACGATAATGTCATCGCCCACCTTGGCTTCCCGCTGAATTTTAGCTTTCTTCAGAACCTTGTTTTTAGACAGATCCACCACTTCAGGCGCCAACTTTTTCAACTCTGCCTTGGCTTCGATAATCTGGTGGGGCTTAAGACTGGCTGCAGCATGGAGTTTTTTGAGAATATCCTCGCTTTCTGCCAATGCTATATCTACAATTTCCTTGGCTTCCAAGCGTGCCTTGTTGAGCTCATTTTCCCGCTCACGATTGAGCTCGTCATAGAGCTTGCGGAGGGCTCGGTTCATCTTGTAATTTTCTTGTTCAACCTCGCGAATCTTATCTAGTCGATGGCGGCTTTCTGCTGTCTGGCTTTCCAATTTCTCAATAATGCGATTGACATCACTGTCTGTATCGGTCCAAGACTGGGCTGACTGGATGATGATATCCGATAAACCCAAACGACGGGCTATTTCAAAGGCATTGGAACGTCCAGGAACCCCCTGCATAAACTTATAGGTCGGACGCAAACTATTAGTATCGAATTCCATGCTAGCATTTTCAATACCAGAGGTTTCTATCCCGTAGGCCTTGAGCTCCGGATAGTGTGTAGTTGCCATGGTCTTGATACCCCGCAGACGAAGGTCGTCCAAAATAGCCATAGCCAAGGAAGCACCCTCCTGCGGATCGGTACCCGCTCCCAACTCATCAAAAAGAATAAGAGAATCTTGATCCGCCTCCGCCAAAATGGTGACCGTATGGGTCATGTGACTGGAGAAGGTCGATAAACTCTGCTCGATGGACTGTTCATCACCAATGTCCGCAAAGATTTCCTTGAAAATCGCCACCCGACTCCCCTTATCAGCCAAGATTGGCAAACCAGACTGGGCCATGAGATGCGTCAGCCCCAAGGTCTTGAGCATGATGGTCTTACCACCCGTATTGGGACCTGTAATGACAATAGCCGTCAACTGGCTACCGAAATAGAGGTCATTCGGTACGGGCTGGGCAATCAGAGGATGACGGACGTTAAGAAGAGCGATATCCTGATTTTCCGAAATAGTAGGCACAACAGCCTTGAAATCTCTTGCAAAGAGGTGCTTGGCTCGGATAAAGTCCAAATGCCCAATCACCCAAGCATTATTGCGAATAATACCACTGTGTGGTCGCAGCATATCCGACAATTCTTGTAAGATTCGACTGATTTCATGCCGTTCCTCTGCCTTGCTATTGGTAATGTCCTCATTGAGCGTAACGACCGCTCTAGGTTCAATATAAACCGTCGAACCAGAAGCGGAAATATCATGAACGACACCTGCAATTTTATTGCGATAGGTATTTTTAACAGGAAGAACATTGCGCCCATTTCTGCTAGCTAAAATAGTATCTGACAGCATATCGCTCTTGTTCTTCAAAATATCTTGCAATACCTGACGGACCTGATCTTCTGATTCTCGGATTTTTCTGCGGATTTTTGCTAGCTTTTCAGAAGCGAAATCCTCGACAAAACCAGCATCATTGATAGACTGGAGCGATCCTTGTAAATGTGGAAAAAGCTCAATTTTCTCAAACAATTTATCTAGCTGGCTAAGGCTGACATTTTCAAGATTGCCATAAAAATCCAAGAGGGACTTAGATACTTCCAAGACTTTCTTGACTGCCAGTAGCTCACTGATATTCAGGTCTGTATCCAATTCTAAACGGCGCATGGCTGGATTAATATCATTGGTTGCTGAGAGGCTAAAGTAAGGACTTTCAACAAATATTTGCCCCATGTCCGATAATTCATCAAAGGCCTGTTGGATACGGTGGACTTCCACCATAGGCTCCAACTGCCTTAGTTCTTCCAAGCCCTGTTCGGTCAAAACAAAAGGCCGGACCAATTCTCTGACCTTGTTAAATTCAAGGGTTTCTAAAATTTTTGTATTCATCTTTCACATAATAAGACAGAGGCATCTCACTCCCCTGTCCTCTACCTTCCTATAAAAAAGAGTAGGAAAATCCTACCCTGCTATATTACTCAACCAGAGTGATTTAAAGAAGCTGCTGGTAAATGGTGCATACTGAATCATGAAATTTGCCAAAAAACTATTATGGAGGCTATCTTGAACCAAAGCCACCGGTATGGTTGACATTAGGATACAAATCATCTGCAGAGTTAGAAAAGCAACAAAAACTGCTAGTCCACCACTAATCAAATCGGTTGCTCGAGTACTTGGATCAAACTGGTCCAACAAATGCACGAAGATGCCTAAAAATCTCATGACAACATAGACCAGTGTGTAGACCACTAGAAAAGCCAAGCCAGCATAAAACACCATATCTAAATCAAATAGGTACTGCTCATCAAAAAAATAGGTCGAACTTCCTTGTGTCGCATTGGCAAACGGAACCCAAAGATAAAGAATCTGTGCTAGTTGCTTATAACTCATTGTGGCAACCACTAAAGATAGGATTGCAGCAAAGCTATAGAATAATTGTAGAACTAACCCACGACTGTAGCCGATATAGAAACTCCATCCTAAAATGAGAATAATTACTAAAGAAATCATCTAGTCTCCTCAAACTCATCTAAGTCTATTAAGGTTACATTCTGTTTCGAGGTCTTTTCCTTTTCTTTCAAACTTTCTAGCTCAAGCTCCGTTTGCTCATAAACCTTCTCGCGAGTCAACTGTACAGAAAGAGCATTGATTGCTAAAAGCAAGGCCAAGGTTTCAGAATCTGCCGTCGGCATTTTTTCCTTTATAGCTTGATATTTTTCTTGAGCTAAATGCTCAATTTCTTCCATAAATTCATTGTCATGCTCAGTTGTTAATGTTAATTGTTTATCACCAAATGTAAATTTATATCTGTTTAAGTTTGCCATAATACACCTCAACCACTATTGTAACATAAAAGCTGAAATTTGACGAATATAGCCCTACATGGACTGTTTTCTACGAGCAAAGTCCACAAATCTGAACTTATCAATCTTGTGCTTGCTTTCAGTGTACTGGAACTGTTGTGTATCGCTCAAATATACCTTAGATTTGATGAGCACAAGGTAGTCGTCCTGCGACTGCATTAGATCACGCTCTTCACGACTCGTGGGCTCCACCGTAATCTCTTTCTGAGCGTAGGCAATATCTAAGTTTAACTGGTTTTCAAGATACTCATAAATAGAGCCTCTTGCAATTTCTACAGTCATATCCGGAACGATCTCCGCTGCAAGATAATCAGTATCCACAACTGCAATTTTGCCATCAATCGAACGTGTACGTACAATTTTCCAAACCTTACTATGAGGCTCAAAACCCGTTAAATGAGAGAGATTGCTATTGACTACAATTTGGTCCAGACTGACAACATCTGTTTTGGTCGATATTTTCAAAGAATGAGTTAGTTCTTTATAAGAAGTCAACCCTGAAACGGGGAAGTTTAAGATTTCCTGTTCTAACACCATGGATCCTCTTCCTTGAACCTTTTGAATGAGACCTCCTTCTGTCAAAATAGCAAGTGCCTTACGAACCGTATCCCTACTGACACCATACATCTCTTGAAATTGTTGCTCGGTTGGCAACAAGGAACCTGACGCATATTCATTTGTACGGATTTTTTCTTTTAAATCATTATAAATTTCTTGGTATTTTTTCATTGTTAACCCTCATATATTGACTGCTTTCCATCATACAACATTACTATTATATCAAAAAATAAAAAATTTTTTAAAAAAAGGCTTGCATTCTTTTTTGAAATCGGATACAATATTAACACAAATGAAATTTGTCCGTACAAATTTCAAAAAAGAACATACTTCGGGAGATGTCTAAAAAATATAGGGTGACGGATTCCATAAGCCGTCTAGAAGGAAAAATATATGGGAAAATTTGAAAAAGAAGCCAAACAGCTATTGGACGCTATTGGCGGCAAAGACAATGTCTCAGCAGTTTCTCACTGTGCGACACGGATGCGTTTTGTTCTTGCTGATGAGAAAAAAGCAAATGTAAAAGTCATCGAAGATATCCCTGCTGTAAAAGGAACCTTTACCAATGCTGGTCAGTTCCAAGTCATCATCGGTAACGACGTTCCAATCTTCTACAATGACTTTACATCTGTGTCTGGTATCGAAGGTGTATCAAAAGAAGCAGCCAAGTCTGCTGCCAAAAGCAACCAAAATGCCATCCAACGTGTTATGACTATGTTGGCGGAAATCTTCACACCGATCATTCCTGCCCTTATCGTCGGCGGTTTGATTCTCGGTTTCCGTAACGTTTTGGAAGGCGTACAATTCGAAGCACTTGGTCAAGCTATGAAAGATGGAGAACTCCTCTTTGATGCAAGTGGTAAACCAATCTGGAACACTATCGTTCAAGTATCACCATTCTGGAATGGAGTCAACCACTTCCTCTGGTTACCAGGTGAAGCCATCTTCCACTTCTTGCCAGTAGGTATCACTTGGTCTGTATCTCGTAAAATGGGAACTTCACAAATCCTTGGTATCGTTCTTGGTATCTGTTTGGTTTCTCCTCAATTGCTCAACGCTTATGCCGTACCTGGTACAGATGCAGCAACTATTGCCAGCGACTGGTCTTGGAACTTCGGTGCATTTAGTATTGCTCGTATCGGTTATCAAGCGCAAGTTATCCCTGCCCTCCTTGCTGGTTTGGCACTGTCTTACCTAGAAATCTTCTGGCGTAAGGTTGTTCCAGAAGTGGTCTCAATGATCTTCGTACCATTCCTATCACTTCTTCCTGCCATCATCTTGGCTCACACTGTCCTTGGTCCTATCGGTTGGACAATCGGTCAATGGTTGTCAACTGTCGTATTGGCTGGTTTGACTGGTCCATTGAAATGGCTCTTCGGTGCGGTATTCGGTGCCCTCTATGCGCCATTTGTTATCACTGGTCTTCACCACATGACCAATGCCATCGATACGCAATTGATCGCGGATGCTGGTGGAACTGGTCTATGGCCAATGATTGCTCTTTCAAACATTGCTCAAGGTTCTGCGGTATTTGCTTACTTCCTCATGAACCGTCACAATGAAAAAGAAGCTCAAGTTTCTCTTCCTGCAACCATTTCTGCTTACCTTGGTGTTACAGAACCAGCCCTCTTCGGTGTTAACGTGAAATACGTTTACCCATTCGTAGCGGCTATGATCGGTTCAAGTATCGCTGGCCTACTTTCTGTAACCTTCAACATCCAAGCTGCTTCTATCGGTATCGGTGGTCTTCCAGGTATCTTGTCTATCAAGGCTGAATACTGGGGTGCATTCTTTATGACAATGATTGTTGCGATTGTTGTCCCAATGATTTTGACAGCTGTTTTCAAACGTACAGGTGCATTTTCAAAAAAAGAAGAAACTGTTGAAGAAGTTGTAGTCGTAACTGAAACTGTCGTTGAAACTGGTTCTGCTATCGAATTGATCAGCCCCCTAACTGGTCAAGCAAAAGAATTGTCACAGGCAACTGACCCTGTATTCGCATCTGGGGTCATGGGACAAGGTGTCCTTATCGATCCTAGCGAAGGTCTCTTAGTTGCTCCAGTCGATGGTGAAGTATCCGTCCTCTTCCCTACTAACCACGCTGTTGGTATCACTGCTGCAAACGGAGTTGAACTCCTTATGCACATCGGTATGGATACTGTTGGATTGGAAGGCAAAGGTTTCACAGCTCACGTCAAACAAGGTGACAAGGTAAAAGCTGGCGATAAATTGATTAGCTTTGACATCGATGTCATCAAGTCTGCTGGTCTCGTCGCTGAAACACCAGTCATCGTGACCAACCAAACTGATTTCAATACAGAGGTTCTTGGAAGCCTTCCTCGTTCAGTAGAACGTGGCCAAGCAATCTTGAAAGCAACAAAAGCATAAAACAAAATAAGAGTAGAGAGTTGGTGACCCCAACTCTTTGCCGTTGATTACATCATTTTTGAGAAAGGAATTGGTACTATCATCATGACCATTGACAAACGTAAAGTCGTCTATCAAATCTACCCCAAATCTTACAAGGACACGACCGGAAATGGTGTCGGGGATTTACGAGGAATTATTGAAAAACTTCCATATCTAAAAGAGCTAGGCATTGATATGATTTGGCTCAATCCCTTCTACCCAAGTCCGCAAAGGGACAACGGCTATGACATTTCCGATTACACAACTGTCAATCCTGATTTCGGCACCATGGCCGACTTTGAAGAAATGGTGGTTGTCGGTAAAGAGCTGGGTATTGAATTTATGTTGGACATGGTCCTCAATCACTGCTCAACGGAGCATGAATGGTTCCAAAAAGCCCTAGCTGGCGACAAATATTACCAGGATTTCTTTATCCTGCGTGACCAGCCAACTGACTGGGTGTCTAAATTTGGTGGCAATGCCTGGGCTCCTTTTGGAGATACTGGGAAATACTACCTCCACCTCTTTGACGTGACCCAAGCCGACCTCAACTGGCGAAATCCACATGTCCGTGAAGAACTCTTCAAGGTGGTCAACTTCTGGAAAGACAAGGGTGTCAAAGGCTTCCGCTTCGATGTCATTAACCTGATTGGTAAGGACGAAGTCCTCGAAGACTGCCCAATCAATGACGGCAAGCCAGCCTACACCGACCGCCCAATCACCCACGACTACCTAAAGATGATGAATAATGCTACTTTTGGTAGCGAAAAAGGCTTCATGACCGTTGGGGAAATGTCTGCCACCACCATTGAAAACTGCATTCTCTACACAGCTCCTGAACGGGAAGAATTGTCCATGGCCTTCAACTTCCACCACTTGAAAGTGGATTACAAGGACGGGCAAAAATGGACCATTATGGACTTCGACTTTGAAGAACTCAAACGCCTCTTCCACACTTGGGGCGAAGAGATGTCCGTTGGAAATGGCTGGAACGCCCTTTTCTACAACAATCACGACCAACCTCGTGCCCTCAACCGCTTTGTCGATGTGGAGAATTTCCGCAACGAAGGAGCGACCATGCTAGCAGCCTCTATCCATCTGTCACGCGGTACGCCTTACATCTACATGGGCGAGGAAATCGGCATGATTGACCCTGACTACAACAGCATGGACGACTATGTCGATGTGGAGTCTATCAATGCCTATCAGATGCTCTTGGATCAAGGTCACACACCTGAGCAGGCCTTCAAGATTATCCAGGCCAAGTCCCGTGACAATTCCCGCACTCCGATGCAATGGGACGCTTCTGACAATGCAGGCTTCTCAACAGGCACCCCTTGGCTGAAGGCTGGCAAATCCTACCAAACGATTAACGTTGAACAGGAAAAAACTGGCCCAATCTTTACCTTCTACCAAGAACTCATCCGCCTACGGAAAGAGCTCCCTCTCATCTCAGAAGGGGACTACAAGGCCGCCTACAAGGATAGCCAGAAAGTCTATGCCTTTGAACGCTTACTAAATGGCGAAAAACTCTTAGTCCTCAACAATTTCTTCGCAGAAGAGGTTGAGCTAGACCTAGCAGACGATTATGCCCGCGGCCAAGTCCTTATTAGCAACTATCCTGACAACAAACTAGGTAAGAAAATCACCCTCAAACCTTATCAGGCACTGGCGATTTTGATGAAATAATCAAGAAAAGAGGAGGAGACTCCTCTTTTGTGATAGAATGAAATAAAAAAGAAAGGAAACACTTATGCTTCAAGAATTTTTGAACAAGGTCAAGAATCCTGTCTTGAAGGACAAACTAGAAGGCATTTTCAATCAGATTCAGCAGGAATTTCCAAGTCTGACAACTGAAATCAAGTGGAACCAGCCCATGTTTATCATGGACGGAACTTTTATTATCGGCTTCTCCGCTGCCAAGGCTCATATTTCCGTTGCACCTGAAACGGTTACTATGGAGACTTTTGCCAAGGACATCAAGGAAGCCGGCTACGATGCGACTTCCAACCTCTTCAAAATTAAGGAAGACCAAGAAGTTAACTGGGACCTGCTCCGCAATATCATCGCCTTTAACATGGAAGATAAGAAAGGCTATGATAAGTTTTGGAGATAGACTGGGAATATAGTGTAACTATCCTCCGTCATTTATAGTCGAATGAATTAGTTTTCTGATAAGGAACTGAGGTGTAGGTTGCTAGCACAGCCTAGTTACCGTGCTAGGTTGGAGAAATAACATACAAAGCAAGTCACTTCCGCAGAGTACGGCTAACCAAAAGTGACAAAGTGTCAAGGTTAATTCAAATGACAATAGCATACAAAAAGCCAAGCTCAGATGAGTTTGGCTATAGTTATTTTATGGATTAAACGATACGTGGACATGATCGTAGTGATTCTCAGTCACACTTCCACGATCTGGCATCAAATTCCAAGTATATGCTGGTCCATAGATACTTGGATAAGGAGAATAGAAACGCTGTTTCCAAATAATATATGAAATATTTTTCGCACCTATATTAGCAATCGTATACTCTGCCACCTGATCACCCAAAGCCGAGCTAACTGGAACCATAAAGTCAATTGCCAATCCTTTACCATGGTCTTCAGGATCTCCAGCACGGTATCCTGAGAAGGAGGTGATACCAAATATTCCTGCAACTTCTGCACGGAAAGCTGCGACCTGAGGTTGCAAGCCTACATCAAATGAGCTAGTCGCTACTTGAGTTTGAGCTGCTGCTTGAGTTTGAGCTGCCGCTACTGCTTGGGCTGCCGCCGCTGCTTGAGCTTCCGCTGCCGCTTGGGCCTCCGCTGCCGCTTGGGCCTCCGCTACCGCTTGGGCCTCCGCTACCGCTTGGGCCTCCGCTACCGCTTGGGCCTCCGCTGCTGCTTGAGCCTCCGCTACTGCTTGAGCCTCCGCTACCGCTTGGGCCTCCGCTACCGCTTGGGCCTCGGCTGAAGCTTGAGTTTCGGCTGCCACTTGGGCCTCGGTTGCCACTTGAGCCTCGGCTGAGGCTTGATATTCGTTTGTTGGTTGTTCGGTGGAAACTTCATCCAAGTTTACAATAGTATTGTCAATATTTACTTCATTTGCAGTAACATCGATACTTGCTTGTACTGTTTCAGTTGGATTTTGCTGGCTAGGGGTTTCAATCTCAATATGGGTTACATGATTATTTTGATCCTTGGTGGTTGTTAAAACCGTTGATGGAAAAATTAAATTGACATCTGCAATTTGGTTCATTTTGGCAAGGATTTCCATATCGATATCCATAGCAGCAGCAATAACACTCAAGGTATCTCCATATTTGATGGTGTAGGTTGCTTGTCCATTTTCTTGAACAATCTCTGGCCTAACCTCCTCTACAGTTCTCGGGCTCCATTCAAGGGCTGATATTGTTGAAGTGGCCATACTTGCAGCAAACAAGGACAATACTAGGGAGGAAGTATATAACATCTTTTTATTCTGTTTCAACAATGTAGATTTCTTTTTTCGTTTCATATAAATTGATTTATTTGTTTTCTTACGTTTCATTCTGATAATCATTCCTTTTCATTTGGGTTGGCTATATCTTACCTAAATCAGAACTGAAAAACAAGGCATTTCTGTCTCTTTTAAATAAACTGTATCCACTATGTAATCTTAGACATTTTTCGTCATCAAATCCATATACTTGTCACATAACCGACACATTAAAAAAAGAACAAGTAGAAAACTGCCAACAGGCCATCACTTGTTCCTCAATACTTATCCAAATAAAGTTGCTCTACATTTCCTCCGGATAAACCAAGCCCCATTCTTTGCGGAGTTGAGTCATAATGTCCATGACATCTTGGGTAAATGCTAGGTGCATGGTGTTTTCGATGCCTGCGACAGCTTTTTCCATATCCGCCACTTCATAAGAAAGAGCCTTGGCAGTTTCGCCTATCTCGATGACCTCCTGGCTGCCGTCCTCAGTGTAGGTGATGACTGCCTTCTGACCACGTGGATACTCGTAAAGCTCGATGTAGCCTTTATCGTAGGCAATCGTTCCACGTTTTGGCTGTTTGGCATGGAGGGTCAGGGCGATAGTCGCCATTTCTCCTGCATCATTGCTGAGCAAAATCCCTACCTGCTCGTCCACACCTGTCGGAGCCAATTTGACCTGGGACAAGACCTGGCTAGGCTTTTCCGTCATAAACCAACGGACAAATGACAGAGCGTAGACACCAATATCCAAGAGAGCACCGCCTGCCAAGTTCTTATTGAAAAAGCGGTTGGTCATATCGTATTCCTTGTAGCTACCAAAGTTCATCTGAATCATCTTCAACTCTCCCAGCTTACCACTGGCCACCACTTCACTCAACTGACGATAGATTGGCATATGGAAAATGGTCATGGCTTCTGCCAAGATAACCTGATTTTCTTCTGCCAGTTGAATGGCTTCTGCTAATTCTTCTGAATTAAGCGTAATAGACTTCTCACAGAGGACATGTTTCCCTGCCTTCAAAGCTTTTCTCAAATAATTGATATGGGTATTGTGAGGTGTAGAAATATAGATAATATCCACTTGAGGATCCTCAAATACTTGATCGATTTCTTCATAAACTTTCTCAATGCCATATTTTTGCGCAAATTCCACACCCTTGTCATAGGTACGGTTGGCTACCGAATAAAGATTTCCTCCCATAGCCTGCAAGGCCTGAACCAATTCATTGGCAATGACACCTGTTCCCAGAGTCGCCCATTTATACTTCATTTGCACTTCCATAGTGTACCTCACTTTCTTCTACCATTATAGTAAATTCCACCCTTTTCTGCACACTCTAACTAGCATTTGTGTTACAATAAGAACATGAATACCGTTGTACTAAAGGCATCTGCCCAGCAAAAACAAGCCATGATGGCTCACTATGACCGCTATCGGCAGACCAGCAAAAATCCTTACATAGAAGCATTTTTCAAACTGACCGGTGCCAGCCTGTCCATCTACACTTCTGGAAAAGTCGTTTTTCAGGGGGAAATGGCAGAGCAGGAAGCAGGGCTCTGGGGCTATGAGCCAGAAAGCTCTGGACAGACGACCATACCTGGTCAAAACCTGCCCATGATTGGTACCGATGAGGTTGGAAACGGGTCTTATTTTGGAGGTTTGGCAGTCGTTGCTAGTTTTGTCCGCCCAGAAGACCATGCCTTTCTCAAGTCGCTTGGTGTGGATGATTCCAAGAAAATGACAGACCAAAAAATCTGCCAAATCGCCCCTCTCTTAAAAGAGAAAATCCCCCACCAAGCTCTGCTATTGTCACCGAAAAAATACAACGAAGTCATCGAGCAAGGCTACAATGCGGTGTCTGTCAAGGTCGCCCTGCACAATCAGGCTATTTTCCTACTCTTGCAAAAGGGTGTCCAGCCTGAGAAGATTGTCATTGACGCCTTCACTTCCAGTCAAAATTATCAAAAGTACTTGAAGAAGGAAGCCAATCAATTTGCCAACCCCATCACTCTAGAAGAAAAAGCTGAGGGCAAGTATCTGGCTGTGGCAGTATCTTCAATCATTGCTAGAGCTATGTTTTTAGAAAATCTTGTCCAGCTTGGTCAACTGGTAGGCAGAAACCTACCTTCTGGTGCGGGCAGTAAATCCGACCAAGTCGCAGCCAGCATCTTAAAAGACTACGGTATGGCTGGACTCAACCAAACCGCCAAACTCCACTTTGCCAATACACAAAAAGCACAAAAATTAGTGAAATGAGGAAAAATTTATGACCAGAAATAAAAAACGTTCAAGCTTTGCTAACTTTCTTGCAGAATGGGGCCCCCTCATTCTCTTTATGCTAGCAATATTTGCCAGCCGATATTTTCTATGGGACCCTGTATCCGTTGATGGTCATTCTATGGATCCGACTCTCCAACACCAAGAAAAATTGGTTATGTTCAAGACAACATCTATAGATCGTTTTGATATTGTCGTGGCCAGCGAAACAGATAGCGATGGTAAAGAAAAGCTCATTGTCAAACGAGTTGTCGGCATGCCCGGCGACACCATTCGCTATGAAAACGATGTTCTCTATATCAATGATCAGGAAGTTGACGAACCCTACCTAGATGAATATCTCGCTGCCTTTCAAAAGGATAAACTGCAAGAGGAGTATGCATACAACAAGCAATTCCAAGCAGTTGCACAAGCGGCCCAAGCCTTTACACAAGATGCCAATCGTTCTATTAATTTCAGCGTCACAGTGCCAGAAGGACAATATTATCTCTTAGGTGATGACCGCCTGGTATCTCTAGATAGCCGTAACGTAGGAACATTCGCACGGGATAAAATCAAGGGAGAAGTTGTCTTCCGCTTTTGGCCTGTCAACCGTGTTGGAACTGTCGATTAATACTCTTCGAAAATCAAAACTATCCGTTGTCAAGAGCCTTGATGAGTGAAAAGCTCCGGTGGAGCTTTTCAGCCTGTTACCTTGAAACAAGACAGTAACAGAGTTCTATCATCGGCTTCGTTTCCTAGGCTATTTTTGATTTTCATTGAGTATAACACAAACAAGTTTGGAGCATTGTTCCAAACTTCTTTTTTCACTAGTTGTAGGAATGATACTCTATGAACGAAGTTTATTTTACCGGGACTATTGACCGGATTATTTTTGAAAATCCTAGCAATTTTTATAAAATCCTGCTCCTTGAGATTGAGGAAACAGACGCAGACTATGAAGACTACGAAATCATTATAACAGGCACTATTGCGGATGTCATCGAAGGGGAAGACTATCGATTTTATGGCAATTTAGTCACCCATCCCAAATACGGTCAGCAACTGCAAATCACACGCTATGAACGGAGCAAACCAACCTCCACAGGGCTAGTCAAGTATTTTTCCAGCAACCATTTCAAAGGAATTGGTCGTAAGACAGCCGAGAAAATTGTGGAGCTATATGGCGATGATACTATTGAAAAGATTTTGGCCGAGCCTGAAAAACTGACCCAAATTTCTGGACTATCCAGCAAAAATAGGCAGGCCTTTATCGAAAAACTCCGCCTCAATTATGGAACGGAGCTGATACTGGCCAAACTAGCTGAATACGGCATTCCAAACAAGTTGGCCTTTCAAATCCAAGACCAGTACAAGGAAAAAACGCTTCAAATTATTGAGGAAAATCCCTATCAGCTAGTCGAAGATGTACAGGGACTTGGATTTACTATTGCCGATAGAATCGCAGAAAATTTGGGCATTGCCAGTGACTCTCCCCAACGTTTCCGAGCTGGTATGCTCTTTAGCCTCATTCATCGCTCTATGGAAAAAGGCGATACCTATGTCGAAGCTAGAGATTTATTAGAGGCTACCCTCGAACTGCTTGAAAAATCCCGCCATACCGAGCTAGACCCCGCTGCTGTTGCTCAAGAATTGACCGGTCTGATAGAAGATGGCAAGGTACAGCAAGAAGGCACCAAGATTTTCGACAACAGCCTCTACTTTGCCGAGCAAGGAATTCATACAAACCTAACTCGCCTGATGGGAAAAAATGGCTTTAAACCCTTCCCACGCGCAGACGTTGAGACTGCTATAGCTGAGCTGGAAACTATGTCTTCCCTGACCTACGATGACATTCAAAAAGAGGCCATCGTCCAAGCCATTACCAATCCGCTTTTCATTCTGACAGGCGGACCAGGGACTGGAAAAACAACCGTCATCAACGGAATTATCGCAGTCTATGCCATCTTGCATAAGATTGACCTAACTCGCAATCGAGAAGAATGCCCAGTCCTACTCGCAGCTCCAACTGGACGAGCAGCCAGACGAATGAACGAATTGACAGGTCTACCTTCCGCCACCATCCACCGCCATCTGGGGCTTGTCGAAGGACAGGAAGAATCCTATCGAGATGATTACCTCGAAGCTGACTTCATCATCGTAGACGAATTTTCTATGGTCGATACTTGGTTGGCAAATCAACTCTTCCAAAACATCTCCTCCCAAACCCAAGTTCTGATTGTCGGCGATGCAGAGCAATTGCCTTCTGTCAGTCCCGGCCAAGTCCTAGCTGACCTCTTAAAGATTGACAAGCTACCCAGCATCACTCTGGAACGTATCTATCGCCAATCAGACGATTCGACCATTGTTACACTTGCCAGCCAGATTCGTCAAGGAGCCCTGCCTAGCGATTTCCGTGAGAAAAAGGCTGACCGCTCCTATTTTGAAGCTCAAAACGAACAAATTCCAGCCCTGATTGAGCGCATTGTCGGCGCAGCCATCAAGTCGGGCATTCCTGCAAACGAAGTACAAATCCTCGCTCCCATGTACCGGGGTGCTGCAGGTATTGACCAACTCAACACCATGACCCAGGCCCTGCTCAATCCACTGGAAGAGGGAGAGTTAGAATTCCTCCATAACGAGCAAGCCTTCCGCCAAGGCGACCGGGTCATTCATCTAGTCAACGACGCCGAAGCCAATGTCTTCAATGGCGACTTGGGCTACATCACCGACCTCCTACCGGCCAAGTACACCGACTCCAAGCAGGATGAAATCTCCATCAACTTCGACGGTAGCGAGGTCACCTATCCACGCAATGAATGGTACAAGATTACCCTGGCCTATGCCATGTCCATCCACAAGTCCCAAGGCAGCGAGTTCCAGGTCGTTATCCTTCCTATCACCCGCACCAGCCACCGCATGCTCCAGCGCAATCTGGTCTACACCGCCATCACCCGCTCCAAGAGCAAGCTCATCCTCCTGGGCGAAATCTCCGCCTTTGACTATGCCGTCAAAAACGCCGGTACCCTCCGAAAAACCTATCTGGTCCCACGTTTCCAAGGAGAAATGGCAGAGCAGGACAATAAGGAAGCTTTGACTGAAAAAGACAAAAACAAAACAACTGAAACCACGCAAACCCAGCCACCTACACAGCCAGACAGAAAAGAACAGGTTAAAGTATTCAAAGAAAACAGCCAACAACTCTCCCTTCTTGATCAAGACCAACCAGAAAAAATAAGTCCCCAACCCACAGAATACATTTTGACTGTAGACAACCTACTAACCATCGACCCCATGATTGGCATCCAAGAGGCAGATATTGAGGAATTCTTCAAAATTATATAACAAAATTATTTCTTTTGTTACAAAACCGTTACAAATATTACAAATTCGTATTGACAATACATTCATTTCCTGCTATACTTTATCTATATTGGGAGGTAATGAAAATGAAAAATTCTGCTTTGAAAACTGTAATCCTATTAGCAACAAGCTGCCTATTGGTTGCTTGCACATCAAAAAAACAAGAAATTCAGACAAACACTTCTACAAGTCAATCAAGTACTACACAAACCAGCACTAGCTCAACTACCGTTTCTAGTTCAACCGAAACTACAGCATCAAGTAGCATTTCAACAGAAACAACGCAACAGAGCCAAGAAAACCAAGGCACTCATGAAAGAGAAAATATTGTCAGTAGCACCACAACCCATAGCCAACTGCTCACCCTTCCAGCAACAAGCATCCCTAATGAATTAGTTGGAAAATGGCAAGGAAGTAGCCAACAAGCTCGTCACATTGATATGGAAGTCTCTGCAGATGGAACGATAACTGTTACAAATGATTTCCGTCAAAGCGAGGATGAAAGTGCAAGCGAGTTTGTTCAGACTTTTACGGCTAAAATTTCTGACCTTGTCGAGTATAAACCCAACCATTTCATCATACGAAATGCTGAAAATCAAGTTTCAGCACTTCTTCCTGGCATGACTGGACTCGGTGGGCGAATCACACCTGGATTTATTTTGGAAAATGAACAATACAAGGTTATCGCCTGGGTAAATCCTATAGATGCCTCCGTTGAAGCTACCTATGATCTAATAACAGAACCTCAGATATTTGTCACCTTAGACAAGGTTGGATAAAATAGTCAGGGTAGTTACTGTTTTAACCCGAACAAAAGGAGCTAATCCAGTCAACTGTCTCAGTCTGAGCCTAGAAATGAAAAAGTAGAGTTGAGGTTGGATTTGAATCCAACCTCAACCTATAACTGTTAAAACAAACGGTGGCTCGTAGTTTATTTACCAAAAGAAATAGCCCCACTTGCAAAGTATGGACGGCTATTTCTTTTTTTACGTTCTTTTTCTTTGAAGATTTCAAAGCATAAGCCAATCGAAGCGACTGTCTATGATACGAGTCACATTCGATTCATTTCTAAACTCCAAATCTTAATAAGCAAAACACAGCCTAAAAAGTCGAAAAAAATAAAAACAGGACAACAAAAAAAGAAGCTGAAATCAGGTTCTACAGAACGTAGACAAACTCCTAAAAATATAAAAAATTGAAGAAGTTTGCGAAAGATAGCAAGTTGTTAAACTCTTAGAAACATTGATATTTCGGCGTTTCTGAGAATTTTTTATTTTCAACATAAAGAAAAGAGATTGAAGATAATTGTCCAAAATGGACTTTTTCTTCAATCTGAAGAACCTAAAACCAGGTTCTATCTGAATTGAACTTCGGCTAGAAACTATGCGAAATAGATAATTTTTTTGACAAGTAAACTTGTTACAAAAATTTCCTAATTTCGCTGTACTTCTCACACCTCCGTATCTTGAGCAGTCTAACACAGCCTAAAAACTCGGAAAAAAGAAAAACAAAAAAGCCTGATAAACAGGCTCTTTCTGAATTGTTGACACGAACTACGTTCGCTTCATCTCCAACCTCCAACAGTCTATCCCCAGACTGTTGGAGCGAGCTAAAATCCTAGCGAAGAAGAAAAACTGCCAATGTCCGAAGACATGGCAGTTTCCTATTTTTCAGTCGTTTTTGACGGCTTTTGTATCCTATCTTAACGACGGAGTCCGAGTGAGTGAATCAATTCACGGTAACGGTTTACGTCTGTGCGGCGTAGGTATGCCAACAAGTTACGACGGCGACCGATTTTTTTCATCAAACCACGGTAAGTTGCGTGGTCTTTTTTGTGTTGTTTGATGTGGTCGTTAAGGTGGTTGATTTCCCAAGTAAGTACTGCTACTTGAACTTCAACTGAACCTGTGTCGCCTTCATGACGAGCATACTGTGCCATGATTTCATTTTTTTTCTCTTTTGAGATTGCCATGATATGTTCTCCTTTGTTTTTGAGCCTAATCCGAGTGACAGGTTGGCGACCTGCAACCAAGAAAAAGCTAGATTTGTCCTTCTGGACCTCATTTATTCTATCAAGGATTGTCTTTTTTGTCAACTGATTTGAAAACTAGCTGAGTAGCTCTGCTATTTTCAAAAAAAGCCAGCTTTTGCTGACTTTCACTTTATCTTATTCTGACTTTTCCGCCTTTGGCAAAATGAGGTTGAGAACGATGCCGACAATGGCTGAGAGGGCTGTTCCTGAGAGGGTGATGGCTCCGATGTTGAGTACTGCTCCACCAAGACCCAATACCAGCATTGAGCTTGCAATAATCAGGTTGCGGACTTGACCAAAATCAACACGGCTTTCAATCAAAACTTTCAAGCCGTTTGAAGCGATAACGCCGTAGAGCAAGATAGACATGCCTCCAAGAACAGCACTTGGAATAGTGGAGATAAGGGCTGTAAATTTACCTAGGAATGAGAAGGCAATGGCAATCAGGGCGGCGTTGCGGATAACGGATACTGATGCAATGCGGGTCATACCGATAACCCCTGTGTTCTCACCGTAGGTGGTGTTGGCCGGTCCGCCGATAAAGGCAGATACGGCAGTCGCCACACCGTCACCAATCAAGGTACGGCTGAGACCAGGATCCTTCAGGAACTGGCGGCCACAGATTTGGCTTAGAACCGTGTGGTCTCCGATATGCTCTGCGATGGTCACCACTGCGATTGGCAAGATGGCAATCATTTCTGGACCGAAGTAGAAATTGTAGGATTTGAAAGTACCTGTTTCAAATGGTAGGTAGAAACCTGGTAATTCAAACCAAGCTGCTTCCAAAACGGGTGTAAAGTCAACTAGCCCGAGGAAGATAGCAATCACATAACCACCGATGATGGCAATCAAGAAAGGAACAATCTTGGCGAAGCCTTTCCCTTTGGTATTGACAAAAGCCGCAATCAAGAAGGTTGCGATCGCCACAACGACGTTTTTCCAGTCACCGTCTGCGACAAAGCCTGCCGAAGTCACAGCAGAGTTGGCAAGACCAAGTCCAATCACGATAATCATAGGACCGATGACAATCGGTGGCAAGAGGCTATCAATCCACTTAGTCCCGATTACTTTGACAAGTGCAGCGATTAAGACGTAAATCAAACCAACGAAGAGAATACCTGTCTGAGCAGCTGACACATCGCCACCCATTTCTTTAATAGCAAGTGCCATAGCAGAAATGTAGGCAAAGGATGAACCCAAGTAAACCGGCACCTTAAACTGGGTCGCTACTTGATAAATCAAGGTCCCGACACCTGATGCGAAGAGGGCAACCGAAACTGGCATACCGAGAATCAGCGGCACCAAAATCGTCGCACCAAACATAGCGAACACGTGCTGGAAACTCAACAAAATCCCTTGAAGCGGGGCTGGTTTCTCATGGACATCAAACAAAAGATTGGCTTTTGTACTCATAAATCTCCCATTCTGGGTACACAAAAAGACCCAGACTTTCTAAATATACATAGTCATAGGCCCTTAATGAATGATCCTGTTGTCTTTCTCACCTCACGGGATGAGTTTAAAAACCTACGCTTTTGGTATTGTAACACAAGCCCTTAATCTTGGCAAGGATTTTTCGAGACTTTTTTAGCATTGTTCGGGAAATGGCAGAGCAGTAAACTTAGCTATCACCTGCATCTCTTATCCGTTTCTTAATCTTCTGACTAAACTCAATCATCCTCCGCTTTTCCTCCGGCCAGATTTTGGTCACACGGTCCACGGCAATAATAAACACAATGACCACCGCATAGTCTTTGGCACTATCAATCACACCTAGGTTTTCCAAAATAGTCAAGAGCAAGTAAAAGCTAAACAAGATGGTCCGTTTGGGCAGGGCCATCAGGAATTCAACTCCAGCCTTATAGCCCAGATAAATCTGCCGATTGAGCCCCCTGGCGCGTTCCAACCGACGATTGAGAAAAGCACGAATACGGCTATAAAACCAGTCGGACGTAAAAAAGAGGGACTGAATGGCAATGGCGATTAGGGATAAATTGTTAGCGTGCTTCTCCGTCATACCAAATACTCTGGCAATGATGTAGGTCCAATCCCCGTTATCAATCCATATCAAAATCGAAAAATAAACAACTGCACCTGCCACCACAATCAAGGGAAGAGCACGAAGGTATTTAAGCATGAGCAACTACTCCACTATCTTTTTTTCTATTATCAACCAAGAAACCAAACAAGTCAAGAAAAAAGAAGGAGACATTCCCTCTTAAAACTTCCCTAGATTCGTCAAGTCTTTCTTCCCTGGCATGACTTCCTTGTTATCCCAGTGTTCCACAATCTTGCCGTCTTTGAGGCGGTAGATGTCAAAGTGGGCGTAGTCCCGACCTGCAATCCAGACTTTCGAGTAAGCCACCACATAGTCGCCCTGTCCCATCACCTTGAAGACAAAGTCGTAGGTGACTTGATTCTCGACAAGATAGTCCTTATAGGCCGCACCGCCTTGGGCAATCTCTTGGTTGTGCTGAATCAGGTCTGCCGCCACATAGTCGTTAAACTTGTCGATTTCCCCATTTTGAAGGACATCGACCAAGAAACGACGGACGATTTTCTTGTTGTCCTCAGTCTTGTCTAGGTCTGTCAACTCAAAGTCGGCATAAATCGGGTCTGTTTGGCCAATGGTTTTTGGATAGGCATCGATGACATCCCAATGCTCGACGATACGGCCGTTTTCATCAGAACGGAAAATGTCCGCCGTCACCCACTCAGCCTCACCGTCATTGAGTTTCTGGTGGACATGGACGAAGACAAAATTTCCGTCTTCAATGGCACGCACAATATTTATTTCCCGCTTGGGATTGCGTTTGAAAAAGTCCTCAAAGAAAGCCGCAAAGCCCTCTTTCTCATCCGGCACACCTGTACTATGCTGGGTGTAAGTAGCTCCCATATAGTTTTCATGGACTTCCTTGATTTCCCCGTCGCGAATGCCACGGAGATAGAGATTTTTAGCATTTTCTAGTTGATTAGTCATGATTTTCTCCTATTTCAGTAAATTTTCCTGTTCCAAGTATTCCCTCGCCACTTGCTCTGCCGACTTGCCTTCCACATCGACCGCATAGTTCATCTTGGTCATTTCCTTGGTCGATATTTTGCCCGCCAAAGCCCCCAAGACTTGCTCCAACTTGGGATATTTGTCCAAGGTTTCTTTGGTCAATAGCGGAGCGGCCTGATAAGGTGGGAAAAGCTGTTTGTCGTCTTCCAGGATTTTCAGCTTGTAAGAAACAATCTTGCTATCCGTTGAGTAGGCATCAACTAGCTGCACATCTCCATTTTTAATGGCTTCGTAGCGAAGGGCAGGCTCCATGGTTTTAACATTGAGGTTGAGCCCGTAAAGATTGGTCAGACCGACATTCCCGTCCTCACGGTCGTTAAACTCCAAGGAGAAGCCTGCAACAGCTGACTGCTGCACTTTTGCCAAATCCGAAATCTTTTCAAGACCATGATCTTGAGCGTAGTCTTCCGTCACTGCCACAGCATAGGTATTTTGAAAATCCGTCGGTGCTAGGTAAACCAGGCCATCCTGTTCCAAAATCACTTCTTTTGCGTAGGTATAAACCTCCTCAGGATTGTTGGACAGGTCAGACGGTGGACTAATCAAAAGAGTGGTCGTAATGGTACCAGTGTACTCAGGGTAAATATCAATCGAGCCTGACTTGAGGGCTTCATAGAGGAAGCTGGTCTTGCCAAAGTTTGGCTCCAGCTCCACCTCGATATCCGTCTGGTCTTCAATCAAGAGCTTGTACATATTGATGAGGATTTCAGGCTCTGCCCCTAGTTTCCCAGCGATGACCAGCTTTTTCGATGAAGACTGGTTGAGCGGAACATAGCTAGCTCCGACTGCCAAAAGTGTCACCAAGAGAGCGGCTAGAATGGTGCGAGGCTTCTTGTCCTGCAAGAACTTGATGACCGAGCCAAAGAGGACAGCCAAGACTGCCGACGACACCGCTCCAATCAAAATCAGGGCCGAATCATTGCGGTCAATTCCCAAGAGGATAAAGGAGCCCAAACCACCTGCACCGACCAAGGCAGCAAGCGTTGCCGTTCCAATAATCATAATGGACGCCGTCCGAATACCAGACATGAGAATAGGCATAGCCAGAGCCAACTGAAACTTACGCAATTTTTCTAGCTTGGTCATTCCAAAGGCTGTCGCAGCCTCTTCCAGCGAGGGATCGATTTCTGAAAGTCCGGTCAACGTCCCCTGCAAAATGGGGAAAATAGCATAAATAACCAGAGCCACCACCGCAGGGAGCGTACCAATACCCATAAAGGGAATGAAAAGTCCCAGCAGTGCCAAGGACGGAATGGTCTGGAAAACGCCTGTCACCTGCAAACTCCACTCGGTCAGCTTTTTCTTGTTAGACAAGACCAAGCCCAGTGGCACCGCAAGAGCAATAGCGATAATTAAGGCCAGAAGGGAAATCCGCAGGTGCTCGAAGAGGGCTGTCAGCCAGTCCGCCTTGCGTTCCAGAAAGGTTGTTATCAACTGATCCATTAGGCACCTCCCCGATTTTTCATAAATTCAACAACAAAGTCATTAGCAGGCTGGTTGCGAAGCTCATCGGGCGTTCCCAGCTGGACTACTTCTCCTGCCTTCATCAAGCAAATACGGTCTGCCAACTTAACCGCCTCGTCCATATCATGCGTGACGAAAACCGTCGTCATCTTGAACTCTTCATGCAAGTCTTTGATTAAGTCCTGCAACTGCCCTTTACTAATAGGGTCTAGGGCTGAGAAAGGCTCATCCATCAGCAAGACCTTGGGATTGGCAATGATCGCTCGCAAAATCCCAATCCGTTGCTTTTCTCCGCCAGACAAGTCCTTGGGCAAACGGTCCAAATAGCTGTCCGGCTCCAGACCTACCTTGGTCAAGAGTTGTCTGGATTTTTTCAAGGTTTCTTCCTTGTTCAGGCCCTTCATCTCAGGAATAAGAGCAATATTTTCAGCCACTGTCATATTTGGAAATAAAGCAATCTGTTGCAGGACGTAGCCAGTTTCCAAGCGTAACTCACGCAAGTCAAAGTCTTTCAGCCGCTTGCCCTGAATCCGAATATCTCCGTCTGTCTGCTCAATCAAACGGTTGATCAGTTTCAGCGTGGTTGTTTTTCCGCTACCGCTTGGTCCAATCAGGACAAAGAATTCTCCCTCTTGGATATCAAAGGTCAAATTTTTCAAGATTGGTCCGTTGACCTGATAGGTCAAGGACACATTTTGGTACTCAATCATTGGTTTCTCCTCCTATGATTTCTGTCAAGGCCTGCCCATAGCGTCCAAAGAGGTCCAGTAACTGCTCCTGTTCTTGCAAGCTGAACTGGGACAGGGCTGTTTTTTCTGCCTCTTCTAAGGGGTCCAAAATCCGACTGGCATAGACACGGCCTTCCTCAGTCAGCTTGACCTTCTTATGTCGTTTATCTGCAGGATTTTCCTCAAAAAAGACATAGCCCTTATCAAGAAATTTCTTAATGGTGGCATTGACCACCTGCTTACTAGAGTAAGTCTTCTTACTGATCCAATTCTGTGTCATACCTCCGGGATTATAATAAAGCCACATAAGGATCGATAGGCACTTGCCGTTTAGCCACTGTCGCCTTGCATAACCCTCATAGAGCCCGACCTGCTGGTCAAAGATACGGGCCAAGTTCTTACTCCGCTGTCTCAGTTCTGTCATCATCTTCCTCCCTATTGAGCACAATCACCTTGCCAAAAGCCTCCACCCCTTCTAAATAGCAGTGAGCCTCCTGTATGCTATCCAAACTAAAAATCTTCTCAGGCCCAACTGGCACCTGATAACGAGCTAGGTAGTCAAACATCTCCTGCAACTTGTCCTGATTGACATTGCCCGAATAAAAGGTAGTCAAATAGACATTCTGCCGCAACTGCTCAATGGGGTCAAAGTCCTCCAGATACCACTTGCCACCCAACTGCCCCGTCGAGCAGACAATGCCGCCCTCCTCCAGATGAGCCAGGGAATCCGCTAGAGTAGCAGGCCCAACTAACTCAAGAATCTTGCTGAAAGTCAAGTCTGTCTGCAAACGCCCCTCTTTTTCGAGGATGACTTGGCTGAAACCAGAGGCCAACAGTTGATCGGTCTTTTCTACCTTGCGAACAGAAGCGTAGATAGGTAGGTCTGGAAACTGGCTCCGCACTAATTTGACAAAGGCCTGTCCAACCCCGCTAGCCCCCGCACGCACCAAGATTCGATCTGACGCTTCCAGCTTGAGATTTTTCATGGAACCGTAGGCAGTGTAGTAGGTTTCAGGGACGCTAGCTAGCTCCGCCCAACCCAAATCGGTCTGGACAGGGTAGAGGATTTGATTAGGCACCAGGGCGTACTCTGCGTAACCACCGTCAAAGGCTCGACCCAGCTCGCCCATGATAGATACAACCTTTTGCCCGACTGGTAACCTGTCTGGCTCCGTCGTTTCCCCAATGACGCCGACCAACTCAATCCCTAAAATGCGTGGAAATACTACACATGGTGACAGGCCCTGTCTGGTAAAAATCTCCGAATGGTTGATGCCAAAGCCCTTAATGTTCACCAAAGACCAGCCTGTTTTAACCTGCGGTTTGGCAACTTCTTTTACTTCCAAAACCTCTGGACCACCTGCTTTTGAAACTACAACAGCCTTCATAGGCATCCCCCCTCTTTTTTTAATTAGTCAAATCTTTTTACTATTATAACAGAAAAAGAAGGATAGTCAATATTTTTGACTATCTGCTTCCCAGTAATTCTAAGCTGTTTTCTATTTTTAAGACTTGAGCTCAGCCTCTTTTAACAAACTGATTTCATTCTAACAAACTACTTTATTTTTCCTTCAAGACAAGATTCAAGACAAGTGCTGCCAAGGTCCCTGTTGAAATACCTGATGAGAAGACCATTTGAAGAGCTGATGGAAGATGACTCAATAATTCTGGACGAACGGTCACTCCAATCCCAAGCGCAAAGGCAATGGAAATAATCAAGAGCTCACGATCCCCAATTTTAACCATTGCAAGAGTCTTAATCCCTTGGGCTGCAACCAAACCGAACATGATAATCCCAACACCACCAAGAACAGGCTGAGGCATGATGGAAATCAAGGCAGATAATTTTGGAAAGACACCAAGTAGGGTTAAGATAATACCTGCTAAAATCATGACATGACGACTAGCAACTTTTGTTAAGGTAATGAGACCAACATTTTGTGAGAAGGCTGTATTTGGACCAGCCCCAAAAACACCTGCAATCAAGGAACCAACTCCGTCTGCCAGAACACCATTTGCTGCCCGCTCAGAAGAAATCTTCTGGTTAGAAGCTTCTCCAATGGCCATCATAATTCCGACTGTACCGATCAAGGATACGACATAGGCTGGAATGAAGGCTAGAATAGAAGATAGGTCAAATTTTACACCATAATGGAAAATTTTAGGAAGAGCAAACCAGGCCGCTTCTCCAACAGCCGATAAATCAACTTTCCCAAGAAAAATACACAAGATGTAACCAAAAACCATCCCAAAGAAGACAGAGGCTGTTTTCAGCATTCCTTTACCATAATGATTTAAAGCCAAAGTGAAAACCAAGACGATAAAGGCAATACTGATATTTTCAACAGAAGCATAGTCTGAAGCGCCAGCTCCACCAGCTGCCCAGTCCATACTTACTGGCATGAGGGTAATACCGATGAGGGATACAACAGTCCCTGTAATCAATGGCGGAAAGAAGCGCATCAAGGGTTTTACAAAACGACTGAGAGCAATCTCAACAAATGAACCAGCAATGGTTGCACCCACGATACCAGCAATTCCCAACTGACTACCAACACTGATAGCTGGATTGGCAAAGGTAAAGTCCGTCCCCATCATACCAGAGACACGTGAACCTACTGGGCCAACACCTTTAGATTGCAAAATGGTGGCAATACCAGCAACAAAGATAGAGGCTGATACCATAATAGAAGTATCTTCTACCGATAATCCCAAGGCACTTGCAACGACAAGAGGCACTGCGATGATTCCTGCAAAAGCTGCTAAAATATGCTGAAAAGCAAGCAAAACTGCCATCCCTTTTGGTGGTTGTTCATCAATTCCATAGAGCATTTCTGATGAATGTTCATTTGTTGTTTTCTGAGACATGAGTTCTCCTTCTTTATTCCTAAATAATGCTATTAGTCTATCAGAAAACACAACCATTTTCAATACATTTTGTTATAAATAGCACAAAACGTTCGTGTTTTTTGACTGATTTTGTCAATATATACAATATTTCAACCCGAGAATTCGTTTATTGTTTTGATTTTATCAAAAAAATGCTATAATACACAAAAGTAGCATTTGGAGGAGAAGATAAACATGAAAGCTTTGGAAGAACGCATTTTAAAAGATGGTCAGGTATTAGGAGAAAACATCTTAAAAGTTGACTCATTCTTGACCCATCAGGTTGATTTTCGATTGATGAAAGAAATGGGGCAGGTCTTGGCAGATGCCTATCGCTCTAAAGAAATTACCAAGGTTGTCACAATCGAAGCCTCGGGTATTGCACCAGCCGTCTATGTTGCAGAAAGCCTAGATGTGCCAATGATTTTTGCTAAAAAGCATAAAAATATTACTATGACCGAAGGCATTTTGACCGCCGAAGTCTATTCATTTACCAAGCAAGTCACCAGCACCGTCTCTATCGCTAGTAAGTTTTTGTCGCCTGAGGACCGTGTTCTAATCGTTGATGACTTTTTGGCCAATGGACAAGCAGCAAAAGGCTTGATTGATATTATCCAACAGGCTGGGGCGCAAGTGGCTGGGGTTGGTATCATCATCGAAAAGTCCTTCCAAGATGGTCGCCAGCTCTTACTGGATGCAGGTGTCCCTGTTACTTCTCTCGCTCGTATTGAAAAATTCCAAGATGGACAGGTTGTTTTTGCAGCTGCGGATATTTAAAAGGACTTGCTTCCAATCGGGAGCAAGTCTCTTCTATATTATCTATAATTCCACACCAAAGACTTCCAGACTAATCAATTCTGCTTCTGTTAACCTGCGGTATTCTCCAAGCGCTAATTTGGGATATAAGCGAAGAGGCCCCATGGTCAATCGTTGCAAGTCTGTCACCGTCTTTCCACAGGCCTGCACCATGCGTTTGACCTGGTGAAATTTCCCTTCTCGGATGGTGATGTCAACGAGCGAGGTCTGCTTAGCTTCATCTGTAGAGAGGATGGTCAACTGAGCTGGTTGACAGGTAAAGTCTTTCAGCTCAATTCCTGCCGCAAATCGTTCGACATCCTCTTGGGTCATGATCCCGTCAACCTGTGCACGGTAGAGTTTATCAACATGTTTTTTCGGAGAAAGCATAGCATGAGCCAGCTGACCGTTGTTGGTCAAGAGGAGCAAGCCATGGGTATCAATGTCCAAGCGTCCAACAGGAAAAACTTCCTTATGGCGAGCTGTATCATCTAGCAGGTCCAAGACAGTCCGATGACGGTCATCCTCGGTGGCTGAAATCACACCCTTGGGCTTGTTTAACAGATAGTAAACAAAGGTTTCATGACTCAAGACCTGGCCTGCTACTGCAATCTGATCTGACTTTTCATTAATCTGCTGTTTTGGGGAGGTTTCTACTTGGCCGTTGACTGTGACTTGCTTGTTTTTCAGGAGTTTCTTGACTTCTGTCCGACTGCCAACACCACAATCCACTAAAAATTTATCTAATCGCATACGACTTTCTTTTCCATTTTGATATATTCTGCTTGCTTTTCTATTTCTGTAAAACCAAGAGCATGAAAGAGTTTTTGGGCAACTTGATGAGAGCTAGCAACTGTCAGTTTGATACTAGCTGGCTGAACATGCTCTACTAAATAGTCTTCAATAGTCTGATAGAAAGCTCTGCCATTTCCTTGACCTGTCAAAGAAGGTTTCATGCCCAAACGAATGTCAACTGTCTCGCCATCTTGGTCAATACAGAAATAGCCCATGAGGGCAGCATTGCGGATGACTGCAAAAAAGCGGCCCCCACGCGCCTCTGGTGAAATCATCTCAGCATAAATCTTGGGGTTTGCACTAATCGTATAGGCATCCAAAGGTGGTTGATAGCGCCAATGGTTAGCAATTTCCAATGCCAGATCCTGGGGCAGGGGCATGATGTAAAAATAATCCATCCGCCGAAAATTTTTTGCCAAATTTTTAATCCGACGGTTTTGGGTGGCGTAATGATCTGTCTGATAGACATAATCCACATAGCCCAACTGATAAGAGGGAATCATGTCTTTAAAAATCAACTGAGCATCCTCGGGAAAGCGAAGTATTAATTCATTTAAGCGGTTGTTTTCTAACATAGGAATATTATACCAAAAAGGAGCGGAAATCCGCTCCTATTTCTTCAGTTGTTTATAAATCAAGCCTGCGCTTATCAAGGCACAGCCGATGGCGTAGATACCAAAGGCTCCTGTTGGGGTTGGGTTGAGTTTTTCCAGATAAGTCGGCAAGATAGCAGATGTGGCACCACCGATATTGCAACCCATAAGGACGATGGTCATGACCGCATTGAGCAAGGCCTTGGGTGCACGGTCTGTTACCTGACTAAAGACAATGGTTAGAATGATGCTGTAGAAAAATCCTGACACCATACCACCAAGTCCCAGCACCCAGAGATTATCCGCAAAGGCAATGCCGACAACCGCGAGTCCAAAGACCACGTAGGAAACCGCTAAAAGCCAACCCTTCAAACGACCAACCAGGCTACTAAAGACCGTCCCTGCCACAATCCCCATAACCTGCATAAGACTGAGAATGAGACTGGCTTGCTGAGCAGTACCGATACCCTTTGCCAAAACAATCTGAGGAATACGAATGGTCAGGAAGGTATTGACATTGATAACAAAGAAGGCTAAGAATGCCAGATAAATGCCCATCATCCACATGGTCTTATCCAGTTTGACCTTGGGCGCGTTCTCCTCAACCTTCACCTCCATGCGAGCCAGCAATTCCTCCTTGGGAACAAAGAGGAGGAAGAGAGCCAATATAACCAAGGCAAAAAGGTAGACCAAGAAGGCAGGTTGCCAACCAAACTGGGTCAACCAACCGACAAGGAGGGTAAGCCCTGCGCTTCCCAAAACCTCTGCTGAACCACGCAAGCCCATCATCTGCACCCGCTCCTGACCAGTGAAAAAATTACCGATGATATTAATAGCACGCGCATTGATTAGGCCAATCCCCAAACCAAGCAAGATACGAGCCAATAAAATCAGAGGATAAGCAGTTAGAAACATGGGCAAAGCTCCACCGATGGCCATAAGCAAAAGCCCTGCAATGATAATGTTTCGTTCAGACAAGAAACGGACAACTAGACCGTTTGCCAATAGAGTAACCATAATAGCAAAAGAGGTCACCGTAATTAAGTTTTCCACCTGGGCCGCTGCAATTCCCTGCTGGGCAAAATGCTCAATCATCTGTGGAATAGCTGGCGAGACAGCAAATGTCGAAACCAGCATGGTGGACAGGGCCAGCAAACTGGCTTTTTCTAAAATTCTTTTCATTTTTCTCCCTTTCAACGTTCGTCTTTTACTAGTATAGCAGATTTGAGACAGAATAGATAGGTGACTGAGACTTTTATTCTCCTAGATTTCATGCTATACTTAATCTATCAATACCCAAAGGAGAGAATTATGTCTGTTATTGAACGATTGACAAAAGCTGCCCATTTGATTGACATGGATGACATCATCCGTGAAGGGCATCCAACCCTACGCCAGGTCGCTGAAGAAGTTGTATTTCCCCTATCTGATCAAGAAATTATTTTAGGCGAAAAAATGTTGCAATTTCTCAAACATTCGCAGGATCCAGTCATGGCGGAGAAAATGAAACTCCGTGGCGGAGTTGGTCTAGCAGCGCCTCAGATTGATGTTTCCAAACGCATCATTGCTGTCTTGGTCCCAAATCCAGAAGATGAGGAAGGCAATCCACCTGCCCAAGCCTACTCCCTCCAAGAGGTCATGTACAACCCTAAAATCGTGGCACATTCTGTCCAAGAAGCGGCTATGGAAGGGGGCGAGGGTTGCCTATCTGTTGACCGCGAAGTCCAAGGCTACGTAGTCCGCCACGCGCGCGTGACTGTTGACTACATGGACAAAAATGGAGAAACACACCGTATCAAACTCAAAGGCTTTAATGCCATCGTGGTCCAACACGAAATCGACCACCTCAACGGTGTCATGTTCTACGACCGCATCGACCCAGAACACCCACTGGCTGTTAAAGAAGGCATGTTGGTAATTGAATAAACATAAGAAACTGACTGAAAAATTTTCAGCCAGTTTTTTCTTTTTTTATGAAAATAGCAGAGCTAACTGCCTAAAAATTTCCTGCCCATCCAAAATCAGGTCTTGCAAGAGGAGGTAGTCCAGCAGAGCCAGCAATCCAATTAACAGGATAAAAACGACCAAACGATTGGAAAATCGAACTTGCAAAAGATGATTGAGACTAACCAATCCAATTTCCAAGACAAGCAAGCTAAGCACCATCCACAAGAGATAAGGAGCATTGGGCAGGAACCAAGCCCAGAGTTCTTGTCCCCTCAGGAGTTCCAGAAAAATCCCCCTCTCCGAATGCGAAAGCAAGATAAGGCCATCTTCCAGATAACCGATTCCTCCGACCAGACTATTGACTAGGAAAAGACTAGCTAGAAAGAGCATTGTAAAACCTAGTGCCTGGCCCAGTCCCAGCAACCATTTGGTAAATAGAACCTGACGCAAATCCACAGGCTGGGTCTGATAGAGACGCCAGTTTTTTCCTGCAACCTCCACCGCCTTGCCCCGACTGCCAATCCAAACCGCCAGCAATAGCACCACCAAATAGGCCGGACCATCAAAGAGAGAGCGCAGACTGCCGATACCTGACAAATCTCTGGAACGGTCCCAAGAGGGATCATCTACCGGAACCAAGGCATCATTGGTATCAAAACGATTTTCCAAGCTGGGCAAAATGACATCCTTGCCCCGCTTAGTTGCAGGCACACCAGCCTCCATCAGCTGCTGCCAGTAATACTGACTGACCTGATTGCGGGTCTGGTAACGGCGAAGATTATCCACCGTCTGGCTGGCCCCAATATCACCATTGGCAAAAGCCTTCTCCTCTCTAGCCCATAGATAGACCTGCTCTGCCTCCAGCATAGCAAGGTGACTAGCCGGCAGGGCCTGAGGTTTTTCCTGATAAACCTGCCATTGCTTGACATAGAGGTCCTTATAGATATAATATTCCTGTAAAAGCTCAACTCTTCGCTCCAACTCTTCCTGATAGCTCGCGTCCTCCTTGACCAACTGCCTCAGACGGTTGATTTCCGACTGCAAACTCTCCACATAGGCCCCGTCTTGCTCATAGGACTGGGCAACCAACTCCATCGAAACCCTCTCCTCCTGGGCAACCTCTTGCTTTTGTAGGCCTGTTACTAGGGAAAATAGCAGAGCTAGGAGCAAGTTTACTAAGACGAGCCCTTTCCAAGTCTTGAGCCGACTAAGGATGAGAACATCAAAAGACCAAGCCTTGTCTAAAGGACCTGTGTCTAACTCCTTCTGATGCCCCACGGTCAGGACCAGCCTTTTCTTTTCTGTCAGCACATAATAGGCAACGAAAAGCCCAATGGTCAGCAGGAGAAAGACATCCACCGCTACAAAGACCTGTGAAAATACGCCTGTGTCTAAAAAACTAGGAAAGGCCAGTAAGGGAAATACTTGACCTGACCAACCGGCTACTGCACCCGCCTGATAGGAAAGCCCCAGAGCCAATAGTAACCCCGTCACTACAAAAATCAGCCGACTGGCTAACAAGTGGTCCAAAAATCCAAATAGCAGGCGAACAGCAAGAAGCAATACCAACCAAAAACCAAGCAAAATAAGCCCGTAAAGCCAAGAGCTGATCAACTGACTCTGACCCAACATCTCAAGAGGAGCTTGAAAACTAGATAAAGCCAACTGACCTGTCAGCCCATCATAGACCAGGATAAAGAGCAAGCCTATCCCCACAACCAGCAAAAGCGAAAACAAGGAAGCAACCAAACGCCTCATCCCCTGCAAACTCAGACTATCCCATTGCCGCAACTGCCAAACTTGATGAGCCAGTGTCTTTTCCGATAACTGATTGGCAAGTAGAAAACCAAGCACCAAAAATACAGGAAGAAAACCAAACAAACTTTCTAAGTAGGCTTGAACAATACGCCCTGTTGACCAAGCTTGGTTTTCAGGACCATCTGCTAATTGATGTTCAAGTAACCAGTCATTCCATCTGGCCAAACGTTCGACTTCCGTTTGCGTCAAGGAATTCCGAGTTTGAAAGTTTTTCCGATACTGACCGATAAAATAATCTAGGTCCTGATACATGAGTTTGCGGTAGTTGGGGATAGCTTCAAACTTCCCCTCATCCAAGGCCTGACTGACACTTTCAATATCGGATTTCAAGCCCACCATCCGTGGTGCTTCTTCTGACCCCTCCTCAATTTTTATATCTGCCAAGACACTAGCCAATTCACTCAGTTCTTCTTTATAGGTTTCCACATAGGCCGCTTGATGGGCTTGCCTTTGTGAGATGGGAAGGTAGGCCAGACCTAGAAAACCCAGCAAAAGCAGGCAGTAGAGAGGCGACCAGAGAATTTTCTTAATTTCAAAGTGCAGCCTCATGTCCCCTCACCACCTTCTTCCACATAGAGATCACGGTAAAGAGATTCCATATAGTCACTGGCTTTTGTAAGGCCAGCCACCTGCTGGATCGGAATACAATCCAAACAATCCAGTAAATCTCGCTCGGGTAAGAAGATTTCCACCAGACCTTGCTCTGCCTTTTTCCACAAGAGTTGAGGATAATCCCGTAAAAACTCCTGAACCTGCTTGGAGTTTTCCACAGCCAGATGGTAATCATAATCCGCCGTCAACTCCACTTCTGTGGCAATCAACTTGCTGGCCTTGAGAAAATAAACCTGATTGGTCAGCTTCTCAATCTCTGACAGATGGTGGGAAGAAAGCAAAATGGCAACACCTTCTGCCTGTAAATTCATAAGAAATTCCCGCTGCTGGATGATATTGGTCGGGTCCAAGCCGATATGGGGTTCATCCAGCAACAAGAGCTTGGGCTTGGGAAGGACAGCCATGGCAAAGAGCAGCTTCTGCTTCATACCCATGGAGTAGCCAGCTACCCGCTTTTTGACATAGTAGCCCATCCCCAATTCTTCTACCAACGCATCCACTTCCTTTTTCCCCAGCTTGTGGGTCGCAGCCACATAGGTCAGATGGTCATAACCCGTCAACTGTGGATAAAGGGCTTGGGCATCCAACATAACAGACATGTCCTGAAAAATCGCTCGGTCACTATTGGGCCGACCATTGATGGTTACCGACCCACGGTCAGCGGTTTCTGTGTTGCTGATGATATTCAGGAGGGTGGATTTCCCCACACCATTGGGACCCACAAGAGCCACCAAGTCCCCCGCTTGCAGCTCAAAGGACACATAGGACAAGACCTGGTGGGCACCGTATCGCTTGCAGACATCAACTACTTTTAGCATAGAAACTCCTTCCTTGGAGAAATGGCAGAGCGGTGCAGCAGACTTTCATCAGCTTAGTTAGCTCGACTACTTCTTGAGAGCCTTGTATAGCAGATAAAGCCCCACAAGAAAGCCTAGACTAGCAGCATGTTTTAAAAATAGCACATGAATAAATGAATGTAGCCAGAGCCAAATCTCTCTATCTACAATCTGAATCGAGTCCATATGAAATAATAGGACACTAAACGAAAGAACAATAATTGCACTTAAAAATAAGGTTTTTTTATCAAGCTGTTTCATTAGGTTACACCTTTCATCAGCCTATTTTCTATATACAAAAAAACAATATCTCCACATTATTATGATATACTATTTTTACAAATATAATTTATTTTGTTACATATTTTCACAGTTTTTTGAAAGGAGTAGGTTATGCGGTGGGATTACGGAAGTGTGTATAAGAGCATTCGGAAAAGTAAGCATTTGAGTCAGGAGCAGATTTGTGGGAATTATATCAATCGGACGACCTTGGTTCGCTTCGAGAAAAATCAAACCATTCCTAGCTACGAGCTCATGCGGTTCTTGCTCAAGCAAGTGGATATGACCTTCGAGGAGTTTGAATACCTCTGTAACTACTATCAGCCCAGCCAACGCCAACAACTGCTCTATGATATCGATAATCTCAGAAATCCGACCACGAAGACCATGGAGGATTTGATAAAGCGTTGCCAGGACCATTTGAAAAAAGAACCCAATGATATTCCTATTCACAGAAAGTGCCTCCTCCTGGAGACCGTTGTAGCTGTCCGAAAAAGTTCTTCTATCACCCAGCTTTCCGACGAAGCTGAAACCCTGTCCAAACTCCTTTGGTCAGAATTGGAACGATATGACAACTGGTACCATAACGATATTATCTTGGTCGGAACTCTTCTGTCTAAGATTTCTTCCCTTGATAGCCTTGAAGAAACTGCCAATCTTCTTCTAAAACGATTGGAGAAATACAAAGATTACAAGCGGATCCAGCCGACCATACTATCACACTATCAGTCTCTTTCTTATTTTTTCTTGGAACAAAGACAGTACAGCAAGTCTACTTTTTTTGCCACCAAACTCATGGACCTAGCCAAGCAAGAAAAACGCTATGACCAACTAGCCCGTGCCTATGTCTACCTAGGCATAGCCCAAAACAAGCAGGTATCGATTGACAAAGGACTACAAATCTTGGAACTGACGGACGAGCAAAGCCTACTCGACAACCTCCAATTTCTTATCAAACAACACCAAACTGACTGAGATCTTCGGTCAGTTTTTTTGTGAGTACGAAAAAACGACCCTTTCGGATCGTTCCTATTTATAGTCTTTCAGTTTGTTTTTAGTACTTGCTCTAGCTATCTGGGAGACAGTTAGAGGTTGGAAGTAAAACGAACAAAGTTCGCATCAACAGCTGCAAACAGCTTCAACAGTCAGAGTAGTGACTGTGGAAGTTTAGAAATCATACTTACGATAGTAAGTAACGCTTGTAAAGTACGGCAAAGCGAGTCAAATAATGATGAAATTATTTGAAGTTGGAAATAGGGAAACGGAGTTTCCACGTTCGTCGACGTAATAAAAGAGAAACTGAATGACTATATTTTAATAATATTCCCCTTGTCTATAATCCCAAGAGTTGAAATGATCAGACAGGTGCATCATGATTTTATCGATGTCCAGCCCCTTACGGATGACAACTGGGCATGGGCTGATAGAACGGCTATCTGCACCTTGTTCTGGAATCAGTTTACCATCTTTGTCTACCATAGACACCATAACCCCTTGCTCATAGCGGGTTTCAATGGTCTTATCTGGCTGGATAGATGCCACATAGTCATCCGCCTCGATAATCAAGTCTACTTTAGACGCGATACGCTCACCGATACCTTCTACCTTGCCACGATTTCCCTTACCTGATGGATTGGCAGAAGAAGCGTAGACCATACGACCTTCTTTTTCCCACATTTCCTTGGCTATCTGCTCACCAGCTACACCAAACTTGATAACGAAGCATGAAGTCCCACGAACGTCGGTCATCAACTCTTCACGACCATCGCCATAAGCCTGCAACTTAGCATAAGCCTCTGGTTTCCACGGCAGGATACAGCCCAACAAAATGTCCTCATCCCAATGTTTTTGGTAGAAGTCATCAATCTCAGGAGTTAACTGCGCCAACTCACGAAGCTCCTCCATGCTACCGCAAAGGACCACGCCCGGCTTATTACGCTTACGCTCTTTAGCGTCAAACTTACGCTCCAAGCCAGCCTTGTCGGCAGTCATGATAATATAACCAACCTTAGTCGGACAGACAATCACGCCTCCCTCACCCTTAATAATGTCAAATCCTTCTTGTGAAAGTGCGCCATCCCAGTGAATTTGTTTCGTCATAATAGTTTCCTCTTTTCTTTTGTTTCATAGCAGAGCGACCTGCTTGTTTTCTTATCTTTATTTTATTCCTACCAGTAACTTGGGCGATTCCTCTCATACTCCTCAATCAACTCCTGATACTGAAGGGTAATCCCAATATCATCTAGACCGTTGAGTAATTTGTGTTTCCAATCTGCATCGATCTCAAAATCAAATTCTCCGACTGGAGAGATAATTTTTTGCTGGTAGAGATCGACAGTCACCTCATCAGTTGATGCCAGCGCAGCCAATTTCTCCCGAACCTCACGGGGCTGAACGATTGGCAAGATGCCATTGTTGAGGTCATTGTTGTAATGAATATCCCCGAAGGAACCTGCAATGATAACCTTGAAGCCATAGTCAGCTAGTGCCCAAGCGGCGTGCTCCCTAGACGAACCTGCCCCAAAGTTATCCCCTGTAATCAAGATCGTTGCCTGACGATATGGGGCCGTATTGAAGATAAAATCAGGATCCTCAGTGTACTTGTTATCCAAATAACGCCACTCATACATGAGGTACTTGCCAAAACCCTTCTTGTCAATCAGCTTGAGAAACTGCTTGGGCAAAATCTGATCGGTATCAATGTTGTCATTCATGAGTGGAACGGTCGTCCCAGTGTAGATTGTAAACTTTTCCATCAGACCACCTCCAATTCACGAACATCTACAAAGCGTCCTGCAATAGCTGCCGCTGCTGCCATGGCTGGGCTACAAAGGTGGGTTCGCGATCCAACACCCTGTCGATCCTCAAAGTTTCGGTTACTAGTCGATGCACAGTGGACACCTGTCGGCACCTTGTCTGGGTTCATCCCCAGACACATGGAGCAACCAGGATCTCGCCATTCAAAGCCAGCTTCCAAGAAAATTTTGTCTAAGCCTAGTGCTTCTGCAGCTGACTTAACCGGCCTCGAACCCGGAACCACAATTGCCGTCACATGATCTGCCACACGTTTGCCTTCAACAATCTTGGCGGCCACCTGCAAGTCAGAAAGACGGGCATTGGTACAGGACCCCAAGAAAACATAGCCAATTTCAATGTCCCTTGGACTTTGTCCAGGCTGTAAGTTCATGTACTTATACGCTCGTTCATCATTCATATCGCGAACTTCAGGAAAGGCCTCATCAAATGAGACTCCCATGGAAGGATTTGTTCCCCATGTTACCATCGGTGCCAGATTCGAAACATCCATCTCGATGACCTTATCATAAACTGCATCTGAATCAGACACCAATGTCTTCCAATCTGCCACCGCTGCCTCAAAGTCTTTGGGGCGTTTTTCCTTGTCCGCTAGATAATCAAAAGTGGTTTGATCTGGGTTCATAATCCCCATCTTGGATCCGAACTCGATAGACATGTTACAAATTGTCATCCGTTCTTCCATGGTCAGAGCATCAATAGCCTCACCCACATACTCAACTACATAACCAACCCCCAGTGCCACACCATACTTAGCAATCAATGCTAAGACATAATCCTTGGAGTATATCCCCTTTTTCGGCTTACCTGTAAACCGTACTAAGAGCTTTTTGGGTTTGACTTGCCACAAGGTTTGAGTCGCAAAGACATGCTCTACTTCTGTTGTCCCAATCCCAAAGGCAATGGCGCCGAAAGCTCCATGGGTTGCCGTATGGCTATCTCCACAGACGATGAATTTCCCTGGCTGCGTCAAACCAGTCTCTGGCCCCACCATGTGGACAATGCCTTGGTTGGCTGACCCATGTGGTGCATGTTGAATACCAAATTCCACCACATTGCGAGCTAAGGCATCCATCTGTGCCTTGGAAATAACATCACGAATATCATAAATATTAACCGTCGGAACATTATGGTCAAATGTACCAAAGGTCAATTCTGGCCGACGGACCTGACGTCCTGCCTCTCGCAAACCATCAAAAGCCTGGGGACTGGTCACCTCATGGATATAGTGCTGGTCCACATAGAGGAGCTGGGGCTGACCTTCCTGCCCTGTAATCACATGGCGGTCCCAGAGCTTATCAAAAATGGATTTTCCACTCATATCTACCCACCTCCAATTTGGGCAATAATGGCCTCTGTCATTTCTTTGGTAGAGGCAGTGCCGCCGAGATCTTTGGTGAAAATGCGCTCTGCAAAGACCGCTTCAACGGCTTGGCGAATGGCCTGACCAGCTTGGACCATATCAAAACTTTCTTCTAGCATCATGGCAACAGATAGAATCATACTGACCGGATTGGCAATGCCCTGACCGGCAATATCAGGAGCCGAACCGTGAATAGGTTCATAAAGACTAGGACCTGCCACCGCGTGACTGGCAGAAGGCAGAACACCTAGCGTTCCTGTCAGTACACTGGCCTCATCCGACAAAATATCACCGAAGAGATTTTCCGTCACCAAGACATCAAACCGACTAGGATCCGTAATCAAGAGCATGGCTGCACTATCTACCAACTGGTGCTCCAAGACCACATCTGGGTAGTCCTTGGCCACCTCTTCCGCTACCTTCCGCCATAATTTTGACGTTGCCAGCACATTTTGCTTATCAATGCTGGTGACTTTTTTTCGTCTTTTTTGGGCTAGGTCAAAGGCAGAGCGGACAACCCGTTTAATCTCTTCTGCTTGATAGGTATTGCTATCGCTGGCTTGGTCTGTTTCCAGAATATGCTCCCCAAAATAAATCCCGCCTGTCAACTCCCGCACCATGACCAAATCCACACCGTCCAGCCGGTCTGCTTTCAGGGGAGAATAGTCTTTCAAGCTATCAAAAATTTTCACCGGACGGATATTGGCAAAGAGACCCAGTTCCTTCCGAAGTTGAAGCAGACCTTGTTCTGGTCGAATAACTGCATCATCATATTGAGGGCTACCGATTGCTGCTAACAAAATCGCATCTGCCTGACGGCAGGCTTGCAAGGTAGCATCTGGTAGAGGATGGCCAGCCGCATCAATCCCAGCGCCACCAAAAGCTCTCTCCTCAATCTCATAATCAAATCCTACTTGCCCAGCCACAGCCTCGAGAACTGCTAGGCCAGCCTCCATGATTTCAGGGCCAATTCCATCTCCAGCCAAGGCTACAATTTTTTTCGTCATACTTCCTCCTAGATGTGTGGCATGTCCTTCTCAGATAGTTTCTTATCTATCTGTCCACTATTTTCTTTTTGCACCATGACATTAGCATGGATATAGGCAATTGCAGAAGCCTTCACCACGTCAAAGTCAATACCAGAGGCATTAAAGATTGTTTCCGTTGCCTTATTTTCTACAGCGACAAGCACACGCGCCTGGGCATCAATTCCATCGGTGATGGCGTCAATATGGTAGCGTTCCAAGCTAATCTCTTGGTGGAAGAATTGGTCAATAGCATTAAAGACAGCCTCAACCGAGCCCTTGCCTGACTCCACAACGACCACTTCTTCCTCATTCTGATTGATGAAGATGACCTGAGCCTGAATACTTCCGTCAGACTGACTATCCAAACGCAAATCTTTAAATTGGAAGCCATCACGGTTGCTAATTTCTGTCCCAGCTACTAGAGCTCGAATATCAGCGTCCGTGATTTTTTCCTTCTTGTCTGCCAGGTTTTTGAAACGAGCAAACAAGCTAGCAACGTCTCCTTCTTCAAAATACAGGTCTAGTTCTTTCAGCTTTTCTACAAAGGCATGGCGACCAGATAGTTTACCCAGTGGCAGAGAATTTTTCTTGACCCCTACCAACTCAGGTGTAATGATTTCATAGGTCAATGGATTTTTCAAGACACCATCTTGGTGAATTCCTGACTCGTGAGAGAAGGCATTGCCACCGATAACCGCCTTATTGCGTGGAATGGCAATCCCAGAAAAGCGAGATACTAATTCCGAAGTATTGAGCGTTTCCTTAAGAACAATCGGACTAGTCACATCATAGAAATCTTTCCGAATCTCAAGGGCAACAGCTACTTCTTCAAGGGCCGCATTCCCTGCTCGCTCACCGATACCGTTGATGGTCCCCTCGACACGACCGGCACCGTTTTTAATAGCTGAAAGGGTATTGGCAACAGCCATACCTAGGTCATTATGGCAATGCGGACTGAAAATAATCTCACGGTCCGATTTGACGTTTGTTGTCAAGTAACGGAAAATTTCTCCGTAGTGCTGAGGAGTCGTAAAGCCGACTGTATCTGGAATGTTGATGTAGGTCGCACCAGCATCTACCGCTGTCTGCACCACTTCAAGCAAGTAATCCAACTCCGTCCGTGTCGCATCCTCTGGCGAGAACTCGACCACCTCAAAACGCTCACGTGCATAGCTGACATGTTCAGTGATTTGCGCCAAAATTTCTTCTTTGGACTTTTGAAGTTTAAATTCACGGTGGATGGGACTGGTCGCAATGAAAACATGGATCTGCGGATACTTGGCATCTTTCAGAGCCTCATAACAAGCATCAATGTCTGATTTCACTGACCGAGCCAAACCTGTCACAGCCGTCTTAGTCATCGCCGCCGCAATCTGACGAACCGCTTCAAACGAATCAGGACTGGCCGCTGGGAAACCCGCTTCGATGGCAGAAATCCCCCATTTTTCCAACTGCTTGGCAATGGTCACTTTTTCCTTGATAGAAAAATTCACACCCGGCGTCTGTTCACCATCTCGCAAAGTTGTATCTAAAAATTCAATCACACGCATAAGAATACCTTTCTAAACAATACAAACTTTAAATGACATTAGGTTCTCTTTCTTAGTTTTCAAAGTATACTAAGAAAAAGAAAACACCTCGAGGACTATTACCTGCGAGATGTTGTCAACAGCGCCCGCTTGGTAAGCCAAACAGGACTAATGCATTCTTTCAGCACTAGCCCGACCGTCGCAACAACAAAGCAAAGAATTTTGTAGTGACAGGTTTCATTTGACTTTTCCTTTCTGTGTTTTACTTGTTGACTATGATAACGCACTTTTTTTTACTTGTCAACAGAAAAATGGAAATTTTCTGAAAAATCCGAACAATACGGCAATTCATACAATTTATGATTAAAGAAAACCAAACCCGTTCGAGGTTTGGTTAAAGGGGTAAACTGAGTTGTTTTAACGACATACTACCAGTTAAGTGTGATACCTTGCTCTAATAATTCGTTGACTTCAGCCAGTTGAACAGAAATATTTGCCAATTGCTGCTGAATGACATTGAGTGAGGCCGGCATCATATTTCTAAATTCTTCTTCACGTACGAGGTTGCCAGCCTCTTGCCATGTCAATCAAAGAATACTCACTTCATCAAATTCATACAAATGATAAACCTCATTCATCAATTTTGTAGCAATTGTTGCTGGACTATATTCTTCATAGGCAACACCGAGAATATCCGATGCTATTTCTACATCCTCTTTATCTGTTTTATAATTTATTACCGAGATACGATGCTCTGAGTTTTTTAAATAGCCCAAAAGCATACCTAGTTCCATCATAACATTTGGACGAGGTAGAAACTTCCCTGGTTCAATCTCAATATCTGGTGATAAAAGCACGATTCCGTAATCCGCCTTGGCAACGGATTTCTCCAATTTATTCAAGAGAGAAACTCCATTCCCAGCTCGGTCTTCCATCACTTCAACCTCAAAGCCCCATTCCGAAAGTAACCGTTTAACTTCATCTTTCTTTTCTCTATTCTGAAATGCATAGACGATGAAGATAGTTTTCTTAAGCTTGGTCACCTTTTCATTCCAGTAGTCCAAACGCTCACTTAATATAGAAGCTTCTTTCCCATCCGTAGTGATCGAACCATTGGAATAAAAGTTAATATTGCCGTTTGCTAGCTTAAAACGGGTTTCCACACTCCCAATCGGACCTTCTTTGGTCAAGAGTTTGTAAGGAGTTCGTTTCAGAAACTCTTCAATCATAAACTCATTCAACTTATCGTACTTAGACATTGTTACTCCTTAAACTGAATTTCTTTGTAAAAAAGGCAGAACACTCTTCTTCATCTTGTATTCCCAAATTGATAGCGAAGAGTGTTGTCTACCATTATTCTTCGACTTCCTTCCGACGCTTGATTGCGAGGGATAACCCTAAACCTAGTACCGTGAAACCAGCTAAGCTAGACAAGATACTGTCCTTACTTCCTGTTTGTGGTAGGCTAGCTGCCTGAACTGGGGCTTTATCTACATCAATGGATCGAGTTTGCTCTTTAGAAGTAGGGGCCATTCCAGTTGTCTTTATAGTAACTACCTTGCCTGATTGAGCATCGAGTTTTTGACTAGTACCTATAGTTGTTACGTTTGCTGGTGTTTCTGTACCAAGCGGTGCTTGGCTGTTCCCTTTCGTTACTACAGTCGTGCCATTTGGGTTTTGACCTGATGCAGGAGAACCAGAGGTGCTTCCTGTTCCTTGGTCATCACCAGTTTCCTCTGTCGGAGCCTTCACTTGTTCCTGGAGATTGTAAAGGTTCAGGAGATTTAGGTAGTGTTTCACCGCAAGAGTGTAGTTATCCTGTAATTCGGTCAACTTAGCAGCTTCTTGTTGATATGCTGCACATGCTTCCTCTCTGGCTTTCACAGCCTTGTCATAAGCGTCTTGGGCTTTAACAAGGTTTGCTTCTGCTTCTTTCAAGTCTACAAGTTTTGCTTTAGCATCAATTACGGCTTGTTTTGCGTCTTTCAAGATTACTTCCAAAGCTTGTACGGTTTGAGATGCTTGCTCTGCTTTCTCTTTCAATTCGTCAGCGTCTGCTTGTTTCACCAAATAATCTGCCCGCAATTTGTCTGCTTTTGCTTGTGCTGTATCAAATGCTGCTTTAGCATCTGTCAAGGCTTGTGCTTTAGCTTCTTTACTTTCTGTCACAGCTGTCAATACCGTCAAAGCTGAGTTATATTTCGCTTGTGCGTCAGACAATTTAGTTTTAGCTGCATCTAAGTTTGCTTGTGCTTTTGTTGTTTCACTTTCTGTAGACAACAAAGCGTTATATGCGTTTGTTGCTGACTCAACTTCGGCTTTTGCTTGATTCAAGACAGTTACAGCTTGTGCCAAATCAGCTTGTGCGCGATTGTGAGCCACATTAGCAAGTGCCAATTGTGTGTTTGCTTCAGTTAATGAGCTAGAATCATTTGTGAATGTTACATCTGTGGCATGTACTAAATTATTAGCTTCAACTGCATTTGTGAGTAGACCTCCAGCTGTGAATTTGTCACTGTATGTTGCGAAAACGGTCCATGGTTTCAAACCATCGTTTAGATACCCACCAACATTCATTGATTCTTCATTATGAATATATAATCCGATACTTTCCGCGTTATCAAAATTGGTCCAATGTCCATAATTGCTTAGAGCATCATTAATTGTCAAACCATATATATTTCTGCTCATTTTTTCCACCATGGTTTTAAATGTTGGATTAGTTTTGTACACGTCGTATGCTAAGTTTTCACTCGCAGCAACACTTGTATTTGGAAATACAATGTCTTCACTAGCTCGTAAGATTGTTCTATCGTGTTCGAATGGACCATTTTTCTCATCATACATCTCACCACGAACTTTGGCTAATTCAATCAATTTTGTATTTGCAACAACTCCAGATAGCCCAATATTTTCTGCTAATTTGTTATAAACATCTACGGCAACTTGATTCAATTTGTTGATTTGGTCTTCTGTGAAGTTTTCAACGTCAACAATTTCATCTCCGCCAGAAACAACTACTTTCCAGTATGTTTCTGGATTTGTTGTCACACCACTAGCTTCAATAGCTTGTTTCAACTCAGCAACCGTTTCCAAGGTCTTTGGTGTTGTCATGAATTTCTTAACAGCATCTTTCACTTCTTGTGGCAAATTGATATCAATTGTGTATGATACTTCATTCTGGAGTGAGTCAACCACTGCTTGTGCTTCACTTACCTTGCTTGCTGTTTCAGCTACTTGTGTTTCCAAACCTTCAACAGTGGTTTGTGCATTGCTTTCTGCAACTTTAGCTTCATCTACTGCTGTTTTTGCTTCTGCAATTTCTTGTACCAAGTTTTGGTCACTTTCTTGTGCTTTAATCAAGGCTTGTTCTGCTGTTGCAACATTTGCTTCTGCAGAAACTACTTCTTGTTTTGCAGTATCTGCATTAGCTTGAGCTTGGTCAACATTTACTGTTTCATTTTCCAATTGTGAAACTGTTTCTTGTGCAGCGTCTGCTTGTGCTTGAGCTTCAGTATAAGCTACATTTGCTGTGTCAGCTACTGCTTGTGCTTGGTCAGCTTGTTCTTGAGCCGTTGATGCGTCTTGATTTGCTGTTTCAAGCAAGACTTCAGTTTCTGATACTGTAGCTTCAGCTTCAATAATTTCAGTTTCTACAGCTTGGATAGCTTCAGGTGTTGCAGTTGCTGCAGTTTCTTGAGCGGCTACAAGTTCTTCTTGTGCTGTTGTCTCAGCGGTTTGTGCTGCCTGCTTGTCAGATGAAGCACTGGTCACTACCGATTCTTGATTTTTCACTGCTTCCTCAGCAGTGTTGACATCTGTCTTTGCAGCAGCTACTTGCTCAGCTGTCACTTGATTGGTCGTTGGTGTTTCTGTTGCATTAGCCGTTGGTGATGTCGAATCAAGTGTATTAGCACTCACTGCAGCACCTGAGAAACTAACCACTCCTGTTGCAAGAACGGCTGAGGTAAGGGTAACTGTCTTTAACAAGTTTTTCTTATTCATATAAGCTCCTTTTATATTGTATCACTACTATTTTACCCCCCCCCCGAAGCCTTTTGTCAAGCGTTTTTTGTATATTTTTATATACTTTTCAATGCTTTTTCTTTTGCTTGAGGGATAGACATCCACTATCTCTGGAGGGGGAACAATGCACGAATGAGAAAGGATCTCCCCAATAGTCTATCAAATATTTTTTTCTTAAAAATAGCCAAGCAAACTATTGTTTCAATTTAACTTGTAAAGCGGAAATTTCCTCTTGCTTTTTAATAAATGTAACTATAGTTTAATCTAGTTCTCTTTCTGAAAATCAAAAAAGCAGCCAAGGCTGCTCCTTACTAATATCGATGACCGACAGGATCGGTCAAATCTATTCCGGTTTTGTTGAGTTTATTAAAGATTTCCCGAAATTCGATTAACCGGCGCATATTGGCCTCGGTTGGTATGAGGTTGGTATCTGCTTCAAGGTAGGCAATGATATTTCGGGCACGTGGGATGGCGGACTTATCATTTTGGCGTAGAAGATTGTAAACAGCCCGCATTTCGATGAGACAGAGTTCTCTCACCAAAAAATGCTTGGCATGGTGGGGGAAATTCTTGATTTCTTCAGCCAAGGTCCCAGCCTTGAGATAGTAGCCTTTTTCGGAAAAGTAGTCGATCATAAACCCCAGATTCAATAGGGACTGTCCAATCCACGAACCAGCAAGACCAAGGATAATATTTCCTAGACAGCCACGACGGTCATCTGATGAGGTCAAAGCCCCAGCAATCAAGCCAATAATGGCACCTGCGATAATACTTGTTAACATCTTCTATCCAGAATGTTTTTAGCATACCAGAAATATAATACATATTTGCTTTGTATAATTATTTAGTAGAAAAGTGAAGACGGTGGCTCTCGGTTCTGCTCCAACAGTCTGAGTATAGACTGTTGGAGGTTGGAGATGAAACGAACCTAGTTCGTGTCAAAGAGGTGATGCCTATGGGCAATTCATCAAAATCTAACAGAAAGGGGCTAACCTATACTTGATGGCAAGTAAACTTGCTCATCAAGTAACGACAAATCCTATGGGATTTGTCTAAGGTGCGCACTAGTTTTATTTTTGAAAAATATCGTTTCAAAAATAAAACGTCGAGGGCTGGTTTCGGCTTTTGAAGTTGTACAAACGATTCTAGCTTTTGGTAGCTTTACCATTGCGCTAGTTAGCTTGTGCTATAAAATCTTCAAAGAAAATGACAAAAAATAACCCGTCCCCACTTTTGCGCGAGTAGGACGGATTAAATCTAAACTACGAGCCACCGTCTTTTTAACGGTTCTACGTCAGGTGGTTGTTAGCGCAACTACCTTTTTCTATTTCTATTATAACACGAAAGCTATGAAAAGCAACTTTTAATAATATCGGCATACCAGTAAATTTATCCGATTTTTTCAGAAAAAATCGGATAATAGAATTATTTTAGTTAATTCCGTCTAGAACTAGAAAAAATCGCCACCAACAATACTGCTCCAAAGACAGATGGAACCAAGGCCATACCAGCAAACTGTGGACCCCAGTCACCGAAGAGCAGTTGTCCAATCCATGAACCTGCAAGACCAAGGATAATATTTCCAAGACAGCCACGACGGTCATCTGATGAAGTCAGAGCCCCGGCAATCAGGCCAATAATGGCTCCAGCGATTATACTTGATAACATAGTACTTCCTTTCTATTGACAAAAAGACTGGTCGCCCAGTCTTATAGCATCATTTTTAGATAGCCCACTCACCGTCACGGAAGATTGGCACACGAGTACCGTCTTCACGGATACCGTCAATGTTCATCTTGTTAGAACCAATCATGAAGTCCACATGGACATCAGAACGGTTAAGGCCTGCTTCTTTGAGCTCTTCTTGGCTCATTTCTGTACCACCTTCGATAGAGAAGGCATAGGCTTGACCAATCGCCAAGTGGTTTGAGGCATTTTCATCAAAAAGAGTATTGAAGAAGGTCACACCTGATTGAGAAATTGGGCTCTTGTCTGGCACAAGGGCAACTTCACCAAGACCTCGTGCACCAGCGTTATCAAAGACCAATTTCTTCATAACTTCATCGCCTTTTTCAGCTGTTACATCCACGATTTCACCGTCTTTGAAGGTTACTTTGATGCCTTCGATGATGTTTCCGTTGTAGCTGAGTGGTTTTGTTGAAGTTACATAGCCGTCTGCCACACGGTAGTCAGGTGCTGTGAAGACCTCTTCTGTTGGCATATTGGCAATAAAGTGTTCACCTTGGGCATTGACCGAACCAGCCGCTTCCCACAAGTGGTTTTTCGGCATACCAAGAACGAGGTCAGTTCCTGGTGCTGTGTAGTGCAATTTGACAAACTGCTCGTCGTTGAGGACCTTAGCCTTAGCCACCAAGCGTGCCTCGTGCTCTTCCCAAGCCTTGATTGGATCTTCTTCGTAGATACGGCAAGTCTTGAAGATTTGGTCCCAAAGGAGGTCCACTGCCTCTTCGTCAGAGGCTGCATTTGGGAAGACTTTTTTAGCCCATTCCAAACCAGAGGCTGCACCGAGTGTCCAGCTGATTTTGTTAGCTTGGGATGCTTGTCGCATTGGGTTCAAAGCCTGGCTGAGTGCACGAGCGTTGCGAGACAATTTCTCTGGATCCACACCGTCGTAAGCACCTGGGTCTTCTGACAAGACAACCAAACGGCTGGCCTTACGCTCCAAGAGGTAGTTCATTTCAGTGATGCGTTGTGGATGAACTTGTTCCAAGAGTTCCACATCGACATTGACCAAACGTTCACGTGCAATCACGTCGTCCAACCAGTTGACCAAGACTTCCTTAGCACCGTGGGCGTAAGCTTCTTTGACAATCAAACGAGCCAACTCAGCCTGTTCAACACCGATTGTCAACTGCACCGTGTGTCCAGGTTGCACATTGATACCTGTTGAAACCAAGAGTTTAGCATATTTAGCGAGATTTTCTTTAAAATTTGGTAATACCATTTTTTTCTCCTTTGTACTTTGAAATACCCTATTATTGTATCATATTTTGAAGCTGGGTTGACAAAAAAACTTCCTGCTGATACAGGAAGTCTCAGAATCTATCCGACAGTCTTACACTCACCAAGACAAGCTGACAAGGGATATTTTAATCTACCGACGTAATAAAGCAAACTGTAAGTATGCATACTCAATGAAAATTGAAGTCAGACTAGCTTCAACTATCTGGGAGATAGTTGAAGGTTGGGGATGAAACGAACGAAGTTCGTGTCAGCAAGCCGAAGGTAGAACCCCGCTCCTCTCTTGTTTTAAGGGAGCAGGCTGTAAAGCTCCACTGGAGCTTTACACTCATCACATCAAGTCAACAACGTCTGATCCCATCGCAGAGTAAAGTTTTCAGTTTGCTTTTAGTACTAGGCAACGAGCTGCAGGCTGTACTGAAGTACGCCAAAGCGATTTAACGACGTAATAAAGCAAACTGTAAACTTTACTAGTTACCAAAAACCTTTACACGGTCAGCATCCGCCATATAGTCTTTATCCGCTGCTGGAGCTACAATGCTTCCGAATGGTGCTTGGGCACGGAGTTTCCAGTTAGCTGGGATACCGTATTTTTCAGCAACTTGTGCATCAACCAATGGATTGTAGTGTTGTACGTTCATGCCGATATTTTTCTCAGCCAAGGCCAACCATACTGCGTACAAGTTGATACCGTGAGCTTGTTCAGACCAGATTGGGAAGTTTTCAGCGTAAAGCGGAAAGCTTTCTTGCAAGCCTTTGACCACATCTTGGTCTTCGAAGAACAAGATAGTACCTGCACCTGCTGCAAAGCTAGCCAAACGACCTTTTGTGCCTTCAAAAGCTTCTGCTGGTGTTACTTTTTCCAATTCGCTGTAGGCAATTTCGTTCCAGAAAGCTTCTGACTCCGCACCAAAAAGTACCACTGCACGACTTGATTGTGAGTTGAAAGCCGAAGGTGATTCTTTCATAGCTTTCTCAACGAGAGCTACTACTTCTTCATTTGATACTGGCAAGTCTTTACCAAGTGCGTAGATTGAACGGCGAGTTTCTTGAAGTTTTGCAAAGTTTGACATATGTTTTCCTCTTTTCTTATTGTTACTACATAGTAGTTTTTTATCACTATGTAGAGATTATATACCTATCAATAACATTAGTCAAGAGGTTTGACTTCATTTTTTTAAAAAAATTCACTGCTTCCAAAAGAAACAGTGAACAGGTTTAAAACAAATCATCAAAGAGACTCAACTGGTTATCCTCAGGCATTTTGCCCAGAATACCCATCTCATCCATTTTTTCGACAAGGGTGCTGGACAGACCACCACGTTTGCGGAGTTCTGTCTTGGAGAGGAATTCTCCTTCAGCACGCGCCGTTACAAGCTGCTTAGCAACGTTTTCTCCCAGACCATCCATAGCGACAAATGGTGGGATGAGGGTATCGTCTTCAATCAAGAAGTCGGTCGCATGGGACTTGTAGAGGTCCAACTTGCCGAACTTGAAGCCACGTTCCAGCATCTCATTAACCAATTCAAGTGTGGTATAGAGATCCTGCTCAACGTTTGACGCTTCATTGTTTTTCTTCTTGAGGGCAATCTCTTCCATCTTGGTCTTGACTCGTTCCAAGCCACCGGACATGGTTGCTAAATCAAAGGCCTTGGCACGAATAGAGAAGTAAGCACAATAGTAGTAGATTGGATAATGAACCTTGAAATAAGCAACCCGCAAGGCCATCATAACGTAGGCAGCCGCGTGGGCTTTGGGGAACATGTACTTGATTTTTCCACAGGATTCGATGTACCAGTCTGGCACCTTGTTATCCTTCATGGCTTGGATATAACCATTTCGTTCTTCCTCGGAAATCTTGAGCCACATCCCTTTCCGCACCCGTTCCATGATATTAAAGGCCATCTTAGGCGGTAAACCTGCGTGCATGAGATAAACCATGATGTCATCCCGACAACCGATAACGGTAGATAGGTCGGCAATTCCCGCCTTAATCAAATCCTGGGCATTGCCCAACCAAACGTCTGTACCGTGGGATAGACCAGACAGCTGTAATAGTTCTGCAAAGGTGGTCGGTTTGGTTTCCTCCACCATCCCCCGTACAAAGTTGGTTCCGAATTCAGGAATGCCCAGCATACCTGTCGGTGTCCCGATCTGCTCTGGAGTAACTCCCAAAATTTCCGTACCAGAAAAGAGGGCCATTACTCCCTTGTCATCAGCAGGAATGGTCTGCGGATCAATGCCTGACAAATCCTGCAACTTGCGAACCATAGTCGGATCATCGTGACCCAGAACATCGAGTTTCAGGACGTTCTCATCAATATCGTGGAAGTTAAAGTGGGTGGTCTGCCAGTTGGCCGTCACATCATCGGCAGGATACTGGACAGGCGTAAAATCATAAACATCCATGTAGTCAGGGAATACGATAATTCCCCCTGGGTGTTGACCAGTCGTCCGTTTGACACCAGCCGCACCAGCAGCCAAGCGTTCCACTTCCACATCACGGTAGAATTTGCCATAATCTCGCTCATAGCCTCGGACGAAACCATAGGCAGTCTTGGCCGCTACCGTTCCTACCGTTCCTGCACGGAAGGCATTTTCTTCACCGAAAATATCCCGAACATCCAAATGGGCAGACGGTTGGTCATCCCCTGAGAAGTTCAAGTCAATATCGGGAACCTTGTCACCATCGAAACCAAGGAAGGTCTCGAAAGGAATGTCCTGACCATCTTTTTTATACTTGGTGCCACATTCTTCACAGTCCTTATCTGGCAGGTCAAAACCTGAACCATAGGAACCGTCTGTGATAAATTCACTGTGTTGGCAATTTGGACAAACATAGTGAGGAGGCATAGGATTTACTTCTGTAATCCCAATCATAGTGGCAACGAAACTGGAGCCGACAGACCCCCGTGAACCCACCAGGTAGCCCCGCTCATTTGACCGTTGCACCAACATCTGCGAAGCCAGGTAAATCACGGCGAAGCCATTACCCAGAATAGAAGTCAATTCCTTCTCAATCCGTAGATCAATAATATCTGGCAGCGGATTGCCATAAATCTCAAAGGCCTTTTGATAGGTCAATTCCGCGACCGTTTCCTCGGCCTTTTCGATATAAGGCGTATAGAGGTCGGTCTTAACCACCTGAACATCTTCAAATCGCTCCACCATAGCATTTGGATTAGTAATAACAATCTCACGGGCTAGACTTTCGCCCAAGAATGCAAACTCGTCCAACATCTCGCTGGTCGTTCTAAAGTGGGCTTTTGGCAGTGGTGCTGGCTGGGCATTCTCACCATTTCCAATGGTCCAGTTAATCGGTGCCCCTTGACCTAAAGCACGGACAATGATTTCCCGATAGATTTCCTCTTCTGGGTCAATGTAGTGGACATTTCCAGTCGCTAGAACAGGCAGACCTGCCCTACGTCCTACCTCAATCAATTGCTTGATAGTTTCTTCAATCTCTGCCATGTCCTTAAACTGCTCCTTGGCAATCATAGGAGCATAGAGGGCAGGTGGCATGACCTCGATAAAATCATAATAGCCCGCTGTCTTAACCGCATCATCCATGCCCTTAGAAAGTAGGTCATCAAAAACCTCCCCCTCCTGGCAGGCTGTTCCCAGTATCAAGCCTTCTCGGTGGGCATCCAGAACCGTTCTGGGAATGCGAGGAACTCCCTCAAAATACTTGGTGTTGGACAGGGAAACCAGCTTGAAGATATTTTTCAAACCTACCTGATTGACCACATAGAGCGTAGCGTGTTTGACACGGGCCTTCTTATAGGAATCCTCGGCTACCAATTCTGTATTGAGCTGGTTGAGATTGGTCAGATTGTGCTTCTCCAAGGCTTCTTTTAGGAAGATAAAGAGCAGGCGACCAGTGGCCTCCGCATCGTAGTTGGCCATGTGGTGATGCTCAAGGGCAACACCAAACCGCTTGGTCAAGGCTGCTAGACCATGCCGCTTGTAGTCTGGATAAAGATTTCGTGCAAATTCTAGCGTATCGATAACCGGTTGGCTGATGATTGGCAAGCCAGCTCGCTCGTAGTTGACATTCATGAAACCAACGTCAAATGTCGCGTTGTGGGCAACCATAATGGAATCCTGACAGAAGTCCTGAAACTCGCGCAAAACTTGCTCCAAGGGCTTGGAACCACGCACATGCTCATCCGTAATCCCTGTCAGTTCGGTCGTAAATTTACTGAGCGGGTGACCTGGGTTAATAAATTCATCAAATTCCGCAATGATATTGCCCTTGTGCATCTTAGATGCCGCAATCTGAATCAGGGCATTGTTAACCGCGGAAAGACCGGTCGTTTCCACGTCAAAGACCACATAGGTCGCATCGGATAAGACCATATCCGCTTCATTGTAGACAATGGGAACTGAGTCCTCAACGATATTGGCCTCCATACCAAAGAGGAGCTTAATACCAGCCTTACGAGCAGCATGGTAGCCATGAGGGAAGGATTGAACATTGCCGTGGTCGGTAATCGCCACCGCCTTGTGTCCCCAGGCTGCCGCACGCGCCACCAAGTCCTCAACGGCAGGCAGGGCATCCATGGTGGACATGTTGGTATGAGCATGAAACTCGACCCGCTTCTCCCCCTCAGGCATAAGGTCCTTACGAATTTCCTTCTTGACCTCCTGGACTTCCTGTACGTTCATAGTCAAATCACGGGTGAAATTATTGGTCTCCACATTGCCTCGCACCCGCAGCCAGTTACCCTTTTTGACCATATCAAACTTCTGGGCCTCTTCCTCATTCTTAGCCCACTTCTGCAATGTAAAGGACGAAGTATAGTCGGTCATCTTAAAGTTGATAATGACCCGCCCCGTCTTGGTCGTCTTCTGCTCCACCTCAAAGACCAGACCCTCAAAGACAATCCTGTTCTCCTCGCTATCCACCTCAATCATAGGCGTAATCTCAGCCTTTTCAATATTGACCTTGGCCGGACGATTTTTCTTATATTCTGGGACAAATGGCTGAGCTACCTCTGGTGGTGGCGCCATTTGAGCCAGTTGTTCAAGGGCCGCCAAGTTTTCTTCATTGGCCTGCTGATAAATTTCTTCATTCTGCGCATGGAAAGCCGCAGCCTGCTGCTGCGTCATCTCTTGACAAACTTCAATGTCCACCGCAAGATTGCCAAAACCAAATCGCTTGTATTGTTCCACAAGGTTTGGCAGGTGATTTTTCCGAAAATGAACGGTATCAATAGTTTCAGGCCCCTTTATCCACAGAGTATTCTCCCGATAAACAACCTCCAAAGATTGAAACAGAGCCTTGAAACCTGCACTCTGACACAAATCTTCTGTAAAAGCCTCTGGATAATAGGCCTCTACTAAGCCCGCTTCAAAACTTTCCGCATCACTGACGATCGAAAATTGAATCTTATTGCCCACCTTTTCAAACTCTGTTGCCAAACGAGCCTTGAAGAGTTGATAGTCCATCAGAGACAAGGGCTTTTCAAAACGGAAGGTAAATTCCCAGAGCTTGCTGACCTTGTGCAAGACCACTTTCTCAATCGTTGCAGTCGAAAAAGCCCCTGATTGCTGGGCATCAAGAGGCATCCCGATTTGTTGAAGCAAGAGTTGAAACTTATCTGACATGACCATTTCCTTTGTAGTTTACTTAGAAACATTTTACCATAAATGGAGGAATTTTTCTTGGACTAAGCCAGGGACTTTTCTAGCAAGACATCACCATTTAAACTTGCTTTTTCAAGCTTTCGTGTTATAATAGAGTTAGAAAAAAGGTAGTTGCTCTAACAACTACCCAACGTAGAACCGTTAAAAAGACGGTGGCTCGTTAATTTTAGCTAAAGAAATAGCCGTTACTTGCCAAAGTATGGACGGCTATTTCTTTTGGTCATTTTCTTTGAAGATTTTATAGCACAAGCTGACTAAAGCAATGGTAAAGCTACCAAAAGCTAGAATCGTTTGTACAACTTCAAAAGCCGAAACTAGCCCCCGACGTTTTATTTTTGAAACGATATTTTTCAAAAATAAAACTAGTGCGCACCTTAGACAAATCCCATAGGATTTGTCGTTACTTGATGAGCAAGTTTACTTGCCATCAAGTATAGGTTAGCCCTTTCTGTTAGATGTTGATGAATTGCCCATAGGCATCACCTCTTTGACACGAACTAGGTTCGTTTCATTTCCAACCTCCAACAGTCTATCCCCAGACTGTTGGAGCAGAACCGAGAGCCACCGTCTTCACTTTTCTACTAAATAATTATACCCTAGAATTGGCAAAAATGAACACAGAACAAAATCCTCAGAACACTTTCCGAGGATTTTGTTTATTTAAATTGTGAACTTTCTAATGCCGACTTTTTCCTGCGTACTTACAGAACATAAATACGACAAGATTGACCTGATAAGCTTTCTGTAAGTGACTTACCTGTATTTACATTTGTAAATTGTTCTAAAGCTAATGTAGCAAGCTTTTTAGGATTTTTTAGTTCAAACCAAGTATAATTTGCCTGACTTTCTTGGATTGTATCAAACTGTGACGGATTTTGGTAGCTAGAGTTTGGCATATTGTTCTGAAACTCATCGAAGTCATTAATATCTGCAATGAAGCCGTCTGAAAAATCTCCTAGTGTCATGATGAGTTGGTCTGGTTGTTTATTTTTACCTACCTTTGTCACATTTTCAGTCTTCACTGTAAACAAAACTCTGCCACCGTTATTTATCGCGTGGTCATAGTGAGCATCTAATACATCTTTAGCAGACATACCGTTTACTCTATCTCCCAATTTATAGGCTATAATATCTTTCACTTGATTAGTTGCTGATTGCTCACTCATCCCTTCTCTCCTTTCCGTCTCACACCCACTGCCAATCCAAGCGTACCCAATCCTACAAAGAGGAGGAGGTTGCTGGCTTGACCTGTGTTTGGTAGGCTAGCTTGTCCTTTGCTTGCTGGGGCAACTGGAGCCACTGGTGCTTGTGGTTTAACAACTGCCTGTGCCTCATAGCCGATGACTTGACCCGCCTTGTTGACAAGAGGGATTGCCACCTGCCCACTTGCGACGATTTCAGCCTCCTTAGCCTTGAGCCAGTCTTCCAAACTGATAGATGGCAAGACTGGAGCAGTTGGGGCATCCTTCGGCACTGCGATAACTGTTCCATCTTCCAAGACAGCTACTGTATTGTCCACTGACAAACGCTCCAACTCCAATACGAAGTCATACTCTGCCTTGACAAGAGCATAAGCCGTCTGAGCCTGTGCCAAAGCATCCGCAACCTCGACCTTAGTAGCCTTCTGCTCCTTGAGGAGTGCCTCCAATTCCGCTACTTTTGCTTTAGAAATAGCCAGAGCTTCTACCAGAGCTGGTTTTTGAGCCACAAGTGTTTCTAGCTTAGCCAGTTCCGCTTTGGCAGTTTCCAAGGCAGAATTAGTTTCAGCCAACTGAGCAAGAGCCGTTTGGTAGGCAGTCTCCTTGCTTGCCAAGTCAGCCTTCAAGCTAGCCAACTTCGCCTCTTCAGCACGGAGAAGAGCTTGCTTCTCTGCCAATACAGTCTGAGCAGTACCCAACTCCACCTTAGCTGCTTCAAGAGCAACAGCCTTGTCTGTGTTTGAGGCTTTAGCAAGAGCCAATACTTCTTTAGCTGACTGTAATGCTACCTTGTCTGCTTCGAGTTTTGCTACAGCATTGTTGAGAGCTGTTTCAAGAGAGGCAATATCTGTAGTACCCGCCAAGATAGCATTGAGTTGAGCTTGTACCTCTGCATAGGCTGTTTGAGCTGCCTCGTAGGCAGTTTTAGCAGAATCTAACGTTGACTGAGCAGAGTTGTCGTTAGCAAGAGCAACATTATAAGCATTTTGAGCTTCTGCTACCTTAGTTTCATCTACTACTGTACGAGTAACAGTGTCGTAGATAGAGGTTACCGTAGTTGTACCGCCAGTTGTAGTCTGGTAAGGGTTGGCTACAGGAGTATCTGTAGTATTAGTGAATGTAATGAAGGTTTGAGGTGCACGACTAACCATACCATTAAACATTTCTAAGAAGTCAAAGTCAAGACCCACTGAATTATACTGATTGTCTTTATCCAACCCAAGGACAGCCATTGCAACCTCAAAGTCTTTAGTACGAGTACCGTTCATACCCCCGGAACCTTCACCCATACTACCATCTCCGAAGATACCATAAAGTTGTACTCCTAGAGTTGCAAGAACATTGTATTTGAGGGTTGCCATTGTTTGCTTGCGACCATCATTTTTATCATATTGAGCAGCATTAGCCGTCAACCAACCAAGAATAAGGTTATCCACCGCTGTAGAGGCTACAGCCTCCCTAAGACTGACACCACCATGAGTTTTCATAGCAGGCAAGCCAAGTTCACGAGTTACAGGGTCTTGACCTGTCATAGTGTTCCAAAAACCATTGGCAACCATTTCCTCGTCAGTCATACCCGCATAGTAAGGGAAGGTTTTATTTAGGAGCGTTGTAACAGTTTCATCTGCCTTACGGACACTATCCTTTGTGACTGTAAGGAGAGGAGTACCAAGCTCAGAACGCAAATCATTCACCAATGCTACATAGAAGTTAGCCAAATCAGTGCGTTGTTCTTCTGTCAAAGTTCGTACATTTACAAGGGTTGTGGTGTCTGTGTTGCTGAATAGTACAGGGGTAGCCTCTCGCCAAGCCTTAACTTTAGCTTGGTTTGGAGCGGCAATGTTGTGGAGGTCGTCAAGGTTGTTATCTGTCATACCGAAGTAGCCATATTTGATAGCATTTTTTACTTCTTCCACTGTACCCGTACCGTTGGCGAGGTTCTTGATAGCTGTAAGGTACTCTTTATTCGTCAATACCCCGTTGCTCTCGAACCACTCAGAAGTAGCTACGCCATCATTCAAAGTAGCCTTACCGCCTGTAGTGGTGGTAGTTTCTCCGACCTTTACAGTTTCAGTGACTTGGGTACCATTTTTTGCAGTGTCAAGAGTAGATTTGGCAGTTGCAAGGGCGTTAGAAGTTGCCTCTTTAGCAGAGATAGCATCTGCATAAGCCTTGGCAGTGCTATCTACTTGAGCCTCCGCACTAACTACTACCCCTTGTTGATTGGCAACTGCTACCTCACGGTTACTTGAAGCCTCTTTGGCGTTATCCAAGGCAGACTGAGCTTGAGCCACTGCAACCTCGTCACTAGCAACGGTAGTTTCAAGAGTAGCCACATCGCCTTGCAATTTCTCTACATCCGCAACCCCATTACCCTCAAGAGCAACAATCTTACCCTCTGTAGCCTTTACCGTAGCCTCCGCACTTGCTACCTCTGTAGTGGCGGTGGTGACAACCTTCTCTTGGTTTGCGACTGCTTGTTCAGCCTCTGCCTTTTCTGTTTGACTAGCTGTCACACTAGCTTGGGCTGTCGTTTGTGCTTGTTCAGCAGTGACGATAGCCTCTTGGGCTGTTGCCACAGTTTCAGCTGTGATTGCCTCTGCTTGAGCTAGACTCGTCGCAGTCTCTTGACTGGCTTCTTGCTCTTTTGCCAAGGCTGTTTCTGTCACAGAAATCAGTTCTTCTACAACTTGAACTTGCTCACTAGCTTCATCTACAAGAGCTTTTGCATTTGCCACATCTTGAGCAGTGACCGTTTCGGTACTAGTTGTCGCACTGATTGCTTCTGCCTCAGTTGGACTGTTTGCAGTGATGATTTCTTCGGCTTGGACATCCTGTCCAAACACAGCCACAGTCGTCGCCACAGCGAGACTCAGCATTTGTTTTTTCTTTTTCATCCTGTCCCTCTTTTTTGGTTTATTTTGATTGACAAACCCTAGTTTATCAATTCTATTTTACCCCCCCCCCCCGACCATTTTTGTCAAGGTATTTTGCTCATAATCTAAAGAAATTTTCGAGCCCTTGCCCCCTAGCAACAGCCATCATCTTCCTAGTCTAGAATGGATAAATATGGTAAAATAAAAACAATCATCAACAAAGGAGAACACCCATGTGGGAAACAATTTTCATTGAGTACGGCATCTTTTTCCTCAAAGTAGTGACCTACCTCCTCGCCATCCTCCTCTTTCTAGTCCTTTCAACAAAAATAAAGTCTAAAAAGCCGGATGGACAAGTCACTATCACAGACCTGTCTGAAAAGCTATTGGAACAGCAGGAACAGTTTGAAAAGGAACTATTGGACAAAAAGGCTTATAAAAAGCTACAAGAAGAGCGAGATCAAGAAAGCTCAGAACAAGAAACGGAGGCCCCTGTCAAACGCTTGTTTGTCTTGGACTTTGAAGGAGATATCCAAGCCAAGCAAGTCGACAACCTCCGCGAAGAAATCACTGCCATCCTGACCTTGGCTAGTCAAGGAGATGAGGTCTTGCTCCGCTTAGAGAGTCCAGGTGGCTCCGTCTACGGTTACGGTCTTGGCGCCTCTCAACTCCTCCGACTAAAAGATAAGCAGATCCCTCTGACCATCGCAGTCGATAAGGTTGCGGCTAGCGGAGGCTATCTCATGGCTTCTGTCGCTGACACAATCGTTGCTGCTCCCTTTGCCCTCGTCGGCTCTATCGGTGTCGTCGCAGAAATCCCCAATATCCATCGCCTACTGAAAAAACACGAGATTGATGTAGATGTCATGACTGCTGGTAAGTACAAACGAACCCTTACCGTTATAGGAGAGAATACAGCAGAAGGCAAAGAAAAATTCCAAGAAGAATTAAACGAAGTTCATCATCTATTCAAAGATTTCGTCCAAGAAAACCGTCCTATACTAGACATCGAACAGGTCAGCACAGGCGAAACCTGGTACGGAACTAGTGCCAAAAAGGTCCACCTAGTTGATGAAATCGCGACTAGTGATGATTTGATTTTAAATCAGATTCACGAGAGACAGGTACTTCTAGTCAAATTTGAAGAGAAGAAATCTCTCATCAACCGCATCGGTGTTCAAGTCGAAACCAGCCTGTCCAACCTCATACTGAAGCTAGTTAACAAATCTAGTGCCATCCGGTAATACTCTTAGAAAACTTAACTTTCTTTTGATATTAATTGAGTGTAGGGACTAGTCATCTCAATGTAGTTTTTCCTGAACCAGAAATTCGGACTAGTCAACCCCAAAAAATACATAGAAAAAGAGTCTGCAGGAACTATACTCTTCGTCCTGGATATCACATCTAAGACGAAATAGTTCACATTGCAAACTCTTTTTTTATTTTCTAATTTTCTTTTGTAAGGATTTGAAGGGTTTCAAGCAGTTGATCTACATGAACTTCAACCGTATCACCTGTGCCCTTGATTTTCACTTCGATGATGCCATCAGCTGCTTTCTTACCAACTGTCACACGGATTGGCAAGCCAATCAAGTCACTGTCAGAAAACTTAACGCCGACACGCTCATTACGGTCGTCAGTTAATACTTCATAGCCTGCACCAACCAAACTTGCTTCGATAGACTGAGTCAATTCCATTGCCGCTTCATCTTTGACATTAACTGGAATCAAATGTACATCAAACGGTGCCAATTCTTTAGGGAAGTTGATGCCCCAAGCGTAACGGTATTCGCCTTTTGGTGTCTTGTTAACAAAGAGGCGAGCATGTTGTTCAAGAACGGCTGACAAGAGACGGCTAACACCGATTCCGTAACATCCCATGATAATTGGCATAGAGCGACCATTCTCATCCAAGATATTGGCATTCATGCTGTCAGAATAGCGTGTACCGAGTTTGAAGATGTGTCCAATCTCGATACCACGGGCAAAGTTGAGAACTCCGTGTCCATCTGGAGAAGGCTCACCTTCCTTGACCTCACGAATGTCCACATACTCAGTCACTTGGAAATCACGACCTGCATTGGCACCTGTATAGTGGAAACCATCTTCGTTGGCACCAACAACAGCATTTTTTACATCTTGCACCTTGCGGTCTGCAATAATCTTGATGTTTTCTGGCAAGCCGACTGGTCCAAGGGAACCAAATCCAGCACCGAAGACTTTTTCTGCATCAGCTGGGCTTGCTACATCAAAGAAATCTGCTCCAAGGTGGTTTTTCAACTTGACATCGTTAACTTGATCATTGCCAACAAGGAGGGCAACAACTGGCTCACCGTCTGCCATAAAGAGCATGGTTTTGATAGTTTGCTCTTCAGCAACGTTCAAGAAAGCAGCTACTTCGTCGATAGTTTTGGCATCTGGCGTCGCTACTTTAACCAAGTCTTCTTCAACCACAACTGCTGTGCTTGGTTTGTACTCGCTAGTTGCCATTTCTAGGTTGGCAGCGTAGCCAGATTCGCTAGAGTAGGCGATGGTATCTTCACCAGACACAGACCATGCCAAGAGTTCTTCCTTGATTGCTTCAAGAACATCCTCTGGGATTTCCTCAAAAGAAGCAACAGACTTGTCCAAGACAACCCAACGGTCCAGGTCGGTACGGTCTGGGGTAATGGCCATGAATTCCTGGCTGTCCTTACCACCCATGGCACCACCGTCACCGATGATAGCTTTGAACTCCAGGCCTGCTCGAGTGAAAATCGCTTCATAGGCTGCCTTATAGTCATCGTAGGTCTGGTCCAAGCTCTCATAGCTAGCGTGGAAGCTGTAGCCGTCTTTCATGATAAACTCACGACCGCGGAGAAGACCGTTGCGAGGACGTTTTTCATCACGGTATTTTGGCTGGATTTGGTAAATATTGAGTGGCAACTGCTTGTAAGATTGCACCGCATCACGCGCCAAAAGGGTCACCGTCTCTTCGTGGGTTGGTCCCAAGATAAAGTCAGAACCTTCGCGGTTTTTGAGTTTGTAAAGATCGTCGCCATATGTTTCGTAACGACCTGACTCACGCCAGATATCTGCTGACAAAAGTGCTGGCGCTAAAAATTCAATAGCATCAATTTTGTCAAACTCCTCACGCATGATCGTTTTTGCTTTTTCAATCACACGGTTGGCCAATGGTAAGTAGCTGTAAATACCAGCAGAAATCTGACGGACATAACCCGCACGTAACATCAATGCGTGACTGATCACCGACGCATCCGAAGGCATCTCCCGCAAAGTCGGGATAATCATTTTAGACTGTTTCATAATAAGATACAAAGGGCGTGGAAACCAAAGCAAAAATAGGAAATCATTGCAGTGTTCTAACACACAAAATGATTTATCTTTTTTGCACAGGTTTCAGCCCGTGTTCAATTCCTTTCGTAGTTTACTTGATTGGAAGACAAAGAATTAACTTTTCTAAACTCCTCGCTGACGCTCGAGTTCAAATCTGAAAACTCTCTGTTCCTTTTTTTTTCGTATTATTCAGAACATCCTGCGCATCGCACGCATTCAATTCCTTTTGGAGTTTTTATTTAGAAGAATACACGCATAATATCATTCCAGGTCACGACCAGCATGAGAACAACCATAATAGCAACCCCTGCTAGAGTGATATAGGATTCAGTTTCTGGTTTAAGTGGTTTTCTGCGAATACCTTCTAGAATGTTCATGACAATCTTACCGCCGTCCAAGGCTGGAATAGGGATAAGATTGAAAATACCGATATTGATTGATAGCATAGCCATCAGGTTAAAGACTGAAACCCAACCATTTGCAGCAGCCTGATTGCTGACAGAATAAATAGCAACAGGTCCACCCAATTGCTTAACATCAAAATTGGCAATCAAGTTTTTCAAGGCAGTCACAACAATAACTGCTGTCGCACCCGCTTGCTGGAAGCCCCCAATAATCTTATCAAGGAAACCAGTTTTTAAAATCGGTGAAATTCCGATTCGGTAGCTATCGTCAACCTTCTCAGCAGTAACTGTGAGCGATTTTTCAGTCCCCTCATGTTCAACAATCAAATCAAAACTTGGAGCTGTAGAGGCTTCTAAGGCTACCTGACTAATGATTGTAGCAATCTCTGTGTAAGTATCCGTAGCTTGACCATTGACCGACAAGATTTTATCACCTGTCACCAGACCTACATTCTGTAAGGCACCACCGTCTGTAATACTAACGGCATTACTGGTTGGATCTGCAACCCCACCTTGCGCAAAAATCAGCATGATAAAGACGAAAATACCTAAAATGAAGTTATTCATGGGACCAGCAAAGTTGGTTATCAACTTCCCCCAGACAGTCGCATTTTGATATTGAACATCAAGTGGAGCAATCCGAACTTCCGTTCCATCCTCCTCCACAATCGTAGCATCATGATCAACCTGATAGGTCTTATTTTCATCAAGGACCAATCCTGTGATTTCCAACTTTTCCTCGAAGTCAAAACTAGTCACATTCATAGGTAAACTCAGATTATCGAGTTGTTTTCCTGAAAGGTTAATACGAGTAACAATACCATCGGCATTCAAAGTCAGGCTGGCAGGTGTACCCGTCTTTATTTCCGTCTTATCTTCACCCCAACCAGCCATACGAACATAGCCACCGAGGGGAAGAATACGGATGGTGTAGAGAGTTCCGTCCTGACCAGTATGAGAAAAGATTTTCGGTCCCATACCAATAGCAAATTCTCTGACGAGAATCCCTGATTTTTTAGCGAAGTAGAAATGCCCAAATTCATGGACAACAACGATAACTCCGAATATAAAGATAAATGCTAATATTCCCTTCATAATACCTCCTTAAAACAGTCCAAAGAAGTGCATGATTGGGAAAACAAAAATCATACCATCGAAACGATCTAGGATACCACCGTGTCCCGGAATGATTTTACCCGAGTCTTTCACACCAAAATGACGCTTAATTGCACTTTCCACTAAATCACCAAACTGTACAAAGCTTGAAAAAATAGCAATCAATAACAACATAAGGAGGAAAGGATAGCCTGCCAAAAGAGTCTTATCAACCAATAAGAAAATCATTGAAGTAACTACAGCCGACAAAATTCCTCCCAGGAAACCTTCCACTGTTTTATTGGGAGATACTTTTGGTAATAGTTTTCTGCGACCAAATTGGCGACCTACCAAATATGCTCCAATATCCGTCGCCCAAACAATACAGAGAGCAAAGAATACTTTATTCAAACCATCTGTTCTTGCCAGAATAAGATTATGAAATCCAATACCAACATAAAAACTAGAGGCAATTGGAAAGACAACATCCGAATAATTATATTGTCCCAGATTAAATACTGTAGCTCCTAAAAGTAAGAAGACAACAACAGCATAGGCAGTATAATTACCATCCGTCGGTAAGAATGTGAGATAGTTCTGCAATGGCAGGGTTAAAACAAGACCTGCCAACATGGCCATAACACCTTCAATTGAATTTGGGGAAAGTTGGTTCATTTTCAGTAATTCACCGACAGTGATAATCGCCAAAAGACCAACAAAGAAATGAAAAGCAGTACCACCTATCAACAGAAATGGAAGAAAAATGGCAAAGGCAATGCCTCCAAACACCACTCGTTTTTGCAAATCGTTTGTCATAATATCTCCTTATACGCCACCAAACCGTCTATGACGTCGGTTGTATTCTTTGATTGCTAATTTAAGAGCCTCACCATCAAAATCCGGCCATGCCACATCCGTAAAATACAGCTCGCTGTAGGCTGTTTGCCACGGCAGGAAGTTGCTAAGACGAAGTTCACCACTTGTACGGATAACTAGATCGGGATCGCGAAGAGCAGGTGATAAACTACCTGTGTATAGATAATCTGCTATCAATTTCTCATCTATATCCCCTGGATTAAACTTAGCATCCAAGACATCTTGTGCAATAGCCTTGATAGCACGAGTCAATTCGTCACGGCCACCGTAATTCAAGGCAAAATTCAAAATCAAGCCTGTATTATTCTTAGTTTTCTGCTCTGCCTTATATAAAGCATTTAAAGTTGGCTCGGGAAGTTTTGAATGGTCTCCAATCATCTGAATCTTAACATTATTTGCATGGAGTTCTGGCACATATTTATCATAAAATTCCACTGGCAGATTCATAATAAACTTGACTTCCTTCTCCGGTCGAGACCAATTCTCCGTTGAAAAGGCATAGACCGTCAAGACTTTAACTCCCAAATCAGAAGCCGTTTTGGTCACCTTTTGAAGGGCGTCCATTCCAGCCTTGTGCCCCATGATACGAGGCTGCATCCGCTTTTTCGCCCAGCGACCATTGCCGTCCATGATGACTGCTATATGCTTTGGAACTTCAATAGCTGTTTCAATGCTTTCCTTCTTTTTAAATTTAAATGTAAACATGTTTTTTCCTTAAAAATTTATCTGTCTTATTATGACGTCTTTCGAAAGCTCGAAAATACTGTATATAATCAGCCTATTATACCATATTTATAAGGATTTACGCAAAAATCAGCTAGCGCGTTCATGCAAAAAACCGAGGTTCTCCCCGGTTTTCAGTCATCTATTCTTCGATAGCTGTTTCTGTTTTTTCTTGACTTGCTTCTTCTGCAATAACTGAACTTGTGGCTTCAGTTACTCGGTTACGAATAGCCCCGCGTTCAAAGGTCAGGTAAACCCCATCCACGTCCAAGACAACTTTCTTATCATCGATTTCATCAACAATACCAAATAGACCACCAATAGTGACAATTTCATCACCTTTTTTAATCTGGCTGAGTGCATCCTGGCGCTGTTTTTGTTGTTTACGTTGGCTATAGAACATAAAACCAATCATGCCAAGCATCAAAACAGGAAATAATAATCCTTCCATTTGTGTACCTCTTTTTAGTTTGATAAGCATGATTATACCAAATTTAATGAAAGAAATCAAAATTTGGTCAGTCAAAAAAGACCGAACTCTCGTTCAGCCTTTATCCATCTTATTTTGCACTCCACACACTCTCAAGGATGTTGGTCTGTTCACGACCAGGTCCTACTGAGAAAGTTGAAATACGAACGCCGACCAATTCGCTGATGCGACGAACATAGTTGCGAGCCGCTTCTGGCAATTCATCCAGGCTACGTACACCTGTGATGTCTTCTGACCAACCTGGCATTTCTTCGTAGATTGGTTTGCAACGTTTGAGCTGTTCCAAGCTTGCTGGGTAGTGGTCAATACGCTCACCATCCAAGTCATAAGCCACGCAGATTTTCAACGTTTCAAGACCTGACAAGACATCAATCGAGTTGAGGGACAAGTTGGTAATACCTGACACACGGCGGCTATGGCGCATCACCACTGAGTCAAACCAACCGACACGGCGTGGACGGCCTGTTGTCGTGCCGTATTCTTTACCGATTTCGCGGATACGGTCTCCGATTTCATCGTGCAATTCAGTCGGGAATGGTCCGTCACCAACACGGCTAGTGTAGGCCTTACATACACCAACTACCTTGTCAATCTTGCTTGGACCCACACCGCTACCGATAGTCACACCACCTGCAACTGGGTTCGAAGAAGTAACGAATGGATAGGTACCTTGGTCAATATCCAACATAACCCCTTGCGCGCCTTCAAACAAGACACGTTTGCCTTGGTCGAGGGCATCGTTCAAGATAACAGAGGTATCTGTTACGTATTTCTTGATTTCTTGACCATAAGCGTAGTATTCTTCAAAGATTTCATCAAACTCAATCGGAGTTGATTCATACATTTTCTCAAACAAACGGTTTTTCTCAGCCAAGTTTGTTCTCAAACGCTCTGCAAAAATCTCCTTGTCCAAGAGGTCTGCAATACGGATACCGACACGAGCTGCCTTGTCCATGTAAGCAGGGCCGATACCCTTGTTGGTTGTTCCAATCTTGTTCTCACCTTTGGATTCTTCCTGCAACTGGTCCAATTTGATGTGATAAGGCAAGATGACGTGTGCGCGGTCTGAAATACGCAAATTATCTGTCGTCACACCTGAATCGTGGAGGTAGTTGATTTCCTTCACCAAAGATTTTGGATTGACAACTACGCCATTTCCGATAACCGAAATCTTTTCTGGGAAGAAAATTCCAGACGGAATCAAGTGCAACTTATACTTGGTGCCGTCGATAACGATAGTATGTCCTGCATTATCTCCACCTTGATAGCGCGCGATTACTTCAGCATTAGCAGACAAGAAGTCTGTAATTTTACCCTTACCTTCATCGCCCCATTGGGTTCCTACAACAACTACTGATGTCATATTCACTCTTTCTCTGAACTGGCTGTCCAGCCCAGCCTTTCTTCTACTTCTGGCAGGAATCTCACCTGCAAGTTTCGTTTTACAATCTATTATACCAAAAAACGAACATTTTTTCAAGAATTACCCATGTCTCCGAATATATCAGACGTTCTTCATGTCAATTGCTTTTTTATACCAAAAAAACACGAACAACGCCTTGTGCCAGACATATTTAACATTGTTTTTGATAGGAATTTCCGAAGCCTACTACCTTTCCTTTTAGAAACTGTATTTTTTCCTTCAAAACGTAGCAGAAATTTGTATTTGTTTTATAAACTGGATAAAATTGGAGTAGATATTAATCAGAAATTGGACGAATTGCTTATGTTACAGAAATTATCCCCAAACAGCCCTATCCTCCAAGCCACCTTTGGTTTGGAACGGGAATCCTTACGAATAAATAGCGACAACCGCGTTGCTCAAACGCCCCACCCTGAAACATTGGGTTCACGCAGTTTTCACCCCTATATCCAGACCGATTACAGCGAGCCACAACTAGAACTGATTACCCCTGTGGCTCATTCGACCAAAGAAGCCCGCCGTTTCCTCGGAGCTATCACGGATGTGGCTATTCGGTCTATGGACAAGAGCGAGTACCTCTGGCCCCTGTCCATGCCACCTGTGATTTCAGAAAATGAGATTCAGATTGCCCAGCTGGAGAGCGACTACGAGTACCAGTACCGTGTCGGTCTGGCGGAACGCTACGGCAAGCTACTTCAATCCATGTCAGGCATTCACTACAATTTTGAGTTAGGTAAAGACCTGACCCAACAACTCTTTGCAGTCAGTGGGTATGACGACCTCATCACCTTCAAAAACGCCCTCTATCTCAAGCTGGCCCAGAATTTCTTACGCTACCGTTGGCTCTTGACCTACCTCTACGGAGCTAGCAGTCTGGCTGAAAAAGGATTTTTGACAGATGAAATTGGCTGCGTGCGATCCATTCGCAACTCCAACTACGGCTATGTCAACGCCCCCGATGTCCACATCTCCTTCTCTTCCTTGGAGCAATACGTGACTGACATCGAGCAGGCGGTGGCTAGCGGTCAGTTGTCTGCTGAAAAGGAATTTTACTCGGCTGTCCGCCTCCGCGGTGCCAAGACCAGTCGTGACTTTTTAACCAAGGGCATTACCTACCTGGAGTTCCGCAACTTCGACCTCAATCCCTTTGAGCCTCTGGCCATTAGCCAAGAGACCCTTGACACCACCCACCTCTTTGCCCTGGCTCTACTTTGGCTTGAGGATATGGAGCAGGTTGATAAGGAACTTGAGGCAGCTTCGGAACTCAACAACCGCATCGCCCTCAGCCATCCCCACACCCCCCTACCAGCAGAGGCAGATGTCAGCCCTATCCTGACCGCCATGAAGGCTATCGTTCAGCATTTCGGATTGGACGACTACTACAGCCAGCTCATCGCTCAAGTGGAGGCAGCTCTTCAAGACCCACGCTTGACCCTTTCTGGAAAAATAGCAGAGCAGGTTGAAGACGGGTCTTTGGAACTATTTGGCCAACAGCAAGGCAAGACTTTCCATGACTACGCTTGGACAGTCCCTTACGCCCTCAAGGGCTATGAAAACATGGAGCTCTCCACCCAGATGATTCTCTTTGACGCCATTCAGCTGGGCTTACATGTCGAGATTTTGGATGAAGAAGACCAGTTTCTCAAGCTCTGGCATGGTGACCATGTTGAGTACATCAAAAATGGCAACATGACCTCCAAGGATAACTACGTCATTCCTCTGGCCATGGCCAACAAGGTGGTGACCAAGAAGATTCTGGACCAGGCTGGCTTCCCAGTGCCTGCGGGAGCTGAATTTGCTAACAAGGAAGATGCCCTGCGGTATTACGGACAAGTAGCCAGCTCTGCTATTGTTGTCAAACCAAAATCCACCAACTTCGGCCTAGGCATCTCTATCTTCCAAGAGCCTGCAAGCCTTGCAGACTATGAAAAAGCCCTTGATATCGCCTTTTCGGAAGATAGCCATGTGCTCGTGGAGGAATTCGTGGCGGGAACCGAGTATCGCTTCTTCGTTCTGGACGGCAAGTGCGAGGCTGTCCTGCTCCGCGTGGCAGCCAATGTCGTTGGGGATGGACAGTCAACCATCCGAGAGTTAGTGGACCAAAAAAACCAAGATCCACTGCGAGGGCGTGACCACCGTTCACCGCTTGAAATCATCAATCTAGGCGACATCGAACTACTTATGTTGGAGCAACAAGGCTACATGCCCGATACAGTTTTGCCAGAGGGCCTTCAAGCCTTTCTGCGTGGCAATTCCAATATCTCAACCGGTGGCGACTCCATTGACATGACCGACCAGATGGACGAGTCCTACAAGCAACTGGCCGCTGATATGGCGACTGCTATGGGAGCTTGGGCTTGCGGTGTGGACTTGATTATCCCAGACCGCACCAAGCCAGCCAGCAAGGACGAGCCAAACTGCACCTGTATCGAGCTTAACTTTAACCCTGCCATGTACCTACACACCTATACCTACGCAGGACCTGGTCAGAATATTACACCTAAAATTTTGAGGAAGTTGTTTCCAGAAATTTCATACCTTTAATGATATAACCCCTTGCTTATGCATAATTGTGTACTTTAGTTTTCGGATAAGGTGCTGAGGCGCAGATTACCATTATAGAATAGGTACAGTGGTTGGAAATATGGCATGCGAAACAAGGCACTTCCGAAGAGTCGGGCAAACCGAAAGTGGCTGGGCAAAAAGTCCAAAGCCACTTCTCAGAGTTCGTGTCAACATCTCAGCGCAGTGGTTGATTGGCAGATTTGTTCGTGTTTCACACTCCAAATCTGACCTAATCAACTGTGCGGGGGTGGGAAGACGAACTCTTCTATGAATGGTCGAGTTCTTTCCCACTCCCGATAATCTGGTTAATCTTTTATTATTCCTACAAAGCATATTTCGTAGTTTGAATTAAGATAAGGACTGGTTTTAGTGTCAGAATCCAGCTACCAAAATTGCTCCAGAATTCTCAAATTTATGAACTTAGTTTTGTCCTGTTTCTAATAATACTTGCTATATTTGAACTTTCACTCAAAAACCCTCCAGAGGCCATATTACCTTTGGAGGGTTTTAATTTTAATTTCTTCTACCTTGGTTACGAAGAACAGGTAGAGAAAACTAGACTAGCATTTGAAGAAAAGACACAAGTACATTCATACATCTTAATCTTCTAACAAGGCACGAACTTTCCGTCTGATTCTTGCAAGGAAACCTTCATTTTCCTCAGTTACTGTAACTTTCTCAGAAGAAATAGCTTTGTCTGACTGAATAGATTTTTCTGAATGTTGACCAATTTGTTCTGTCTTTACTTTAGTCTCACGGATAGGTTCCTCAATTTGTGCTGGCTCCCCTCCTTGAAGAGACTTATGGATGTATTGTCCGAGTACTTCTTCAGAGGTGAAGATATGCTTAGGTGTTGTATTCCCTTGAATAGTTTCAGTATATAAAACATCACCTGTTGCCTTATTGATAACATTAACAACAACTTCCTGAATACGCGGTGTGTAACGAACTCGCTCAACACTATCACCCATATTGACTGAAACATTAGCCAAACTTGGAATAATTTCCTGACTAGCTTGGAATCCTTCAATAATCGGACTCATAACTTCATCAAAGATAGGATAGTAACTATACCAGTCCCCATATTGAACAGTTCCTGTTACCATATTTACCTTGGCTTGACGCTCAAAATGGACATAGCTTTCAGAACTTGGAGCTGCTTCCTGACCATCAGTAAAGACATACTGAACTGTTCGCTTCAATTGGTATGAAACATCAAACAAGCTCAAACCTGGAATAGTCTTCAATTTCTGAACAATTTCTTGCTCTGGAATTGTTGAAAACTTGCTCTGGATATCCTCTAATTGAACAGTTACGAAATGCGGACGAAGATGAATTTCAACTAGGTTATCATCTGTGCTTTCCAATCTGAATTGTTCTGGAACAATTGTTTCAACTAACTCATACCCTTGATTTGTATAATGAGCTATCAGATTATCCAATGAATAGCCTAATTTTTCACCGGCACGAACCACAAACTGGGCTGTTTCAAGTACTTTCTCAGCATGAATATCTTCAACTGTAACATTAAATCGATACGGTACTTCATAATAGGTGATAACATGATGAATACGTTTTGCGGCACCATCCAATTTAATTTTCAATGAAGAAACTTGATTCTTATCAACTTCATAACCTTGAAGAACAGGTGATTCAATTGCATCGAAGTATTTTTTATCTGACTTCCACTGCCCATAAGTGACTTCAGAAGTTACCAGATTAACAACTGCCTCACGATAAACTATACATTCCTGAACAATCGATTCACTAGCTGTTTCTTGATTATCATAAACATAGTCGATATGACGAATCACTTTGTATGATAATGAAGTCTTATCCAAACCTCTTGGCCAAACGAAGATTTCACCATCTGCAAGCTCCAAGACACTATAGGCTTCCTTAGGTTCTTCCCATGTAACTACAGTTGTTCGTTCACTAACAGAAATATGGAACTCTTGAACTTTTTCTGTAACAACTAAATAATCTGGACACTTGTTTTCAACAATATCATAACCAATCAAACCATTAGCTGCCAAACGTTTTTGTGGAACGTAGTGGATTTTTTCACCGACACGCCCAACAATCTCATCAACAAATACTTTGCTATTGTCCGCAGAATTATGATAATAAACTGTAATTTGTTGAGGATTATGTTGATAAACAACCGTAACAACCTGAGAGGTAGTATCCGAAGTAATTTCTTGTTCGCCTACTTTTTCCACCTGTGGTTTGTAACCTGCAACATTTGGTGATTCAACTTCTGGGAAGGTATCTGTTTGACCAGTCCATTCCCCGTAAGAAATTCGACCTGTTGGAAGGGACACGTTGGCTTTACGGGTCAAAACAACTTCTTGTTCAACAGCAGGTGCAATTTCTACACCAGCATCATTACAGAATTGAATTTTTCGAACAACTACTTTTTGAAGATTCTTGGCTTCAACACCTTTAGGCCAAGACAAACGTTTAAATCCATCAATACCTGCATTTGCTTTTTTAGCAGTTTCAACAGTCAATACCTTAACGATTGGACGGACATACACACTAACTTGATTGTCTGCACCAACTTCTAAAGAGTAATCTTTGATTAACTCATATCCTTTTTCGTAAATAGGAGCCAGTAAACCGTCAATTTCGTTTTTCAGGTCCGCCTCATCCTTGCTATAAGTCATACGCTCAGCTAAGACAATGGCTGTCCCTTCTTTGTAGATACGCAACCAGTATGGTTTCTTCACTGCAACATAACGAACAACATGGTCAATGTCAAATGATGACGGTTCGATATGGGTAACAGCCGGCACTACTGTCTGATGACTGTAGTAACCATCGACTTGCTCAACAACAACCTCAGGCAGAATTTTCTTGGCCGCATGCCAATCTGAATATTCAATATGACCAGAAACCAAATTCACTTTTGCTTCGCGAACAAACAAGACACTATCTCTATCCGGACGCTTCACTTCTGAATTATCTTCTGCCAAATAGCGAATTGTACGAGTTACTGATCGGTTCAGATCTGCTTCTGAAACCCCTGCTGGCCATTTTGCGCCACGACCAGTTTTTTCAACATAGGTACCAGCTTCCTTCGGATACTTATGTCGAACAGTAACAATCTTAGGACGCATAGTAAATGTAAACAACTGACGTTGCTCTGACTGGTAGCCAAAATTACCACTCTCAGGGAAATCACTCTTAACCAGTTCATAACCATTCTGATAAAGTTCTTGTAGCTTTGTATCTGGTTTAAAGTTCAGCGTTTCTCCACTACGTCCAATCAATTCCGTACGGTATAAGAGAACATTCTGAGCTTGATCTATAAAATGAACTTCCGCCTTCTGAATCGTTCTTGTATAAACAATAATTTCTGAACGATCCTGACTGTTATGCGAAATACCGGTCCATTCTGGAATGTAAGACGGCTTGCCTCGATAACCTTCAATCTCAGGTGCCGGGAATGCTGGCAAGGTTTCTCTATCCGATTCCCACGGACTGTATAGCAACTCACCTGTGACCAAATTATAGACAACACTGCGTTCAAATACAATGCTTTGAACAAAGGTTTTCTGTGCTAGGGAACCATCTTCGTGTTTGAAGAAAATCTTACGAGTAACCTTACGCTCAATATCGTTATGACCTAAGCCTTTTGGCCAAACAGGACTCTCTTTGATATCTGGGTAAATTTTTGAACCAACCTTAGGAAGCTGATCAACTGTATCAAAAACCAGTACTTTTGGTTTTACTTTTACAGTAAATGTTCGCTCATCCTTGGAACTGAAACGGTGGCCCTCGATAAAATCGTTCGAAACTATTTCATAACCCAAAACAGCATATTTCTGTAGCAAACGAACAATAGGATATTTGACTGGCTCACCGGTACGACCTACATAGGTATCAGTAAATAGCTCCTCATTGGTTTCAAGATCAATTACACGCAGATGAACACGGCATTTAATACCACGATACTGAACAACAACCGTCTGATTTTCTTTTGAAAAATCTACTTGTTCCAAGGCCGCAACTCGTTCTTCTGTCGCTTCATATCCATTTATTTTAGGCACATCGACAGCTTTAAATCCTTGCGAAGTAGACAGTGGCTGCCAGTCTAAATACGAAACCGTTCCTTGGGCATGATTGACAATAGCGGAGCGACCAATACGAACTTCTTGTACAATTGCAGAAGCTAGGTCTTCTCCATCTTTATCTTGGAACAAAATCGTACGTTTTACGCTACGTACCAGGTCCTTCTCAGAAACACCAGCTGGCCAAGATAATTTTTTAGAAAATGGAACATTATCTCCTTTTTTCCGTGATGCTGTCGGAAATACAATACTTTCTTTTTCACGTACAAATAGATAGTGTTCTTTAGCATTGCCAGCAAAAAATGACGGACTGATCATATCTTCAACGATCTCATAGCCTTTGTCCAACAATTCCTGCTTCTTCTGTTTCAAATTAAATTTCTTCTTAGTAGGGTATTTTTCTTTTAAAATTTCTTCTTGAGTGCCTACTAGAATATAGCTAATTAGCTTTGTAGTTCTCTCTTCCAAAGTGGTCACCTATTTTTCCTATCTATCTAATATTCTACCCTTTATAATAGCATATTTTCTCTCAAAAAAAAAGTAGTTTATCCCTGTAAATCACGTCATTATTTACTAATATTTCATTTTTCTACATTTGCATCCGATCCTGTCTTTATAACTAAAGTGAAAATGTGAAACTGTGCTATCCAATACAATATTAGCACTAATAATAACTAGTTCAGCTCATTTTCTTCCCCCTCCCTCTCCACTTGTGCTATAATAATCCTTATGGATAAAATTATTAAGACACTATCAAAAAGCGGGCATTTCCGTGCCTTTGTGCTGGACAGCACAGAAACCGTCAAAACAGCCCAAGAAAAACACGATACCATGGCGTCATCCACCGTTGCTCTGGGGCGCACCCTCATTGCCAATCAGATTTTGGCTGCCAATGAAAAAGGCGACACCAAGATTACCCTGAAAATCTTAGCTAGCGGTGCTGTTGGGGCTATCATCTCCGTTGCCAATACCAAAGGTCAGGTCAAGGGCTACATTCAAAATCCAGACTTGGACTACAAACGGACAGCGACTGGTGAAGTCATCGTTGGACCTCTTGTGGGCAATGGCCAATTCCTAGTCATCACAGACTACGGAACAGGCCACCCTTACAATTCCATGACCCCCTTGATTTCGGGTGAAATCGGTGAAGACTTTGCCTATTTCTTGACGGATAGTCAGCAGACACCGTCTGCGGTGGGGCTGAACGTCTTGTTGGACGAAGAAGACAAGGTCAAGGTAGCTGGCGGATTCTTGTTGCAAGTTTTACCAGGTGCGACTGAGGCTGAAATTGCCCGTTTCGAGAAACGCATCCAAGAAATGCCTGCCATTTCGAGCTTACTGGCTTCTGAAAACCACATAGAAGCTCTGCTATCCGCCATTTATGGCGACGACGACTTCAAACGTCTGTCAGAAGAAGAAATCGGTTTTGTCTGCGACTGCTCTAAGGACCGCTTCCTCGATGCTCTGGCCAGTCTGCCAAAATCGGACCTGCAAGAGATGAAAGAGGAAGACAAGGGCGTGGACATCACCTGCCAATTCTGCCAGACCCATTACCACTTTGACGAAAACGATTTGGAGGAACTCATCAATGGCTAATCTCAATACCCCTTTCATGATTGGTGATGTGGAAATCCCCAATCGCTGCGTGCTGGCCCCAATGGCTGGCGTGACCAACTCGGCCTTCCGCACCATTGCCAAAGAAATGGGTGCAGGACTGGTCGTTATGGAAATGATTTCAGAAAAAGGCCTTCTCTACAACAACGAGAAGACCCTTCATATGCTCCATATCGACGACAACGAATACCCGATGTCTATCCAGCTTTTTGGTGGCGACGCTGAAGGACTGAAACGAGCTGCCGACTTCATCCAGACCAACACCAAGGCTAATATCGTAGATATCAACATGGGCTGCCCTGTCAACAAGGTCGTCAAAAACGAAGCTGGTGCCAAGTGGCTCAAGGACCCCGACAAGATTTACCACATCATCAAGGAAGTGACCTCGGTCCTCGATATTCCCTTGACTGTTAAAATGCGGACGGGTTGGAACAATACCGACCTAGCGGTCGAAAACGCCCTGGCCGCAGAAAGTGCCGGTGTATCTGCCCTAGCCATGCACGGACGGACCCGCGAGCAGATGTACACAGGAACCGTTGACCTAGAGACCTTGACCAAGGTGGCTGGCAGCCTGACCAAGATTCCCTTCATCGCAAACGGCGACATCCGCAATGTAGAAGATGCCCGCCAGCGAATCGAGGAAGTCGGTGCTGATGCTGTCATGGTCGGACGAACTGCTATGGGAAATCCTTACATCTTCAACCAAATCAACCACTATCTCGAAACAGGAGAAGTCCTGCCCGACCTCTCCTTTGACGACAAACTCAATGTCGCCTTCGACCACCTGACCCGATTGACCAATCTCAAGGGCGAGTCAGTTGCCGTCCGCGAATTCCGTGGTCTTGCTCCCCACTATCTCCGTGGCTCAGCAGGTGCAGCCAAAATCCGTGGAGCCGTTGCCAAGGCAGAAACCATTGAGCAGGTCCAAGAGCTCTTTGACCAGGCACGAGAAGCCTATCAAGAACGGATCACTAAGTAATACTCTTCGAAAATCAAACCCAGTCGTTGTTGACTTGATTTGATGAGCGGGAGCGGGAAAGAACTCGACTGGTCAAAAACATACTAAGATTAGTAGTGAGGAAATCTCCGACGGGAGAGAGTACTCACTACTTTTTCTTTATGATAAAGTAGAGGTGTCTTGTTAAGTCGAGAACTCTTTTGACGCTAGACGTCGCATCAAAAACTGGCAAGGCACCTGTTTTAGAAAGAATGTTATCAAAGTATGTGGGACGCCTGACGTCGAGTATTGAAAATGACATCACTAAAACAAGGAATCATTCAAGACAAAGAGGTAATATCATGCGTGCAGTTTTTGGGATTGATGTGAGTAAGGCAAGTTCAGAAGTGAACATTCTAGTCAATGGTGAGAAAGTTCATGGCTATACCATGTCCAATGACGCCTTAGGCTTTGCTCGGCTACTTGGCGATTTGAAAACCGTCCATAAGCCAGAAATCATCTTTGAAGCAACAGGTGTC
>NZ_JAMWEL010000090.1 GCF_024509555.1 Streptococcus suis
GTACCTGGAATTGTGTCAACTGAGCCATCTGGATATTTAATTGTTACTGTTCCGTCGTTACCAACTGTTACTTCTGTTCCTGTTGGAAGGTCTGGATTAGATTTCTCAACTTCTTCCTTAACTTTAGTTTTCTCATCATCAGTCAAGTTGTTTGTATCTTCAACTGGCGTTACGGCTGGAGTTTTTGGTGTGTTCTCATCCGCATCTGATGGGTTAGCTGTTGTAGTGGCTTCTGTTGGTGTTGATGTGTTACCT
>NZ_JAMWEL010000091.1 GCF_024509555.1 Streptococcus suis
CGACAGCTGTTGCAGGTCAACCAATCACTCCAATCCCAGTTGCAGTAACTAGCGACGATACACAAGCAACAGTTGAAGTCACAGGCTTGCCAGCAGGCTTGACCTACAATCCAACGACTAAGCAAATTGAGGGTACTCCAACAGGCGCAGAGATTCCAGCAGGTCAGGATTCAGTACCAGTTACAGTTACTGCTACAGTGACAGATGCGACAGGCACACCAGTTACTGATACAGCTGTTATCACCATCCAACGTG
>NZ_JAMWEL010000092.1 GCF_024509555.1 Streptococcus suis
GATAAATCACCCTGCACGTTTGGTTCGTCTTCTTTAATTTTCAAAGGTCTTGTTCATCGCTCTCGCGACAACTATCTTAGTTTATCATTTCTTCAACTGATTGTCAACACTTTTTTGAAACTTTTTTAATTTCTTTTTTCGTGTTGTTTTGTTTCAGATTTGACAACTCAATTATTCTATCATCTTCAACTTGCTTTGTCAACTCTTTTTTGAAACTTTTTTTCGTTTCTTTTTCGTGATAACTTGGCTTGTTTT
>NZ_JAMWEL010000093.1 GCF_024509555.1 Streptococcus suis
CTGCTGGAATTGTGACTGCGCCTGTAGTAGGATCTACAGTGACACCTGAATCTGCTGGAACGGACCATGTACCATCATCTTCTTTAGTAACAGTTACTGTTTGTTCTGTTCCATTTTCATCAGTGTATGTGATGTCAACGGTCTTAGTATCATCACCTGCTGTGGTTGATGGAGTTACAGTGACTGAGCCATCTTCGTTAGCTACTACTGATGGTACTTCTGGTGCTGTTGTGTCTGGATTATTCTTAGCAGTGT
>NZ_JAMWEL010000094.1 GCF_024509555.1 Streptococcus suis
TGCAGGTATTGATGTCCATCAAGCCAATATCGTTGTCTGTATCCTACATGGACCACTCACCTCAACTCGTCCAAAGCGTGAGACGGCTACGTTTGATACAACGACTAAAGGCCTACGTGCTTGCCACAATTTTCTCAGTCAATTTCATGTGGAAGCTGTTGGTATGGAAAGCACAGGTGTTTATTGGCGACCTGTCTGGCATGCTCTATGTGATGACTTCAAGTTGATACTCGCTCAACCAGCCCACATGAAGGC
>NZ_JAMWEL010000095.1 GCF_024509555.1 Streptococcus suis
ATTACAGATTGGAAAGACGACGAGGAAGCTCGTACAGTTAACATTCCAGTAACTGTAACAACAGACGGTGTTGAGAAAGTTGTTAATGTTCCAGTCACTATCCAACGTGATACAGATGGCGATGGTAAACCAGATGTGACGGACACAGATGATGACAACGACGGTATCCCAGATGAGCAAGACAATAATCCTAAGACAGCTAAGGAAACAACTGTAACAGCTGACGGTTCAACAGTCGTTGCTGGTAAGGAAAT
>NZ_JAMWEL010000096.1 GCF_024509555.1 Streptococcus suis
CGGCGAGATTGGGGAATAGTCAATGGGACGATGGGCTGAGACATAATAAATCCTCCAGTTTGTTTTTTATAACAGTATACCGGAGGAAGGAGTGAGTGGATAGATACCTTGTTATTGGGCGGTTACAGTATATTGAAAAGGCTCCAAAGTCCTATTGACTCTGGAACCTTTTTCTATTTACATGCTCTCTTAATTTTTTCCTTCCATGGCAAATAAGCCTCCAGCACCTCCTTTTTTGCGAGTGTCTCCTCAT
>NZ_JAMWEL010000097.1 GCF_024509555.1 Streptococcus suis
CATCCAAAATTCCAGATAGCTAGAACTTACTTTGAGACGTCTCAGAGCCAGTAACTTTAGTGTACTCTTTTTTTCAACTTTTTCAACCCTAAAACTCACTATTATCAACATTTTTAGTCAAAAAAAGGCTCTATAATTTCTGTAGTGGGTAAATCCACCATGGAAATTATGGAGCCTTTTTGAGTATAGAAAAAAAGTCCCATATGACCTATAATGAAAAGTGCTCAAACTATCATTTTAGAAAGACTCATAT
>NZ_JAMWEL010000098.1 GCF_024509555.1 Streptococcus suis
CCGTTTTTCCGAGACGAATTCTCATCAGAATATCGTTTCTGCTTTTCTTTTCAAAGCGGCGAGATTGGGGAATAGTCAATGGGACGATGGGCTGAGACATAATAAATCCTCCAGTTTGTTTTTTATAGTAACCGCCCAATAACAAAGTATATTGAAAAGGCTCCAAAGTCCTATTGACTCTGGAACCTTTTTCTATTTACATGCTCTCTTAATTTTTTCCTTCCATGGCAAATAAGCCTCCAGCACCTCCTT
>NZ_JAMWEL010000099.1 GCF_024509555.1 Streptococcus suis
GTGGAACGTAGCCCTTGCTTGGATCTTCTGGATCAACAGGTGTCAACGGAGTATTGTCCTTCGGATCGACTGGGGTGTAACCCGGTACGTGCGGAATGACTGGTTGATCTGTTGTCGGATTGGTTGGGATAGACGGAATTTCCTTATCTGGCTCAGTTGGGTCAAATGGGTATTCTGTCTTAGGACGTTTATTCTCTGGTACATTCGGAATGAGTGGAATCCAGTTAGCTACTTTTTGGTAAACAT